>JAEYRW010000090.1 GCA_023435435.1 Bacillota bacterium | reverse complement strand
ATCCCGCCCCCCCTTGTTTCTTGCGCACAATTTCAAAACCCTTTGCTTTGAAGTCATCGTTGATGCCGCTCCGCCCGGGAATGAAACACCCTCATCTACATCCCATTGCGCCGGGCGAGATCATCATGCGCGCAGTTCGCCGATTCCGTCAATCAGCCCCGCGATATTTTTAAGGGAACGGAGACGGCGGTATGCGAAATCTGCTCAAGATTGACACCCGCGAAGACCGATATGTTATAATAGGAACGGAGCAAAAAACAAAATGCGCGAGGTTTGCGATGCCACAGTTACGACCGAAAGTTGCGATGGTTCTGGGAGAAGCGCCCATGGGCGCCGTTTCCCCGCCGGACGGATATGCCTGCGTGCTCTTCGGCGCCGGTCTGGAATCCGATTGGATTTTCTTGCAGACGAAGGGCGCGTCCATGACACAGGACAAGGCCGCGCACGCGCTTGACGCGCTCGTGGGGCGGTATCGTGAGCTTCTTGAACGCAGGCTCATCCTCGTCTACGATCCCGAAAGGCGGCCTGTGGCGACGGCGTGCCTGCTCCCCGGCTCCGACCTGGGCGCGCCCATGGAGCAGGTGTGCTGGTTTGCCGTGGACGCTGCGCGCGCAAACCGGGAGGGTATGCTGGCGCTGAGCGCCGCCGTTTCCCGGCTCTATCTTTCGGAGTGCCAGGGAAAAAAGGCCTATCTCTTTGTCAGCCCTCGGGATCTCGATTCCATCGCGACCTTCTTCCAGCTGGGCTTCGAAGCCTATTACGGACAGGGGCCGGACGACATTGACGAGAACGCGGCGCGCAACCGGGATATCTGGCAAAGCGTGCTGGAAGAGATCGGCGGCGGGAAAAGGTCGTTCCCGTGCGACGGAGAGAACGCCGTGCAACGCGGGCCGCTGCTCTTCATGCACGACGTCATGTTCAAAAAGAGCCACTCCGTCAAGGCGTTTGAGCTCTCGTATCCCGCTCAGTCCGGGTTTGACGTCCACGCCCACGACTATTATCAAATCTGGTACGTGAGCGCGGGGGGATGCCGGCACGTAGTGGAGGGGCAAAGCTGCGAAATGGCGGTGGGCGACATTTTTTTCATTCCGCCGGCCGTCTCCCATTCCACACTTCTGCACAAGGATAGCAAGATCATTTGCTGCGAATTTTATCTGGAGGAATTGGGAAACCGGAACGACGGCCTCGCGTGGTTTGATCAAACCATCCAAATGATTTCGTTTTCGGCGCTGTTCCGTCAGGAACTGTGGAAGGCGCGCGCCAACTTCACCTTGAGCCAGCGCGCCAAGAGCGCGGTGGAGGCGCTGGTGCGCGCCATGCTGACAGAGTATGCGGAGGGGGAATTTTTCTTTGAAAACTACCTTCAGCTCCAGGTTATGGAGCTCCTCCTGACGTTGGCGCGGGAATTTATGCGCTCGCCCGTGCGGGAAACGACAAAAAACGCATACGAAAAATACTGCGAAATGGTTGCGGGAACGATCCGACACATCGATCAATGTTACGCGGAACCGCTGACGCTGGAAGAATGCTGCAGGCTGTCCATGGTGAGCAAGACCTATTTTTGCTACATCTTCAAGCTTCTGACACGCCAGACCTTCGTGGAGTACCTCAACAACCTGCGCGTCAAAAGGGCCATGGAGCTTTTGGGTGACACGGAAATGAGCATCCTCGAAATCAGCCAGGCCGTGGGCTACCGCGATTACGCTCACTTCACCCGCATGTTCAAGCGCGTGCGGGGCGAATCGCCCAGCAAGTACCGCGCCTCGTTCAAGGGACGGTAAGGCGGATTTCAGACAAAACGCAATGTCAACCGGACAATGCGCAAGGCAAATCCCCCGGAATGCGGTTATAATTGAATCAACCGGCGAAACATCCGTCCGATGAAACATCGGCGGTCGCATTTTTAATGGGGGGGATTCGCATGATACGGGTTGGGGCGGTCAACATCGACACGTCGCACCCCATGGGCTTCGCAGACGCGATGGCCAAGCAGGATCGAATGCGCTACGTTGGCGTATACGACGATTCCTTCCGCCCGGACGCCGAGGTGGACGGGTTCATCGAGCGATACGGTCTGGAAAAGCGCTGCGAAACCATTGACGAGCTCGCGCGGATGTGTGACATCGGCTTCGTGCAGGGCTGCGACTGGGACGATCATCTCCGCTGTGCCGCGCCGTTCATCGCGCGCGGAAAGCCTGTTTTTCTCGACAAGCCCATGGTCGGGCGCCTTTCCGATTGCGATCGCATGTTAAAGCTCGCGGACGCGGGAGCCGTCATTCTCGGTTCCTCCAGCGCCCGCTACGCGTATGAGATTCGGCGGTTCCTGGCGGCACCGGAGCGCGAGCGCGTCATCCACGCTTTTTGTACCTCCGGCGTCGACGAATTCAACTACGGAATCCATGCCGCGGAGGCGATCGGCGGCCTTATGGGGCAGGGCGCCGCATGGGTACGCCACATGGGACGAAGCGGGCAAAGCGGGATTTACACGGAAAGTCTTCACATCGGATTTGAGGACGGCAGAAGCGCGTCGCTTTTATTGTGCACGGGCGTCTGGCAGCCGTTTGCGCTCACGGCCATGACGATCAGCAACACCTATCAGATCATGATTGATTCGGCGCGGCTCTACGAAGCGCTTATCGAGCAGATTTGTGACCGGATGGAGGGAAAGCCCAACGCGCTCGCCAGGGTGGACGCGCTCGTCGAGTCCGTCAAAATAATGCTCGCGGCGGCGGCCTCACGCGCGCGGAACGGCGAGGCCGTGCGGCTCGACGCGCTCACGGACGCGGATCCCGCATACGATGGCCGTGCATTTTGGAAACGGTATGGGGCGGCGTCCGGGAGGATGTACGCGCGATCATAGAGGCGCCCAACGGGGTACGAAGGGAAGGTCACGGGTTTGAAAAAGCTGAATTTTGCGGTCATCGGCTGCGGCGTCATCGCACAGACGCACGCAAAGGTATTCGAGCGAATCGGGGACGCGGACTGCGTGCTCTACGCCTGCTGCGACATTGTGCCGGAAAAGGCGGATGCCTACGCAGCCGCACACGGCGTTTCCCGCGTCTATTATGACGATGAATCCGTGTATCGCGACGGGAATATCGACGTGGTGTGCGTCTGTGTGCCCAGCGGCGCGCACGGCGCGGTCTGCATGGCCGCCGCGCGCGCCGGGAAACACATGATCTGTGAAAAGCCGATGGAGATTACGCCGGCGCGCATCGCAGAGGTGATCCGCGTCGTCCGCGAATGCGGCGTCAAGATGCAGAATATCTTCCAACGGCGCATGATGCCCGTCGCGATTGCCGTGCGCGACGCCGTGCGCGCGGGCAAGTTTGGGCGCGTTTGTCTCGCAGACGCGCAGCTGAAGTATTACCGCGACCAGGCGTATTACAACAGCGCGGGCTGGCGGGGCACGTGGGAACTGGACGGCGGAGGCGCGCTGATGAACCAGGGCGTGCACGGCGTGGACCTCATCCTGTGGATGATTGGCGGGGAGATCGACACGCTCTACGGAAGGGCCGAGACCATCGCGCGCGACATCGCCGTCGAGGATACGGCAGCCGCCCTCATCCGGATGAAGGATGGCGCGCTGTGCGTCATTGAGGGCGCCACCACCGCTTATCCCGGCTACTCCACCACGTTTTCCATTCACGGGGAGAAGGGGAGCGTCATTTTCAACGACGAGGGAATCCTCGCCTGGAATTTCCTCGACCCGGAGGACGCGCCCGCGCGTCCGGCGCCGGGCATCGGCGTGGGCGGATCGAAGAGCAACGTCGACATTACAATTGACGGCCATGTGCGGCTCTTCCTCGACATGGCGGCGGCGATTCGCGAGAACAGGGAGCCCATGATCCCGCCGGAAGACGCGATGCAGGCCGTCAAGGTGATTTCCGGCATCTATGAATCCACCCGCAGAGGCGAGATTCTGAAGTTCTGAGAAGGCCCGGGACGAGGATTTCATTCATCACGGACGAAACGGCTCAGGACATCAATGAAGCGGCCCGTTTCGCAAAGACCAACGCGCGTCGAGCTCGGGCGCGTGGAGGCCCTCCCCCATTGCTGCGGCGCCGCCCGCAAAGGTCCGAAATGGAAAAAGCTGCCCGACGAAGAAGGCCTCACGGTTCTCTGCGTCGCGGGCAACTTTTTTTACTGTGTTTCGTCGGGCACAGAAGCCATCACCAAAACCACTGAAAAGCGCGCGCGGCTCGTCGACGCGGCGGACGTGCCCGATTGCTCAACATCCACGGCTTCGCGTTTTCGGCGGGCGGCAGGGAGTCCGTGGAGGCGCGTTGCGCGGCACTGCTCGAATGGGACAAAGCGCCGGCGAAGGTTCCGGTCGTCGACGCGCAAAGGGGAAGTGCCGGATCGGGCGATCCGGCACTTTCCGTCAGAACAAATCCGTCAGGCGATTCAGCATGCCCTCCCGCGTGAACGCGTCCCGGAACGCGAAGGGATTCCCATCCCGGTCGACGAGCTGTGCGGAGGCCGCCTGATCCGTCCGTTGGAACCGGATGGCGACGGCGACGGGGCTTCCGAAATCCACCGGCCCCACGCGCGGGCCCTCATTCGCCGCGCGCAGAACCGCCGCGTATATGGCGTCGCAGGCGGCCGCCGGATGAAGGCTCACGGCGGAGGTGCGGGAGAGGCTTTTCTTCGTCTCCACCGCCGCGACGCCGCCCAGAAGCGCGCGCGCCTCCCGGACACATTTGTCGTCCGCCGCGAGGAAGAGAACGGGCACGCCGTGGATGCCCGCATAGGCCGCGTCGATGGCCATCTCGCCCACAGGCGAACCGTTCACCGTGAACGACTGGTACGTCGTCGAACTCATGGTGTGGGACAGGACCGCGTTCCGGGTACCCTCCATGGCATGGTAGCCGATGAAAAGAACCGCCGTCCACGTCTCGTCGATCCCCACGAACCTGCCCTTGTGCCCCGCGCCCAGAAGAATATGGCAGCGAGGATCCAGCACCTCGTAATCCAGATTGACACCCGACCCGTGCGCGTCCCATACGACGACCTCGTCCGCCCCCGCGTCGAACAGCGCCCGCGCCGCCGCCGCGGCCTCCCGGGTCGCCTGCCCCCGGGCGAAGCGCAGGGACTCCGCCTCGTCCAGCCGCACGCCGCAGGCCACGCCCTCGCAATCCACCGCGATGAAATATTTCCCCGCCATTTCCGCACCGCCCCTCATTTCGATGATATTTTTGGAATTTCCGCCCCGGCGATTGCGGGCACCGGTTCTTTTTATTATAATAGATGCCGGGCTGCTGCCAATCCCCCCGTGCTTGTTTTTGGAAGAATTGCAATATTCTTTGCCGTGTTTTGGACAATCGCCATAGAAACCAACGCGAATGCAATGATATTATAATGAAAAAGAGCGGACTTGCGCTCTTATCGCAGGATCGTGCAATCTCACGAAGGAGGAACAACATGAGGAAACGTATTTTGGCCATTTTGCTCGCATTGACGCTCACCGTCTCGATGTCTTTCGGATTCGGCGCGCTTGCCGAATCGGGAACAGCGGGCGACAAGACACTCAAGCTGTACGTCGCGGGTTTTCAGAATCTCGACCCGCAGATTTGGACGTGGGGAACGCACGTCGACCGCATGGGCATCTTTGAGGGTCTGACGCTTCTGAACGACGATTTCACCGCCCGCCTGGGCAACGCGGAGAGCCTGACACCCAACGACGACTACACCGTCTGGACCGCCAAGCTCCGAGAGGACCTGAAGTGGTCCGACGGCACAGCGCTGACCGCCAACGACTACTATTATTCGCTCAGGCGCATCATCGATCCGCAGTACCTCTCCGGCAAGTCCACCGCCTTCAACACCAACGCGCCGATTCTCAACGCGCTTGCGTGCCAGAAGGGCGAGGTGAGCTTTGACGAGGTCGGCATCGCGCTGATCGACGATTACACCATCCAGTTCACCCTTTCCACCGCCTGCACAAACTTCGACATTCGCCTGGCCGAGAGCTGGGGCCTCCCGGTTCCCCAGCAGGCCATCGAGACTTACGGCGACGACTGGACGACCATGGATCACATCGTGTGCAACGGTCCGTACATGCCCGTGGCGCGCGAAGAGGACGTCCACCTGACCCTCGAGCCCAACCCCAATTATTACGAATCCGTGGCGCTCGACCGCATTGAGATCTACGCAGGCGCCCAGAACCAGCTGCTCGCGTATCAGACCGGCGACATCAACGTCGCAACCGTCACAGCCGCAGACATCGACGCGGTGCTCAACGATGAGACGCTCAAGAGTCAGCTGCACATGGTGGACACCAGCGTCGTCTCCTACATCGGCCTTCTCAAGGGCGACAACACCGTGCTCCAGGAGAATCAGGCCATTCGCCAGGCGATCAGCCTGTCCATCGACCGCGAGGTGCTCGCAAGCTCCATCAATAAGGACACCACCTCGGCCGCGTACTCGCTCATCTTCCCCGGCTTCGCCTCTTGGGCGGCGACGCTGGGCAAGGAGGTCGGCACCGTCGATTATAACGTCGAGAAGGCGCAGCAGTTGATGGAAGAGGCCGGATACCCCAACGGCGAGGGCCTGGGTACCATGACGCTTCTCATGGCGGGAACGCCCGGCGCGGATGTGCTGGCCATCGCGGACATGATTACGAAGGGCACCGGCATCAAGGTGGAGATCAAGAACGAGGAGTGGGCCGCGTTCACCGCGGATCGCGACTCCTTCCATGAGGACGGCACGTGGGGCATCTTCCTGGATGCGTGGAACACCTCCGTGGCAAGCGTTGCGGGCGCGTTCTCCAATTACCAGTTCGACATTCGCGTGGGCAACCTGGACGCGGCGGGCCTCAAGGCCTTCGCGGACGCGAACCGCGTCGTCGCGGACGAGGAAGCCGCGCGCCAAACCGCCACGGACGAGCTTTCCACCAAGTACGCGACGCTGTACGAATCGCTGCTGACCGAGGCCGATCCTGTGGCAGCGGAGGAGGGATACAAGACGCTTGAGGCGTATCGCCTGGAGGCGTGCGTCTCGATCCCGATCGCGTTCACGCGCAGCGCGCTTTTAATCGCGCCGACCATTGAGGGCTATGTGGGCAACCCGCTGCTTCTCAACAGCCCGCCCTTCTACTTCAAGGACGTGTCCAACGACTGATTTCTCTTTGGATCGATCGCTTGCCCGTCGAACTCGTTTCGGCGGGCAAGTTGGCAAACAGGACGCCCGGCGGGGCGATTCAAATTTTTAAAGGGGATGCTCCATTGTGCTCAAATACTTTCTGAAGCGCATCGGCCACATTCTCCTGGCTCTTCTGGTCATCTCGGCCGTGACGTTCGGCCTTTTGCAGCTCGCCCCGGGCAATTATCTGGACACCCAACGCCTCTTGGAAAAGACGCTGACGGACGCCACGGTGAGCGCGGAGATGAAGGAAGCCTGGGAGGAATTCTACGGCCTGAACAAGCCCGCGTGGTACCGCTACGGGAAATTCGTCGTCAATGCCGTTCAATGGAAGTTCGGCCCTTCCTACAAGTACCCCACCCAAAGGATCGAGGATATCATCGCCCGGACCCTGCCCATCTCGGCGCGGATGGCCATGATCGCCATCGCTGTGGCGCTCATCCTTGGAATTCCCTTCGGCGTCATTGCCGCGATGAACCAAAATCGGCTCGCCGATCGCATCGTCGTTCTCATATCGATGTTCGGGCTGAGTATTCCATCCTACGTCATGGCGATTTTACTGTGTTACTTTTTAGGGCTCAAGCTCGGTCTCCTGCCCGTGATCGGCTGGGGCAAGCCCATCAATTACGTGCTGCCGATCATCTCGCTGGCCATCGGCCCGGTGGGTACGGTAACCAAGTACACCAGAAGCACGCTCATTGATACCATGAACCAGGATTATATCCGGGTCGCGCGCGCCAAGGGCGGCAATTTTGTCCGCGTGGTCTTCAAGCACGCGCTGCGCAACTCGCTCATTCCCCTCATCACAATCGTCGGTCCCATGATCGCCTATCTCACGGTGGGCACGGTCTTCGTGGAAAACATGTTTTCCATTCCGGGGCTCGGGCAGTACTACGCCAGCGCCGCCATCAACCGCGACTATCCGATGGTCATGGCCACCACCGTCGTGTTTGCCATGCTCGTCATGGGCATCAACCTCCTGGTGGATATGATCCATGTTTTCCTCGACCCGCGCGTCAGAAACAGCGTCATACAAGGCAAGGGAGGGCGGAAATGATGAAAGCCAGACGGACAAATCCGGCCGGAATCAAGAGCCGCAGCCGCACCGCGATCATACTGTCCCAGTATTTTTCCAATAAAGTGGCCGCGTTCTGCGCGTGTGCGATCGTGGCGCTGGTGGCACTCGCGATCTTCTTTCCGCTCTTTACCCCGTATCATTATACGGACGTCGACTATGCCGCCCTTTACGCCAAGCCCAGCGCGCAGCATTGGCTCGGCTGCGATGCGGCGGGCAGGGACATGCTCATGCTCCTGTGCTACAGCCTTAGAAACGCGCTGTTCGTCGGCATCGGCGCCAGCTGCGTGCAGCTTTTAATCGGGCTTCTGGTGGGCGGCATTTCCGGGTACGCCGGCGGCCGGCTGGACAACCTGCTGAGCAGGATCATCGACATGATGTACTGCTTTCCAACGTTCCTGTTCAACCTTATTCTGGTTCTGCTCCTCGGCCGAAGCCTATTCACCATCTTCCTCGCCATCGGCCTCACAAGCTGGGCGCCCATGGCGCGGCTTGTGCGCAGCCAAGTGATTACCATCAAGCAGAGCGAATTTGTGGAGGCAGGGTTCGCGCTGGGCGCGACCCATGCGCGCATCCTGGGCCACTACATCCTCCCCAATTCCCTCGGGCCCATCGTCATCTGTCTGTCGCAGGGCATTCCGGCGGCGATGTTCGCGGAATCGGGCATGTCGCTCATCGGCCTGGGCATTCTGCCTCCGGCGCCCAGCTGGGGCGGGCTCATCAGCACGGGGCAGCAGTATATCCTCTCGTATCCGCACATGCTCCTCGGCCCGGCCGTCAGCTTCGCAATCGTCATACTGGCCTTCTCCTATGTGGGTGACGGCCTGCGCGACGCGTTCGATCCCCGGCAGATCAGATAGGAGGTTTGCATGAGCGATTTTCTCCTGGAGGTCAATGACCTTCATACCCACTTTACGCGCAAGGACGGCATCGTGAAGGCGGTGGACGGAATTACCTACGCCCTCGCCCGCGGGGAAACGCTGGCCATCGTCGGTGAGAGCGGCTCGGGCAAGAGCGTCTGTGTCAACAGCGTTATGCGTCTTCTTCGCACCGGGCGGAACGTGCGCTCCTGGGGCGAGGCAAAGTTCAAGGGCAGGGATCTTTTCAGGATGCGCGAGCGTGAGATTCGCACACTGCGCGGAAGCGAAATGTCCATGATCTTTCAGGATCCCATGAGTTCTCTGAACCCGACCATGAAAATCGGAGAACAGATCATCGAACCGCTCATCTGGCACGGCAAGGCGAGCCGATCTGAGGCGCGCAGGCGCGGCATCGAGCTGCTCGGCGAGGTGGGGATCTCCAGCCCCGAGACGCGATTCAACGCCTACCCCTTTGAATTTTCGGGCGGCATGCTCCAGCGGGCGATGATCGCGATGGCACTCATTTGCAGTCCCGATCTGCTCATTGCGGACGAGCCAACCACGGCCCTTGATGTGACAGTGCAGGCGCAGATATTGAGCCTCATCAAGGGGGTCCAGAAAAAGCATGATACGGCCGTAATCCTCATCACCCACGATCTGGCCGTGGCGTCGTCGTTCTGCGACCGCGTCATCGTGATGTACGCCGGGCACATCATGGAGGCAGCGCCCATGGCGGAATTCATCTCAAACCCCGCGCATCCTTACGCGCGCGGCCTTCTCAATTCGACACCGGTGCTTGGCGCGCAGCGCGACCGGCTGGAGGCGATCAAGGGCCAGCCGCCGAACCTCAAGAAGGTGCCCGCGGGTTGTCCCTTCTCGCCCCGGTGTGCGCAATGCATGGACATTTGCCGCAAGGAGGCGCCGCCGACCGTGACCGTCGGAAGCGGCCATACCGTCTGCTGCTGGCTTGATGGCGGAGAGGAGGGGCGCGCGTGAGCACACAGAAAGAGATCATCGTCCGGGCGGAAAAACTGACAAAGCACTTCAAGGTCGGCGCGAAGACGCTGAAGGCAGTGGACGAGGTGTCGTTCGACCTGGCGTGCGGAACCACGCTGGGACTGGTGGGAGAGAGCGGTTCTGGGAAATCCACACTCGCGCGGCTGGTTTTGCACCTCACTCCCGTCACGTCGGGCAAGGTGACGTATATGGGGAAAGACTTTCTGTCGCTGCCGCCGGCGCAACAGAGGAAGCTTCGGCGGGAGATGCAGATTATTTTCCAGAACCCGTTTCTTTCGCTGTTTCCGCACATGTCTGTGAGCGACAACATCGCCGAGCCGTTCCGTGTGAACGCCGGAGAGGACGGCAAGCTGCGCGGCGAGGCGCTGAATCGGAAGATTATGGAGCTGATGGAACTCGTAGGCGTTCCGAAGGAATACTTCAACGTGTATCCTCACGAACTTTCGGGCGGACAGCAGCAGCGCGTCGGCATCGCGCGGGCCCTGGCGCTCAATCCCAAGCTCATCGTTTGCGACGAGCCGGTCTCCAGTCTCGACGTTTCGATTCAGGCCCAGATTTTAAACCTCTTGCAGGACCTGCAGGAACAACAGGGGCTTTCGTATCTCTTCATCGCGCACAACCTGGCGGTGGTGGAGCATATTTCCACCCGAGTGGCCGTGATGTACCTGGGAAAGCTTGTGGAAAATGCGGAGAAGCGCGAGCTTTACGCCCACCCCCTGCACCCATACACCCATGCCCTTTTAGAGAGCGTGCCGCGTATCAGTGTGGGCGGCGCGGAATTTCACGGCATCTCGGGAGAAATCCCTTCGCCCCTCGATCCGCCCAAGGGCTGCCGCTTTTCGACGCGTTGCGCCCGGGTACGCAAAATTTGCCGCGAGGAAGAACCGTCCGTCAAGGACGTCGGCGGCGGGCACTGGGTGGCTTGTCATCTGTATTGAAAATGCTGCGCGCGCACGTTGGCAAATCCCAACCGGGGGATCTCGTTCAGGCGTTCATCGATGCGGCGCTCCAATTCGGTCCCCCTTCGTTTACGCAGTGGGTAAATCGAAAACTTACCCATGCGGGACAACGATCCGTTCCAGCCGCGCACCGAGGCGGCTGAGGATTTCATTGGTAATCGTTCCGGCCGCCTCCGCCACGTCGTAGGCGGAAATCGTTTCGTTGCCCGCCGTTCCGATCAATATGGCGACGTCCCCCGGCTCTACATCCGGAATTCCGGTGACGTCTACCAGCGTTTGGTCCATGCAGACGCGGCCGACGATGGGAACGGCGCGGCCGCGGATCAGCGCCCTTCCCGCGCCGCCGGAAAGCGCCCGGGGAAGCCCGTCCGCGTAGCCGATGGCCAGCGCGGCGATCTTCCCGTCCCGGGCGGCAACGTAAGAAAGGCCGTAGCCGGCGCCCTCCCCCGCGAACAGCTCCCGCACCGACGCAACCCGCGCCTTCAGAGACAGGACGGGCCTGAGCGTCACCGGACAGGCCTCGGCGCGCGCGCTCAGAACACCGTAGAGGGCAATCCCCACCCGGGCATAGTCGCCGCCCAATTCCGGGCAGTGAAGAACGCCGGAGCTGGCAAGCAGGTGCGTTTGAGGCCGGCGGATGCCGTGCGCGGCGAGATCGCGGACGACCTTCTCCAGCTTCCGCGCCTGCATAAGGGTGAACGCCCTGTCCGCCGGGCTCGTTCCGTCGCTTACGCACAGGTGTGTAAAGATGCCCGTGACCCGGAGATTGGGCAGGCGGAACAGGGCGCGGATGTCGTCCGCATGTTCGCAGCGTTCCCCCAGACGGCGCATGCCGGTGTCGATGGCCGCGTGGACGCGGAGCCTGCGTCCGTACCGGTTCAGCGCCTCGGCGTAGGCGCGGTCAATGGCGGTCTGGGTCAGCCGATGCCTGCGCAACAGGTGAAAGTCCATGGGATGGGTATACCCCAGGACGAGGATCTCACCCCGGACGCGCGCCTTGCGCAGGCGGACGCCCTCCGATGCGCTGGCCACGCAGAAGGCGCGCACGCCGAGACGGTTGAGTTCCCGGGCGACGAGGGTCGCGCCATGGCCGTAGGCGTCGGCCTTGACGGCGGGCATCAGCCGGCACCCTGCCGGGAGCAGCGCGCGCAACTGGGCAACGTTGTGGACGAGAGCGGCCCGATCCAACTCGATCCATGCGCGCCCTTCCCGGAACCGCCGCCCGCGCCGAAGGATTTTCATCCACGCCGGAACCGCTGACAACAGACAAGAGAGCGCGCACACCGCCGCGAAATTGACGGGGCTGTTCAGGATCAAAACCGGCACCAACCCCGCCGCCTTGGCGGCCGCGCGCACGGCGACGATGCACATGGGGTGAATCAGATAAATCCACATGGAAGCGCCCCGCAGCGCCGGCATGGGCGGAAGCTCCCACGAAAGCAGCAGCCGAAAGAGAAAGTACGCACAGGGAACGAGGGCAAGATACATGCTGTCGTGGCGCTGCCAACCCAGTCCGCGCAGAAGGAACCCCTCGGCGATCATGGCGCCCATGGAAACGGAAAACCCGGCGAAGTCTGTAAGCCGGCGGGACGGCCTGGCCGCCGCACCCAGGGTGAGAAAGACCGGCGCGTAGAAGAGTCCGTTCCGGGTGTAGGAAAACGCCCGGAAGCCCGCGCCGTACGCCGCCGCGAAGGCGGGAACATCCCGGATCGCGCCATAATAACTGTCCCCCGAAAGCCCCAGCCCATACAGCGCAAGGCAGATTGCCAGCACGCCGCCCCTGGGCAGACGCCGCCCCAATCCCCACACGATGACGGCCCCCAGCATGGCGGCGGGAAGATACCATAGATGATAAAAGGCGCCGTCAAAGATGAGCAGGCGCAGCGCGCCGCCGGGGGTGAGGTCCTTCAGGTGTCCGGCATAGGCGCTCAAGGGCAGATACGCGAGCGTCGCCGCCGCGTAAAGAAGTCCCGTCCGCTTGAGAAACCGCGCGAGGGCGCGGGCGTCGCGGATGGCGAAGCGGCCCGTCACCATGAGAAAAAAAGGCACCGCCACCCGGGCGACCACTCGGGTCAGCAGAAAGTCCGCATCGCAGCTGATTGACGCCAGCGGAGAGGTGTGGATGGCGACCACCAGAAGCGCGGCCGCCACACGAAAGGCGTCGAGCCCGCCGGTGCGCCCGTCAGAAGTCATTTTCGTCCCCCCACCGGGCAATCACAAACCCGTCCTCGTTGTTTCCCGACACCGCGTAGGGGACATTTTCCCCGATCTCAAACGCCGTTCCCGTTCCCTTTGATGCCGAAAGATAGGAGACGCAAATTGTGCGGCCCCCGGTGCGGCATGAAACGCACGCCCTTCCAAAAAGAAATCCCTTCAGATAAGCGTGATATTCCTCCAGGCACAGCCCTTTCTCCGCCATGAGCGCCGCGTGGGGAACGCCCACATAGCGAAAGTGCCAGGGCTCGTGGGCGATGCCCGTCACCGCCTCCTTCCCCGCCGGATAGCGTTCCACAAACCCATGGGACGGCGCGCGCGCGCGGAATGTCTGGCAGATGCCTTCGTAGGGGAAATCCGGACGAATGAAATCAAGGTCCGGCCCCGCGCGTCCCAGATCGACGGCCAGGCCCGTCTCATGCTCGCTGCAGCCCGACCGCGCCACGAACCGCTCCGTGAACGCGCGCCCGTTTTGGGTCAGGGAATCCCGATACAGTTCCGCCTGCTCCCGCCGCGACCGGTAAGCGCTCACCGCGCGGATCTTCTCCCAGCCGCCGATTTCGTCCATAAGGGCTGCAAGGAGCGGGATCGCCCGGCGGTCCAGCAGCATGTCGTTCTGCGCAGGACGGACGGGCACCAGCACGCGCTCCTCGGCGTCCGCGCGGACGGGATGCGCCGCGTTCACCAGAATGAGGCTGCCCGCGTGAACGAGCCGCTCGGGAAGAACCACCGTCTTCATTTGCCCGCCCCCCATTCAATGACCCGGGCGACGACCTCCTGGAAGGACATGCCCGCGGCCTTCATCATGCCGGGGAAGCGGCTGTGGGGAGTGAAGCCGGGGATGGTGTTGACTTCATTGAACACGATGCGCCCGGAGGGCTCCAGAAACATGTCCACCCGGGCAAACCCGGCGCAGCCCAGCGTCCGGTAGATCAGCCGGGCCGTCTCCTTGATCTCCGAGGCCTTTTCGGCGGAAATCCGCGCCGGGACGTGGATGGCGGATGTTTTGAGGGTGTACTTCTCCTCAAAATCGAAAAATCCGTCCGACAGTTCGATCTCGTCCACTTCGCCCACGCGCAGCTCGGCGTTTCCCATGACGGCGCAGCCCACCTCGAACCCCGCAATGGCCTCCTCGACCATGGCGCGGTCGTCGTACCGAAGGGCCAGCGCCACGGCGGCGGAAAGCTCGTGGGGATCGACCACCTTTGTGATGCCGAAGGAGGAACCCGCGCGCACAGGCTTGACGAACAGCGGATAGCCGATTCCCCGGGCGCGCACGAGCAGTTCCGCCTCACCTATGTTTTTGTCCGCCGCGAAGGACGCGGGAATTGCCACGCCCGCGGCGAATGCCAGCCGGTGCGCCCGATCCTTGTCCATGCACAGCGCCGAAGCCAGCGTGCCGCAGCCGATGACCGGGACGCCCATGAGCTCGAACAATCCCTGCACCGTGCCGTCCTCGCCGTTTTTGCCGTGGAGGATGGGAAACGCGGCGTCGATGGGAATTGGCTCGCCGCCATCCGGCCCCAATGCCAGCAGCGCGGGGGCTTCCCGGCGCGGAAGAAGCGCGGCGGGCACGCAGTCCTCAGGATTGTTCCACCCGTCAAGGGGAATTTTTTCAACGTCCCCCCGGTATAAAAACCAATCGCCCGTCGGGGAAATGCCCACAGGCACGGGCACCAGGCGGTTTGGGTCCATGTGGGTAAGGACGGCGTAGGCGGACGCCAGCGACACCCCGTATTCGGGGGAGCATCCGCCGAACAGCACCGCGATGCGCGGTTTTTTCATTGGGATCACCCTTTCGTTTCAATTTGTGTTTCCGGGGGCAAGGGGTAGCCGATGACGCATCTGTTGCGGTAGAGAAGCTCCGGCATGCCCCGCGCGCCCCCGGCGGAAACCGTCCTGCGGAGAACGGAGACCTCCTCCAGCACTTCTCTTCCAGCGCGGACGTAGCGCGGCTTTCCGTTTGTCACCTCGTAGGTGAGGCCGTCTTCCCGGTCGGTGTGGAGCCGGCCCACGATCTCCCCGTCCGTGAATTCGATGCCGATCCGGAACGACGCGTCCGTTCCGTTTTTCACCCGCAAATCCAGCCAGCCCTCCGAAACCGTGGCGTCCACGCCCATAGGCGCGTCGCTGGGCGGCTCCGGGAAGTCCTTGACCCGATGCCCGTGACGCTCAATGACGGTCAGCGGCGCGTGCAGGAACAGCCAGAAAAGGAGGTTGCTCATCTGGCACATGCCGCCGCCGGGCGCGGTGGTGAGCTTTCCGTAGAGCACCGTCAGCCCGTCCCTGTATGGGATTTCCCCATCCGCATGCCGCGCCAGCCGCCAGAAGGAAAACGTTTCCCCCGGCCGGATGACGACGCCGTCCAGCGTCCGCGCGGCGAGCTTGAGGTTGAACACCTTGTTCTCCTGATAAACCATGTCGAAGCCGGTGTTTCGGTTGTAGAGGGGCACCCGCGTTTCGAACAGAAGGCGCGGCAGCGGGTCGGGCGATTGGGCCGCCGCGTAGCGGTTGCCGTCCAGGCGCATCCGGGCGTAAAAGAAGAGCAGGCGCTGCCTCCTGCGCAGCGGCAGAAGCCACGGAAAAACCTGTGTGATTCTCTTTCTCGGCATGGGACTCCTTTCCGCGGGAGCGCCCACGAAAACAGCCCCCGTCCGGTACAAATCGTACCAGAACGGGGGCCGGCGTTTTTATCTTTTCTTCCGAGACGGACTTACAATTCACCCAGGAAAATCATACGTTTTTCTTGCGGCCCGCAGGTAGGGTCACCGTGAAGGCGGTGTGTCCGTCTGCGCTTTCCGCGACGATGGTCCCGCCGTGGAGCTCGACGATCTCCCTGGCAATGGCAAGGCCCAGTCCCGCGCCGCCCGTGGCGCTGGAGCGCGCGGTATCAAGCCGGAAAAACTGCTCAAAAATGCGTTCGAGCTTCTCAGGCGGAATGGTCCGGCCGCTGTTCTCCACCCGAAGCGTCACCTTCTCCTCGCGCTCCTCCAACAGCAGACGGATGGCGGTGCCGGGATCCGAATAGCTCACGGCGTTCTTCAGGAGGTTGTCCAGCACCCGCTCGATTTTGTCCGGGTCGCAGACGATGCACACCTCCGGGGCAAGATGCGTCTCGCAGACGATGTTCTTTTCCGCCAGCATGGGGCCGAATTCAAACGCCACCTGCTCCGTCAGGCGCGTCAGATTCACTGATTCCACCTCGAGTGTGAGGTGTGTAAGATTGAAGCGCGTGATCTCGAAAAACTCATTGACCAGCACCTCCAGGCGCTCCGCCTTTTCAAGGGCGATCCCGGTATACCTGGCCCGGGTTTCCGGCTGGATTTGGGGCTCGTCCCGCAAGAGCGTAAGATAGCCGATGACGCTGGTGAGCGGTGTCTTCAGGTCGTGCGCAAGATAGACCACCAGGTCGTTCTTGCGCTGTTCGGCCTCCCGGGCGGCCATGGCGTTGGCGAGCGCCCCTTCCCGCACGGAATTGAGCTCGTCCTGGGTGCTCTTCATGGCGTCCGACAGCCGCACCGGTTCTCCCGCCCCTCCGGCCAGCCGCTCCGCCGCATCCACGACCTCGTCCAGATAGCGCAGGGGCCTTGATAGAAAGACATAGGTGATTGCGACCCATCCGGCAAGGATGGTGCCCCCGTTGATGACTGTCGCGTAACGCGAATAAAGCTGGGCGAGGATGTAGACCCAATCGTCCTGCTGAAATATGAATCTGTCGTACAGGAAGCGCGCGAGCGTGAACAGGAAAAAAAGCGCGGCCGCAAAGCCGGCAAGCGTGGCGACATATTGAAGAAGGATGCGCCTGGAAAGCGCGCTGCGCCGGGCGCGCCGCACAAGATCATTGCTCAATTTTATACCCCACTCCCCACACGGTCTTGATATACCTTGGTTTGCGAGGAGGCTCCCCCATCTTTTCCCGAAGCCGCGCGATGTGCGTCATGACCGTGTTGTTGCTGTCTATGTATTTTTCGCCCCAGACCGCCTCGAACAACTCCTCCGCGGAGACAACCTTGCCCCGATGGGCGCAGAGATGCAGGAGGATGCCAAACTCGAGGGGCGTCAAGGGAAGTTCCTTCCCGAAGAGGGTGCAGCTGTGGTCGTCCGGGGAAACGCGCAGCCCGCCGAAGTCGTAGACGGCACTCTCCGAAACTGCCGTCCGGGCGTTATAGCGCGTGTAGCGCCGCAACTGTGTCTTCACCCGCGCGACAAGCTCCAGGGGATTGAACGGTTTTGTGACATAGTCGTCCGCGCCCAGGGTCAGCCCCGTGATCTTGTCCATGTCGTCCACCCTGGCGGTGAGCATGACGATGGGAAACAGGTAGTGCTCCCGGAGCTTCTGGCAGAGGGCGAAGCCGCTCATGTCCGGGAGCATGACGTCCAGAATGGCGAGACTCCATGGCGCGAGGGGCGCGTCCGCCAGCGCGTCCGCCGCGTTGAAGTACATTGACACATCGTAGCCTTCGTTCCTCAAGTATACGGCGACGAGCTCCGCGATTTCCTGCTCGTCGTCCACGACCATGATCTTCGTCTGCATAGTTTCTCCTGTGGGCTGACTCCGGCGGCCGATCCGCGCCCGCATTCTATTATAATTCTCCAGCGCCGATAAATCAACGCCCGCCCGGGGAATGCGCGGAAGCCGTCTTCCGCTCTTGGCGCAGTGCCGCAATCTCCCGGTCAAGTCCGGCGCAGTCGCACAGCGCTTCGCGCGCAAGGAGCCGTTTTCATGCCGCCCGTTCCGGTTGACCATCGGCTTGTTGAACGCGACCAGAAGCACGCCCCTGCTGTCTTCCCGGTGACGTGGGGCGCCCCACGCTTTTGCATGCCGCGCTGCTTCTCACCCCTGCGCCAGACTTCCGGTCAGAGCAAGATGCGGAAATAACGAGAGAAAGTCCCGCGATGGATTTTCGTCCAAGGCAAGGGGCCGGGGCGAAGGCGCAGCAGTGCTACTTCGAGCCGACAGCGACACAGGATTGGGCGAAAAGACGCGCTGGTACTCCGTCCGTGACAGGAGATGTGGAATTCGGCGAGAACCTTTTGGCCCTGGCGCGAAGCCGGAGCGCGGGCGCAGCAGTCAGGGGCGGACTTTCCGCCTACGTCAAGCGGAGCGCGACAAAGCCAGGGGCGAAAGGGGCCGTCGGAAACGCGGGTTCTGTCGTGGATGGCGTACTGGGCTTCTCGGTATTTCTGTGGATTGCTCTAAGCCTGTCGCTGTTCCAACCCTTCGGGCTGTAAAATCCGCCGCAGACGATTCGCGTGGAGAAGACGCTTTCGCAGGTGCACGGACGTCCGCCCGGCTTCCGGCGCGCAATTTCCGCCCGCACCGCGTCGAGTTTACTCAGAAGGAAAGGAGGGAGACCGGGAAAACGGCCGTCTCGCGAAACGGCGCGCGCGGTTCGCCCAGAACGGAATCGAAAAACGCCGACAGGTATCGGTTGACAATTTCGGTTTGCCGTTTGGCGTCGACGGACCCCAGCAATCCCGCGAGCCGCCCCGCACGCGGAAGCACCGCATTGAGATCCATAAAATTCATGTGCTGCGCGCCCTCGATGCCCGCGACCCAAAATCCCGTCTGTCCCTGGGCGTAGCCGGAAACCTGCAAGGCGGTTTCATCGGCAGCACCCGCCGTCATCACCAGAAAGGGCCGGTCAATGATTTCGTCAACGGTGTCGCCGTAGGGCGTGCCGTCGAGGTTGACGAACGCCTTGAACCGCGCGTCCAGAAGGCACGCCTCCCCCGCCGCCGCGCCGCCGAAGGAGTGGCCGAACACGCCAAGCCGATCCATATCCAGCCTGCCCGCCCACTGCGCCGCCGCATTGAGCGCCTCCAGATAATCAGCCGCCGCAATCAGGTCCTTGCTCCAGACGCGCGCCGCCTCGTTGGAAAGGACAAACGCGCGGAGAAACGCCCGCCGCGCCTGTGCCGATTCCTCCTCAAGCAACGCGTTTGCGGAGGAATACGCCCCCATCGCCTCCGCCTCCAGCGCCGCCTCGAAGGCGCCGTCCGAACCGACGGTGGTGCCGTCCGCGTGCGTGACGAACACGTCCTCGCCGGGATGACTCACGGCGCACACGATGTAGCCCCGGCTGGCCAGCTCCTCCGCTTGAACAGCGTTTTGACCGGAAAAACCGCCCAGTCCCCCGGAAAAGAGCAGCACGGGATAGTTCTCTTGCGCCTCGGACAGCGGCGCGTTCCAGAAGCTGTTGGTCCGAACCAGGCAAAGCTGCCCAAGGACGTTGGGCAGTCCCATGCGCGCGGCGAAGTACGCAGCTTCCGCGGACTCCATCCATTTGGCGCGGACGCAGCCGTCGGTGGAGGCGGCGGGGTACCACAGCCGGAGGGCAACCGTTTCGTCCGAGACACCTCCGCCTACGACGTCTTCGCGGTCTTCCTCCACGAAGTCAAGCCGCGCGGTGCCCACAGGATATGCGCCCGAGGGCTTGGGCAGATCCACCAGCGGAAACAGTGCCGGGAGTGCGACTGCGACGATCCACAAGAGGGCGAGCGCGCCCGCGCCCATCGCCCGCAGGAGCGGACGCCCGCGGCGTCCGGACCGGAACAGTGCCGCGCGGACGAGTCCGACCCCCGCCAGCACGCAGGCGGGGAGCATGGCCAGGCGCGGCCCATGGACAAGAACCGCGCACGCCGCCAGTCCGGCGACGAGCGCCGCGAGGAGAAGGCGGCGAAGCGCGGTCCGCAAAAAGAGCGGGGAGACCAGTTGAACCGCCAGGGAAAGAAACAGAACCCATTCCAGAACGCGCATGTGCGTCGCCCCCCTTGTCTTAAGCGCCGGGATGCCGCCTGTCAAAATGATAGCACAGCAAAGGGGTCTATTTTGCACCCATTTTTCGAATTCGGAGGGCATCGCCACACATTGTACAAATTTTTAACTGGCAGTGACAGAGATTTGACCAAAATAGACTATGCTTTGCATGCACGGGGTGCAAAAAAAAAGCGAGGTACATGTCACGATGAGCACGATGTTGCGCAAGGTCTCGGGAATTCTGGTGGCGACGGCTCTGCTTCTGACGGCGCTGATTCCCGCCGCTCTGGGTGAGGGAACGGAAAAGATGCTGAAATTCGACGAAAACGGCAAGTTCAAGATCATGGAAATGTCCGACTTCCAGGATTACATCAGCGCCGAAAAGCCCACCGTAAACGAAAAGAGCATCGCCCTCATGGAAGCGGCCCTGGACGCCGAACAACCGGATCTGGTGGTCATGAACGGCGACATGGTCGGCGGCGATATGGACGCCGCGCAGCTTCAGGACTACATCGCCCAGATGGTCAAGCCTCTGGAGGACCGGCAGATTCCGTGGCTGGTTACCTACGGAAACCACGACGAGGACTGCGCATCCGCAGTGGCGGACGGCTGGAACAAAATCAAGCAGCTTGCGTACTACCGCAGCTTTTCCTGCAACATTAACCAGCCCAGCATGAGCGGCGCGGAAGGCTTCGACCCCAACGGAATCAACACCCACGCGGTGGGCGATATGTACGTGCTCCTTTACGACAACGCGGGCGAGACGCCCCTTTACAACGTCTGGGCCCTGGATACCAACCGGTACGATTCCAGCGACGCCGCCACCGACGGCTATGACTGGCTCCGGTTCGAGCAGGTGGCGTGGTACTACAATACCTCCAAGGAACTGGAGGCCTCCTATGGCAAGCTCAATTCCCTGATGTTCTTCCACATCCCGCTGCCGGAGTGGTCCGACATGTATTCCGACGCGCTCTTTTTCAACGTCACCGGTCACCGCTTTGAGGTGGAGTGCCCGGCAAAGATCAACAGCGGACTGTTCGCGGCGGCGCTGGAACGGGGCGACGTGCGCGGCATGTTTGTGGCCCACGACCACGTGAACGACTATATCGGCAATTACTACGGCATCTATCTGGGCTACGACGCCAACGTCGGATACCAGACCTACGGCCTGGGCGGCGAATCCAACGATCTCATGAGGGGCGTGCGTGTGTTTGAATTGGACCAGAGCGATCTTACAACCTTCGAGACGCGGATGGTCTACGCCACGGACCTGGGCGTGAATCAGTAACCGGCAACGCGCGGGGCGGCGTCGACGCCTCTCCGCGCGTTTTTTCATTTAAATGCCATCTTATCACGATGTGAACGGTTTTGAAAAACGAAGGGAGAACGCGCACGGTTTGATGTATCGCTTTAATTGCCACATTAATTTAACGTCGCATTTGTTGTCTCTTGATGTATTTTGTAGTATACTATTGAAAAATGACGTGAACTTAGTCACCACATCGTAAGAAAGTGGTAATTTGTTTTTGTGGATATACATATGAGTCCTGGCGACTTGCAAATCGTATACGTTAGAAGGCATAGATCCTACTCGATAAAGTCTCATATTGAATTGCGATTTAAGCGGCATCGTCCATTCTTATATGCGATTCAACGAAAAAGGATTGGCTGTTCGTGATCTGATTGATCGTTCGGCCAATTGTTGATGCGTATATTTGAGAAGGAGCCGACAAATGCGGGGATTGATTGTATTTGGAACTCGACCGGAGGCCATAAAGATGTGCCCCCTCGTTCTGGAGATGAAAAAACATCCCGCGATAAAAACGTTCACATGCGTCACCTCCCAGCATCGTCAAATGCTTGAACCGGTACTTGACGCGTTTGGGGTTAAGCCGGACTATGATCTTAGTATTATGAAGCAGGGTCAAACACTCTCCGACATCACCTGCGCGGTGCTTTCGCGATTGCCCGAAGTTTTTCTCGAGACAAAACCCGACGTGGTACTCGTCCACGGAGATACTTCAACGGCTTATTCCTCGGCGCTTTCCAGCTTTTATCATCACATTCCCATCGGGCATGTCGAGGCCGGGCTCAGAACGCACGATATGGATTCCCCTTATCCGGAAGAGTTCAACCGCTGCTCCATTTCATTGATTGCGCAATATCACTTTGCACCCACGATGGCCGCCAAAGCCAATTTGGTGGCTGAGGGACATGAAAAGCACATTTATGTGACCGGCAACACCGCGATCGACGCGCTGAAAACGACCGTGCGCCCCGATTATCGCCACGAGATGCTCGATTGGGCAGCCGATAGCCGCCTTTTGCTGATCACCGCGCATCGGCGCGAAAATCTGGGCCAGCCCATGCGCGAGATGTTCCGTGCAATACGCCGCATCGTGGAATCGTTTGGAGACGTTAAGGCGATTTATCCCGTTCATATGAACCCCGCGGTTCAGCAAATCGCCCGGGATGAACTGGATGGCTGCGCGCGGATTCGCCTGATCGATCCGCTGTCGGTCATCGATTTTCATAATTTTCTTTCGCGCTCGTTCCTCGTGCTGACCGACAGTGGCGGAATTCAGGAAGAAGCTCCCTCTTTGGGTGTGCCGGTGCTGGTGATGCGCGATACCACCGAGCGGCCGGAAGGCGTGACTGCCGGAACGCTCAAACTGGTCGGAACCAGCGAATCGGTGATCTACCGCGAAACACATCGATTGCTGACCGACGACGCGCACCACAGGGCCATGAGCCAGGCTTCCAATCCCTATGGGGATGGTCGCGCCAGCGAACGGATTTTACAGGCGTTGATCGAAGAATTGGCATAAGCCCAATTTCGATTGGACACATTCTTCCCGCCAAGTACACAGTGGACGAGGTAGATTATGAGCATTCGTTTAGACCGAATTGTGGAAGCTTATCAAGGCAAATTGGGCGTACGCCTGCAGGAGGCTTCCATCAACCGCCTTCATTGGATCTGCGAACACGCGAAGGGAAACTTTGTGCTTGATGTAGGCTGTTCGCAAGGAATGTGTTCTGTTTTATTGGGCAAAAAAGGATTCAAAACGACTGGCATTGACATTGCGCAGGAGAGCATCGCTTTTGCAGAAGAGTTTTTGCAATCGGAAGAACCCGAGACGCAAAATAACGTCACCTTCATCTGCGACGATTTTTGTCAACACGATTTTGGCGCGCAGCAATTCGATACAATCGTTCTTTCGGAGGTGCTGGAGCATCTCACGCATCCCGCGGATTTTTTAGGGCGCGCGCAGCAGTTGCTGTCGCCCGGCGGAACGGTCATTATCACGGTGCCGTTTGGCATTAATGATTTCCCCGATCACAAGCAAACGTACTATTTTACGGACGTGTATGCGTTGCTCAGCCAGTTTTAC
This sequence comes from Bacillota bacterium, assembly GCA_023435435.1. GTDB lineage: Bacteria > Bacillota > Clostridia > Christensenellales > Aristaeellaceae > RUG11247. Next base: position 37,263 of record JAEYRW010000090.1, on the reverse strand, counting down.
ACCGTGGTCGACCTGGGTCTTTTCAATGGCTGGATCGGGTTAATCGGGACCAATGACCGGAATGCGGCCGCCATGACCGTAGACGCGGCGACTTTTAAAAAAGTCGAAGTCAATTTTTTCGAGAACAACCGTCTGCTTCTGGATGACATGAATAAACTTCGGGAAAGCGCCGCCGATTTGAGGCAGCGTTTGAACCTTGCACAAGGTCGGCTGGACGACGCCAGCGCAAAATATCGCAACGCGCAGGCGCAGATTGCCGACCAGAAGGATCGACTGGTTGAAATGAATAAGCATCGGGAAAGCGCCGCCGATCTGAGTCAGCGTTTGAACCTCACACAAGGTCGGCTGGAGGACGCCAACACAAAATACCGCAACGCGCAGGCACAGATTGCCGACCAAAAGGATCGATTGGAAAAAGCGCGCCTCGCCTACGAAGAGGCGCTTCAAAAATTCGGCGACGCTCTGCGCGCTTCCGATGAAAGGCTGTCCGAAAGGGAACGGCAGCTCGCCGAAGCGAACCAAAAAAACACCGCCGCCGAAAAGCAAATCGGCGAATTGACGGTTCAAAACACAGACCAGAAGGATCAATTGGAAAAAGCGCGCCTCGCCTACGAAGAAGCGCAAAACAACATTTCCAAGATGGAAGAAGCGCTTCAAATATCCGCCGACGCCCTGCGCGCTTCCGATGAAAGGCTGTCCGAAAGGGAACGGCAGCTCGCTGAAGCGAACCAAAAAAACGCCGCCGCCGAAAAGCAAATCGGCGAATTGACGGCTCAAAACGCGGAAACAACCTCACAGTTGGGGCGCGCCATGGGGGCGGTGTACGACGCGGACGACGCGCTGGACCGCTCGCGCGGCATCATTTATTCGCTGCATTATGACCTGAGCAAACTGGACAATGATCTGCGTAAGCTAAGCGATGATCTGCGTAAGCAGACCGCCGAGAAAAATGACCTTTGGAACTTACTCAATCGATCGCCCCTGTTCCTGTTCGCCTGGTCTTGCTACAAGCGTCTACGCGTGTTCGCGCACGACACCCGTTTGGGACGAGGGATTGCCAAATGCTGCCGCGTTCTGGCCATTGACAAACTGCTTCGGTTTTTGATCGGCAAATTACGCAAATAGCGCGGTGACAATTTGAACCGTTCGAGGAAGGGCTGAGAAATTATATGCCATACAATCATAGACGCGTCGAGGAACTATATCTGACAGTCCAGCAGAAACAGATGGACCTGTCCCGGGTGACTGACGAATTTGCTTCCAAGGAGCATGACCTTTGCTTCCGTTTGCGCGACGGGCTGCATTCGCTCAAAGATCTCCGGGTTGCCGCGATCATGGACGCGTTCACACTGAATTGCTTTCTCCCGGAGTGCACGCTCTTGGAACTGCTGCCCGACCAATTTACAGAGCAGATGGATGCGTTTCATCCCGACCTGGTCTTTATTGAATCTGCCTGGAGCGGAAAGGACAACAGCTGGTTTCGAAAAATCGACAGGGGCAGCCGGGAAATCAGCACATTGGCGGGCTATTGCCGCGCCCGGAAGATTCCGATTGTTTTCTGGAACAAGGAGGACCCGGTATCCACTTCGCCCTTTTTCGCAACGGCCAAGCTCTGCGATTATATCTTCACCACCGACGCGGATTGCTTGATCCAATACAAGCATGTCGTCGGGCACAACCGCGTGTATCACCTGCACTTCGCGGCGCAGCCGAAATTGCACAATCCCATCGAAACATACGAACGCATCGGCAAAATCTGCTTTGCCGGCGCGTATTACCCGCGCTATCCCGATCGGCTTCGGGTCATGGAGGATTTCACGGCGGTCTTCGAGCAGCGCGACGGCATTGACATATACGATCGGAATTACGGGGATCCGAATTCCCCCCATGCCTTTCCGGCGCGCTATGCGCCCTACATCCTCGGCAAGCTTGAACCCACTGAAATTGACCGCGCCTATAAGGGATATCGATATGGAATGAACCTCAACTCCATCAGCCAGTCGCAAACGATGTTTGCGCGGCGCGTGTTTGAGTTGTTGGCTTCGAATACCGTCGTCGTGGGCAACTACGCGCGCGGCGTCAAAAACTACTTTGGGGAATTGACCATTTGCACCGATTCCGCCCAGACGCTGACCGATCAGCTCGACACCTATTGTTCCGATGAAACCACGTATCGCAAGTACCGTCTGCTCGGCCTGCGTAAAGTGCTCAAGGAGCATCTCTACGAGGATCGGTTGGATCGGATTGTCCAAACGGTGTTCGGGCAATCACTCAAAGCCGGTTTACCCGCAATCCGCGTCTGTGCACATTGCGAAACCAGCCAAGAGAAAGCGCGCGTCCAGGCGATGTTCGACCGGCAAACCTACCCCAATAAGGCCCTTGAATGGGTCGATTCATACGCGACGGCCGGCAAGGGGGATGAATATCTGTGCTTTTTCTCTCCCGAGGACGACTATGGCGGCAATTATTTGTGTGATCTCGCCCTGGCGACGCGATATTCCGATTGCGGCGGTTATACCAAGCCGGCGCAACCCGCCCAGGCATATCGGTTTGCGACCGCGGCGCCCTTGCGCCGGTCCATCGTGCGGTCTGATCTGTGTGCCGGGATGGAACTGACGCCCGATACCTGTGTGCAGGGGGCGTTTTTGGCCATCGACGAATTCAACTACCGCGCGCACTGCCCGCTCGATCAATGCGGCGAGGCGGATGATTTCGTCCTCCGGGACCAAGGCATTGATCTGCGCACCTTGGAACAGGTACGCATCGAAGAAACCGAGATGCCGTATGAGGTTGAGCATATCGAAGCGCCGGAATTATATGAGCGAATTTCACTGTCGGAAAATTCGCCCTTCTCGTGCTCCATGTCGGACGGGCGATTGCGGATTGACAGTACGTTGAGCGCCGCACATTCGCAATACATCTACATGTCCACGCGCTATTCCGCGTCCAAATATTCCAATCTGGGCAGACTGACGGTCAAGATGCACGCGGCCGACAGCACGCATCTGTTTGGCATCTGCTGGTTCCACGATAAGCAAGGGTTGCGCATGAACGCACATTTTATCCCCACCAACGAGCTGCAGCAGATCGCCATTCCGGCCGGCGCCGATTATTTCAAGTTTGGCTTTTTGCTTCAGGGTGAGGAAACGCAGTGGATCGACCGCTTTGACATTCTTTCCCGCGACGGGGTTTTGTTCAGCGAATATTATACGGCGGCGAAGGCGCTGACGCTGACCAATATCTATCCCTCCCCCGATGATCTGTACCGGAACATGTTTGTCCACCGCAGGGTCTGCACATACAAGCAGGCCGGGCTGGATATGGACGTCATGCGCTTCGGAATCGGTAAATTCAAGATTTTTCGGGAATTTGAAGGCGTAAATGTCATCGAAGGCCGCGGAGAAACCCTTTGCCGGATGCTGAAAAACGACTCCCTTGAAACGATCTGCGTTCACTTCCTGCGGCAGGATATGTGGGACACCTTAAAGCCATATTTGAATCGGCTGCGCCTGATCATCTGGTGTCACGGCGCGGAGATTCAGCCGTGGTGGCGCCGGACATACAATTATTCAACCGAGAAAGCGCTCGAAGCCGCCAAGAAGGAAAGCGATAAGCGGCAAGAGCTCTGGTGGGATGTGTTTCAGCACATCGAGCAGTATAATATTCACTTCGTCTTTGTCTCGCAATATTTTGCCGACGAAGTGTGCGAGGATTACAAGGTCGACCTGCCAAAAAGCTGTTACACAATCATCCACAATTTGGTCGATACAAACTTATTCACCTATGAGAAGAAGGATGCCGATCAAAGGAAAAAGATGCTCTCCATACGGCCCTATGCGTCCAACAAGTACGCCAATGATCTGACCGTGAAATGTATCTGCGCGCTGGCAAGCAAGCCGTTTTTTAACGAGCTGTCCTTCCGGATCATCGGAAATGGCCCGATGTTCGATGAAATCAACGAACCATTGCGCCAATTTGACAATGTGGAGCTGGAGCAACGCTTTCTCACCCAGGGTGAAATTGCCCAGTACCATAAGGAGTACGGAATTTTCCTCACGCCTACACGAATGGATGCGCAGGGCGTTTCCCGGGATGAGGCCATGTCCTCGGGGCTCGTTCCGGTGACAAACGCCGTCGCCGCCATCCCGGAATTTACCGACGATTCATGCGCCATCCTCGCCCCGGGCGAAGATTATCTGCAAATGGCCGAGGGCATTGAACGCCTCTACCACGATCCGGCACTGTTTTTACGCATGTCGGAAAACGCGGCACGGCGGGTACGCGGCCAAACAGACGCGGCGCATACCACCGAAAAGGAAATCGAACTGATTAAAAGGAAAGCGAACTGGAATAAATAATCCGACTGGCGCGACATAGAAGGGCAAACGGACGAACAAAGCCCGTCGCCGATGTCATCCACGGCTGAAGGAAAAGGGGTTGGGCGATTTGCGACGGTCATGGGCCATGCGGCAAATCCCGCCTTTCAATCCCTTCCGGACGCCGCGAAGGATGCCGGCCTCATGCTGGTGTCGGCCGACCACACGAATCTGAAAGGACGCGCTGCGTCAATAGGCCGCCCCGCTGAAGCGTCCGATGTTTTTTGAGACCCGCAATGCGGCAAGTCCCCGCGAAGGCATGGGGTTGATCAATTCCGGGAATCTGTCGAAGCATCGATAAGCGCATCCCGCTCGCAGAGGCTTTTTTCGATCAGGATGAAAGTTTTCCTAAGAACCGCTTTCAATTTGATGTGTACGCTCACCAACCATCACCATTCTGTCTTTGGACTTATGCGCGATCACTATATCCATAAAATGGACAATACCTATCGCTGCAAAAAGGAAGAAAATTGGCATTCCAAAATATCGATAACGTTGTTGTGCCTCAATAATCATATGCACTGCGATATAACCAAGAATAATCCAGGCATAAAGTGAGATTTGATTTTTCGCAGAAATCTTTCGGCTTACAAAAAACCCAATGGCTGCAAAAAACATAATTGCTATTTGTGTAGCATAATCAATATTATTATATAGCATTTGCATCATACCAGTATTATAATATCTTTTTATATCAGCATATTTCCCCAATGTGCCAGAATCTATTTGGTCCTTTAAATCTTGTAATTGTGCCCCATAGAGCCAATAAAAGGAAAGATCGATTGACGACCACTGTTTCGTGAGCTTTGGTATAACAATCTCGTTAATAAGTACTTTTGGATTTTTCAAAGTATCAGTGATGATCGCTTGAAACATTGTATCTTTTTCTTCATCAGTGCCCTCAAAGGAAATCCTTCTCACTTCACTATTGGAATAACCAGTGCCTGAATAGTTAAGGCCAAGCAAAAACTTAAACTTCAATTTGGTTTCAATAAATGGCACATCCCGGTATCCTTTAAGATATGCATAAACGTCGAAACTTTTTACTACCGTTTGATAGCTGATTAGCAGCAAGAAAAGGCTGAACAGTGGAATCGCCGTCGCCTTCATTATTGTCTTAATTTTTCTTTTTGAAGCGATTATTTTAGATTTCATATCCAACTCAATCCACATTTTAATGATTGAGTATATAAAGATCGCCAACAATATTGGAGGTGCGATTGCCCGCATAAGCTGTGCAAATCCTAAGATTATGCCAGAAAAAAGATATTTCAGGAGTATCTGTTTATTGGTTGTGTATTTGGTAGTGAATATGTAAAACGCAATATAGTACAGCAGGGTACTAATATGCTGGCAAGTCAAAACCGACGAAAAAACAATATTAGATATGTAAAGAGACGCAATACAACCGGAAAACAATCCTACTCTGCGGTCATATCTGGATCCAATTAAATAGATTACAACACATGACAAAGACGACATACAAGAATAGAGAACACGTAAAACAATCATCTCTTGTCCAAATATTTCCATAAGAAAGCTTTGAAATACCGAAAATGCCTGTAAAAAAGGATATCGAACCGTGTACAAAGTTCCCCGAATCATATCGAGATTACCATCAGCTAGAGTTTTCGACGTGCGATAATAGAGATCAAAATCGTTAAAAGGCGTTGCCCATGTTGTAGCAGCCAAGAGATAGCGAGGAAGAAAAGCAATTAGAAAAATCAGGATAATATCAATATACTTACTTTTAAATATGTTTCTGTAAGTATATAAGCCGGAGAGGAGCAACGTAAGCACAATCGGAACTAAAAAAAGATAAATTAACTGATATTTTCGTGCATTTGCCTCTAAAATTCCTAATACAATGAAAATGATGCAGAAAACCGATGCCAGAATAAAAATAAAGCTTTGAATTCGCCTCTCCCCAGCCGCCCGCTCATTCACTATCATGTCAAACCCCTTTCATATGATCTGAAAAAGATGCTCTATATTTTGATCTATCGCTTTACTGTTCTGTGCCTTACCGTTATTTGGTTGTCCGATTTTGCGCTCTTTGCTGTATCTGACTGAAACCTTTCGGCATTCGAGGCATTTTAACTCATCGCTTCCATATAAACCCACAATTATTATACTCACACCTTATCCCTTATGCAATAGGCACTTGAATTTTCGCAATCTATTATTCTTGGCGCAAAAAGCTCTCCCCAGCCCTCTTCTCTTATGAACCGGAAAAGCTGAACGGCGGACATCCGGACCCGCGCGACCCGGCGTACCGGATGACGCTCTCCTCGTCCCTCGACTGTCCAATCTATTCGCTCATGATTGCGGCCTGCGGCTCGATGCCGGTCAACGTCGCCTACGGCCTTCTTGAAATCGCCAACGGTCATTTTTTTGCACGGCATCCGGCGGATCATCATAAAGCAGTGACTCAGCCGCACAGAATGCGGGACCGGGCGGCTCTTGGAAGACGCATCGGGGAGGACGGCCGCGTGCCCATGGCGCTCTACCGGCCGTAATGGCGGTGATCATTTTCGTGGAGGCGTACGGATACGGCAAACCCTACCGGCTGATGATCCAAAAGCTCTACGGCGGCTAAATCCGCAAAATGGCCGCCAATTGAAAATGGCGCATGAACGGCATCTCCCTAAAAAATCTCCGCGTCCCTCCGCGTGAAGAAAATTCAAAACAAAAAGAATAAAAAGTGAGTAAAGCTCACAATCAAACTTGTTTTTACGGTTTGCTTCGATTATAATGAAGATACTGCCACTGGATGACGGAGTGATTTTTTGCACCATTTTATCATCGATTTAGACGGGACGATCTATGCGGGGAACGCGCCGCTGCCTTATGCGGGCGAATTTATTTCGCGCTTGAACGAGGGGGGAATCCCCTATGTTTTTTTGACCAATTCGCCCGAACGCAGCCCACGCGTCATCGAGCGCATGCTGCGCACGCTGTCCGTTCCCGCAAAAGCGGGAAGCGTGCTGACCTCCGGCATGCTCGCCGTGGAACATCTCAAGAAGGAAGCCGCGAAAGGACGCGATCGGGTATTTGTGCTTGGGGGCGGCTATCTGAAGCGCCACGCCGCGGCAAACGGCCTCGTATTGACGCAAGACCGTCCGGATTTTGTGCTGGCGGCCTACGCAGAGGAGGTTTCCCTGCGAGACGTGAATATCGCGTGCCGGCAAATCGGGAACGGGGCTGGCTTTGTCGCCACCAACGCGGATGACGTTATACCGATTCTGGACGGTTTTCAGCCCAACACCGGCATCCTGATCAACGCCATCACGGCGGCGACGGGGGTGCGGCCCCATATTGTCGGGAAACCGTCGGGGCAGTTGGCAGCTCGGTTCATGCAGATGTTTCACTGCGGGGCGGAGGAAATCTCGGTGATTGGGGATCGTCTGGACATGGACATGCTCTTTGCCCGAAATTGTGGTTTTTCCTCCCGCCTGGTGCTGACGGGGCTGACTTCCGAGGCGGATGCACTGCGCCACCGGGATGCATTCGACCACTGCTACCGCGATTTGTGCCAATTGCGAGAGAACGTTTTAATCGACGGGGGGCTGTAAAATGAACAATCAGGACTGTCTGGCTTACATCAGGGGACTTCTGCCTACGGCCAAGGGCGTCGAACGGAAGATCGGGGAATGGATCGCCGACAATCCTGATGATTTTATCAACACCACCGTAAAAAAGATGGCGCAGTCCATCGATGTTTCCGAGGGCAGCATCATCCGGTTTTGCCAGCAGCTGGGATTTGCCGGCTTTACGGCCCTGAAAATCAGCATTGCCCAAAACATCCGATCCCAGAACCGGTTTGTTTTGGGAGACGTTTCCATTGGCGCGGCAGGCAACGCGTTTGCGGTCATGACGCAGGTCTTTGACTCCATTTACAGGGTGATGCACGACACGCTTGGCATCATCGACCAAACGGATCTCGAGCGCGCGTCGGAGGTCATCCGGCAGGCGGAGCACATCGAGTTCTACGGGTTGGGCACGTCCGCGCCCATCGTGCAGGACGCCTATTACCGCTTCATGCGCATCGGCATCAACGCCACCGCCTGCGTGGATCCGCACATCATGTCCGTGTCCGCAAGCCTGATGCGGCCAGGCTCCCTGGCAATCGCCATCTCGCACACGGGACGCTCCATTCAAACGGTCATGGCGCTGAAGGAGGCGAAGGAGCACGGCGCCGACACCATGTGCGTCTCCAGCTACTTCGGATCGCCCGTGACGCAATACGCGGACATCAAATTGATCACATCCCCCAACAGCGGCGGCGTCATCAAGGAGGCGACCATCGCCCGGATCGCGCACATCGCGCTTCTCGACAGCCTGTGCGCCTACATTGCCATGCAGGACAGTGAAAAAACCGCCGCATCACAGGATCATATGCTGGAGCTCCTGGAGCGGCAACGGTACTAGTAGTCCGCGAAGTCTAAGGACCGATGATAGGGCGCAGAGATTTTTTCGTTTGGCGCAGAGCCGAAGCGCAGACGTAGCAGCGCTACGTCAAGCGGAGCGCGACATAGCCAGGGGCAAAAGGGGCCGCCAAAAACGCGGGTTCTGTCGTTAGCTGCTGGCCGACTTGTAGTTTTTGCACCCGATCCGGAAAAGCGCCAGGGACAGAACCGTAAACGCCGCGACGGTGCCGGCCGCGCGGAGAAACGCCGGCCCGGTGAGCAGCCCCGCGAAGAACTGCGTCGGCACGGTGGCGATGATGCCGTAGGGCAGAAACACCGTGAAGACGAGCTTGAAGCCGCCCTTGAACGCCGGGCCGGGGAGCATCAGGCACATCTCCAGAAGCGCGCCCTCCACCCGCTCGGCGGACGCGACGGAAATGGCGAAAAAAGCGATGCAGCGCAAAAGCAGCATGATGTCGTACCATAGAAGAAGCATCATGACGACGAGCGCCAGGTAGCCCAGCGCGTGCCAGGCATCCGTGCCGCCCATGAGGCGCGCGGCGTAAGCGATGATCGCGGCGCTGACGGCGATGAGGGGCGCGCTTCCCAGACTGACATTTTCAAGCGATACCCGCAGAAGCGGGCTCATGGGGCGGGTGAGGTACCCGTCGAAATCGCCGCTTTTGATGAGGGCCGTGAGATTGTTGAGCCCGAAGAAGAAGATCGTCATATTGAGGGCGTCTATGAGGGAGAATGTGCCGATGAACAAAAGCATCTGCCCCTTTCCCCAGCCCGCGATCTCGTCCACATGGGCGTAGATGGCCGAAAACATCAGCATCTGGAGGGCAAACAGCGTGCCGTCCACGAACAGCGGCCCGAAAAATCCCAGCCGAAACGCCGTCTGCCGTGCCGTCTTCATCTTGAAAAGTGCCCAGACGAGCCTGAACTGCCTCATATCCCCACCCCGTCGTATCTGACGCGTTCCCTTTCGTATAAAAATCCACCCAGCAGAATCAGGCCCAGCGTCCACGCCGCCAGGGTCGTCATTCCCCAAGCCATGCGCTCATTTTCCCGCCCCAGCACGAGCATGGAGGGCAGGTACGCCACGTAGTAAAACGGCAGATGGCGCATGACGGCTGTTACCCCCGCGGGCATGAGCGACAGGGGTACCAGCGCGCCCGTCGCAAGGTTCATGACGCTGTCCTTGATCATGTTGAAGGCGGAGACGTCGTTGAACCGAAAGGCGAAGACACAGATGAGGAAGTTAAGCGCCGCCATGAACACGAGGCCCAGCGCCGCCATGGCGCATGCGGCAAAAAGCCCCGCCGCCGTGGCCTCCGGGGCGAAGTCGATGCCCAGCACGAACACCCACAGGATCATCGCCGCCAGCTGGAACATGCCGTAGAACGCCTCCACCCCCGCCGTCTGGGCAAAGAAGTGGCCCTGGGCGCGCACGGGGCGCACCATGTACGCGCTGAACGACCCGTGCCGGATGCGCGCCGCGAATTCCCCGCAGGTGCCGGAGGACTGGTCGAGCTCGCGCAGAAACGCGCAGACGACATAATAGGTGAGCATCTGCCGCAGGGTGAGCCCGGCGACGAGATCGCGGCCCGCGTAAATGGCGCCCCAGAGAACGTAGGCGAGGAGCACCCGGGAAACGGTCAGGGCGGCCGAGAGAATCACGTCGAACCGCCACGCCAGCTGCGCCTTCCAATAGATCGAGGCGATTGAAAAATACCTCATGCGCTGTAAATCCTTTCCACCACCGTCCCGATGTCCTCCTCCTCGATGCGCACGTCGGTGACGTCGCTTTCGGACAGAAGGTCCCGCATGGCGTCCCGGGCGCGGGCGATGTCCACCAGAAGCGTCAGCCGGTTGGGCGTTTTTTCCACCAGCGCACAGCCAGGGGGCGGCGCATGCTCCCCCGGCTCCGCGAATGTCACGGTGAGCTTCCGGTGGGTCTGGTAGCGCGCGAACAGCGCCTCCATGCCGCCGTCATAGAGCTTTTTGCCGCGGTTGACCACCACGCAGCGCCCGCACAGGGAGCGGATGTCCTCCATGTAATGGGAAGTCAGCAAAATGGTCGTGCCGCGAGTGCGGTTTACTTCCCGGAGGAAGGCGCGCATCTGCTTTTGCGCCACGGCGTCCAGGCCGATGGTGGGCTCGTCCAGAAACAGCACCCGGGGGTTGTGAAGGAGCGCGGCGATCAATTCCATCTTCATCCGCTCGCCCAGGGAAAGGGTGCGCACCTGCGTGTTGAGGAGCCCCTCCACCGAAAACAGCTCCGCGAAGTACCGGACGTTCCTGCGGTAGGTGTCCGTGGGGATTTTGTACATCTCCTTTAAAAGGAGCAGCGCGTCCGCCGCCGTGAGCTCGAAGAAGAGCTGGGACTTTTGGCCCATCACCACCGCGTACCGCATTTTAAACTCATTTTGGAGCCGGTTGGGATCAAAGCCCAGAACGTTCAGCTCTCCCGACGTTTTTCGGATAATGCCCGTCATGAGTTTTGTCAGTGTGGTCTTGCCCGCGCCGTTGGGGCCGATGAGCCCGACAAATTCGCCCGCCGATACGGCGAGGTCAATGCCGTCCACCGCCCTTTTTTCAATCCGTTCCCTGTGAAAGAGGCTCTTGAGGCTCCCCCGGAAGCCCTCCTCCTTTTCAAACCGCCTGTAGACCTTGGTCAGTTCCTTGCAGCTGATGACGTCCAATCGATCCCCTCCGTTTTTTTAATGGATACAACAAAAAAGCCGCGCCTTTGATGGTGCGACCGACAGGGCATACCTCTCCCGTACGCGATGCCGGCGCGCGCGGACACAAGGGCAGACCGGCCCTGGGGGCCAGCCCGTCCGCGCCTCGCGCATGTTCCGTTTTTTACAGAACCGACATCCTCATACCTCACTGTTGACCGGATGAAAAAAGCATACCATTCGCCCGCCCGCGTGTCAAGCGCAATATTGCGCGATGGAAAATTCGATGCTATAATGGGTCGGAGGGGATGAAAGATGCATATCCGTGAAGGGCGGCCGTCCGACGCCGGGGAACTTCGGCGGCTCAACGAGTTGTTCAACGGGCCGGGCCTTGCGGACGCGGACGGGATTGCGCGGGCACTTGCCGAAAATCCGGACGAGCTCGTTTCCGTCGCCGCCGGGCGCGAGGGGCTTTGCGGCTTTGTCTGCGGCCGCGTTTTTCGCTCCTTTTGTTATTCGGAGAAAAACGCGGAGATCACGGAACTGTTCGTCGAAGCGCAATCGCGGCGCGAAGGTGTCGGCGCGGCGCTGATTTCGCACATGGAAAAGCGCCTGCGCGCGCTGGGTGCGGACGAGATACACCTCTATACAGGGCGGGACAACCGCGCGGCACAGGCGTTTTACGAGCGCGCGGGCTATGCCCCGCGTCCCGAAATCGAATATCACAAACGCCCGCAGGGAGGACGATAGACCGATGGATCAGGCGCTCTCAAGGGGATACCTGAACGAGGACTTTCGCATGTTTCACATCCGCGACAAGCGGGACGTGAGCTTCGACTTTCACTTCCATTCGTTTGACAAGGCGATTATCTTTCTCTCCGGAAGCGTGACCTATTACGTGGAGGACAAGGCCTACTATCTGCGGCCGTGGGACGTGCTGCTCGTGGGCCACGACCAGGTGCACCGCCCCGTCATCGCGCCCGACGAGGTCTACGACCGGGTGATTTTTTACGTGAATCCCGCCTACCTCGCCCGGGAAGCGCCGCTCACCGACATGTTCGAGCGCGCGGCGCAGACGCGGTACAACATCATCCGGCCCGACACCCGGGAACGGCTCGCCCTCTCGGAGATGTACGTCGCGCTGGAGGGGGAGCTGAAAAACCCCCAGTTCGGCACGGAGGCGCTCAAGGGCGCCATCATGACCCAGATCATGATTACCCTGAACCGTGTTTCGCTGCGCGGGGTGGTGGCGGGCGAAAAAAATTACGTCGCCGATCCCAAGATCAGCGAGATCGTGGAGTACATACTCCAGAACCTCTCGGGCGAGCTGCTCATCGACAAACTGGCGGAGCGGTTTTTCGTGAGCCCTTCGTTTCTCATGCATCGCTTCCGCGAGGTGACGGGTTATTCCCCCCACAACTATATCACCATCAAGCGCATGGCGCAGGCCTGCGAGCTGATGCTGGGCGGCACCAGCGCCACGGACGCCGCCAGACAGTGCGGCTATGCGGATTATTCCTCCTTTTCCCGGGCGTACAGAAAGCAGTACGGCGTCTCGCCCACCCAGCCCATCCCCCGCATGCGCGGCGACGATCTGCCCATGGACTGACAAAAAAATTTCAAAAAACATGGGACTTTTTCCCATTCGGGCGCGTCTAAGGTTCAACGGATCAGGACAGAATCGGAGGGAACCAACCATGAAGCTCAAAAGACTGTTTGCACTCGTTCTCGCGCTCTCGCTCACATTGGCGTTCACCGCGCTGCCCGCCTCGGCGGCAAGCTCGATGACCCTGAAAACCACGGCCTCGGTCAACCTCAGAAAGGGACCGGACACGAGCTACACCAAAATTACCGCCGTTCCCTCGGGCAAAAAGTTTACGTACCTGGGCATCAGCGCGTACGACGCGAAGGGACGGCTCTGGCACAAGATTTCCTATGACGGCTCGTCCGCGTGGCTGTACGCGAGCTACACCAAGGTGACCGTCGACGGCTCGACCATTTCCAACGCCGGCTATGTGAAAGCAACCGCCGGCGTGAACCTCCGCAAGGGCGCGGGCACAGGCTATACGGTGACCACCTCCGTTGCCAAGAATACGAAGCTGTTCTACCTCGGCTCGTCCGCCAAGGACGGCAACGGCCGCAAGTGGTACCGCGTCGCCTCCGCCTACGGCCCGGCGTGGGTATCCTCCAAGTACGCGACGCTTTCCGGCAGCTCGTCTTCCGGCAGCGACAGCGATAAGGTTGTGACCACCGGGAGCGTGTGGCTCCGGAAGGGCGCGGGCCTGGGATATGCGAAGATCGTGGCGGTGCCGGAGGGCACAACCGTTTCGTACCTGGGAAAGTCGTCCAAGGACAGCCGCGGCGTCAAGTGGTTTAAGGTCAAATACGACGGACACACAGGATGGATATCCTCAAAGTATTCCAAAATCAAATAGAGTTTGCTGAACGCGCGCCCGCCCTTTCGCGGGCGCGTTATTTTTGTCCGTGCGGCTTTACGCGCGGGCACGCGCATGTTATTATGGTGGCATATTATTTGCGAAAGATGTGACACCCATGCGAAAGCTCCTTGGCGCAAAAAGACCCGAGTTGTTCCTGTTCTTCCTGCTCATCGCCTTCGCGGCGCTCGGAAACGGATTCTCCGACTCCGTGTACAGCAACTACTTCAAGGAAGTCTATCAGGTGACCACCGTTCAGCGCGGTTTCATCGAATTCCCGCGCGAGCTGCCGGGCCTTTTATGCGCGCTTCTGATCGCGGTGCTGGGACGGTTCGGCGACGTGCGCGCGGCGATCATCGCGCAGGTGCTGGCGTTCGCGGGCCTGACGGTGCTGGGCCTGGTGACGCCGCCGTTCGCGGTGATGCTCATTTTTCTGTTCATCAACTCCACCGGCATGCACCTTTTCATGCCGCTGCGCGATTCCATCGGCATGTCGCTGGCGGAACCGGGCCGCGTGGGCAAGCGCATGGGGCAATACGCCTCCACCCAATCCTTTGTGGGCATGGCGGCGGGCCTTGTGGTGTTCATCGGCTTCCGCACCGGATTTTTCACGTTCCAGTCGAACGTCCGCTGGGTATTTCTGGTGGGCGCCATGTCGTTTCTGGCGGCGTTTTTCATCGCGATTCTATTGTCCGCCAAGTGCGGGGACGGCCTGCACACCAAGCGCAAATTCAGGCTGGTGTTCCGCAAGCATTATAAGTACTATTACTTCCTGACGGTTCTCAAGGGTGCGCAGAAGCAGATCGCCTACGTATACGGAACCTGGGTCATCGTCCAGCTGCTCAACAAGGGCGCGGACGTGATGAGCATGCTCCTCATCATCGGCAGCTTCCTGTCCATCTTCTTCATGCGGCTCGTGGGCCACTGGATGGACCGGTACGGCATCAAGAAGATGATGTATCTGGACGCGCTCACGTTCATCATTATTTACGCCATCTACGGCTTCGTCGTCTGGGGCATCACCACCCACGACATTGCGAACCTCGTCTGGCCCGTCTTCGGCGTCTACGGCCTGTTCATCCTCGACCGGCTGTCCATGCAGATTGGCGTGGTCAACGCGGTGTATCTGCGCTCCATCTCGTGGAACAACGACGAGATCACGCAGACGCTTTCCACGGGCACGTCCCTCGACCACGTCGTCTCCATCATCGCCGCCTCCCTGTGCGGGCTCATCTGGGTCCACTGGGGCGCGCAGTGGGTATTCTTCGTGGCGTCCATCTTCTCGCTGGGAAACCTCTACGTCGCCGCGCGCGTCCGGCCGGAGGAGGAACGGGCCGCCGCCGAGCAGGCGCGCGAACAAATGCAGGTTTAGAAAAGAACAGACAAATACAAGCGCCCGTCGCTTGTCCGGGACGCCCCTCTCCTGTATGATGGAGCAAAGGAGGCGGTTCCCATGGACATGAAGGCGACGGGCGCTTTTTTGCGCGAAAGGCGCGGGGAAAAAGGACTGACCCAGGCGGAGGTGGCGGAGCGACTGGGGCTGACGGCGCAGTCGGTCTCCAACTGGGAGCGGGGCGAATCGCTGCCGGACGCGTCCATATTGATGGACGTCGCGCTGATGTACGAGACGAGCGTGGACCTCATCCTCGGCGGCGGGCGCGAGGCGTGGCGATTCCGGCGGCGCGTCACGGTGGCGCAGCTGCGGGAAGTGATGCATTCCATCCGGCGGATGGGCGAGATACTGGGACACGACCACTTCATCTACCGCACCATGGTCGACGCCCTGGACGCACGCATGAACGCCGCGGTGGAGGGCGCGTTCGCCAATGAAAACGTCATGGACGCCTACGTCGGCGAGTGCGCCATCGAATGCGCGAGGAACGGCGACTACATCGATCCGGGCGACCTCAGGGCAAATCTTCGGAATCAGAAGGCGCTGGAAGTCACCCTCGCGCGGCTCGGGGAACGGGGCATCCGCTGATTTTCCCTCTTGACAAATAGTCAGTGCTGAGTATAATAATGCTCAGCACTGACTATTTGTAAGGGAGGTCAATATGGTACCGCTCTACATTCTCGGCATGCTCAAGCGGTTTGGGCCGATGCACGGCTACCGGCTCAAGAAGCTGATTGCCGAGCAGCTTTCGGACTTCGCGGACATCAAGCTGCCGACCCTCTATTACCACCTGGAGAGGCTGGCCGGGGAAGGTTTTGTCAGCGCGAACGCGGAGAAGCCCGGCGCGCGCCCGGAAAAGACGGTGTACGCCATTGCGGAAGCGGGCGTCGCCCGCTTTCGCAAGTTGCTTTTCGCGCAGCTGGACTTCGTGTATCGCCCCACGTTCCCCGCCGACGGCGCGTTTTATTTTTCGGACGACATCGACCCCGGGGAACTGGTCCGCCGTCTGGACGCATACGTGGGAAGGCTCGAAACCGCGCTTGCAAAGCTCGAGGTGCACCGGGCGGCGACCGTCCCATTCATTCCGCCGGAGATGCGCGCGCAGGCGCGGATCATCTTTGACCACCATGCGCGGCACTACGAGGCCGAGCGGGACTGGGCGCGGGCGTCCGCTGCCCTCCTAAATGAAAGGAGCTCTATATGAAGCCGAGGGTCGTCGAAACCAATCAGGGCATTCAGGGAGAAATCACCACGGAAATCTACGATCGCTTCGCCCGGGGCATGCGGGACAGGGGCTGGAACAACGTGGATGCCATCCTCGCGTCCGGCATCGCGGGCGGGCATGTGCTGGAGCTCGGCCCGGGACCGGGTTACGTGGGCCTCGAATGGCTGAAAAAAGCGCCCGGGGGAACGCTCACGGGCTGCGAAATCAGCCCGGACATGATCAAAATCGCCCAGCGGAACGCGCGGGAATACGGACTCGACGGGCGGACGAATTATGTGGAAGGTTCCGTGCTCGAAATGCCGTTTCCGGACGACAGCTTCGACGCGGCGTTCTCCAACGGTTCCCTGCACGAGTGGGAAGACCCGGTTCTGGTGTTTCGGGAAATCGCCCGTGTGGTGAAGCCCGGCGGGACGTTCTGCGTGTGCGACATGCGGCGGGACGTGAATCCCCTCATTTCCGGGGCCATCCGCCGCCTGGCCACACCGCCGGAGATGCGCCCCGGCTTCCGGACATCCCTCGCCGCCGCGTACACGGTGGCGGAACTGCGGGCGGTGCTTGAAAAGACGCCGCTTCGGGACGCGGATGTGGCACGCGATTTCTTCGGGTTAAGGGTTTCAGGACGCGTGGCATGAGGGGAGCTCGCTTGGAAAGGTCCATGCGCGCGGCGTTCGACGGTCTGTCCGTCCGGTATTTCCCGATGATTCTGCGGAGGAAGCCATCCGGGCGCGGGACTGTCCCTTCATGTATTGAATCGTAAAAAACTGTGCTCCATTCCAATTGCGAAAGCGAGGAGAAAAAAATGTATTTCACCCGATATCCCTACCTGCAAACGCCCTCCGAGAGCGGAATGACCGTGCTTTGGGAAACGGACGCGCCCGGAACAACGGAGCTTATGGTCTGGAAAGCGCGCTGCCCGGCGTGCGGCATCTGCACCTATTCGCCCGACGGCGCCCCCACCTCATTCCCGGGCGAGGCTGGAACCCTGCATCTGGCACAGGCGAACGGCCTCGCACCCGAGACGGATTATTGCTATCAGGTCACGACGCGGGCGAACGGCAATGTTCTCACGGGCGAAATGGGCGTTTTCCGCACGGCACCCGGGGAAGATTCCCCCCTCTCCTTCGCCGTCACCGCTGAAAGCGGCGGGAGCAGCAGTCCGCGCACCGTGCTGGACAGCGTCGCGCGCGCCATCGAACGGGAACGGCCGGACTTTTTGCTGTTTGTTGGGGATATGGTCAAAAACGGCGGACGCCTTCGGGATTGGGACGACTTCCTGTTTTCCCCCTTCCGGACGCTCATTGCCCATACGCCGTTTTATCACTGCGCGGGAAATCACGAGGAACACTCCGTTCATATGCGCGACTTGCTCGCGACGCCGCCCGAAGGCTACTACGCCTTCCGCTACGGCTGCGCCCAGTTCGTGGCCCTCGACACCACGCAATTCTCCGACCACATCGAAAATAAGGCGGACAACTACAGAATCGAGTTGACCCAACCGCTCGACGAAACGAATCCGCAGGTGCGGTTTTTGATCTCCGCGCTCGAAGCCAGCGACGCGCCGTGGAAGTTCGTTTTTCTGCACTATCCGCCGTATTTTGACGGAACATGGGAAGCGCCCGTGCTCCGACCCCTGTGCGCGATCTTCGAGCGATATGGCGTCGACGTGGCGTTCACCTCGCACGCCATCGTCTACGAGCGCAGCCACCCCATCCGCGGCGGCAAAATTGACGAAGCATGCGGCGTGCGCTACCTTGTGGTGGGCGGCGCGGGCGTGCGGGAAAACTGGTTCCACCACAAAAAGGCATGGCACACCGCCAAGAGCCGCGCGATTCCCCACTTCGTCCACGCGGCGGTCACGCCCGGAAGGATGGAGCTTCAGGCCATCGACAACGAAGGCCGCCTGTTCGACCTGCTCTGTGTCGAAAAGCGGCCTGCGGACAACGGATCAATCTGATTGGGCGAACCCATCCGGAAACCTGTCCCGCACAAAGGCGTGGTACGGGTTCTCCGGGTGGTTTTTCAGGTCAAGATTTTGGGCGAGGCGCGAAACCGTGCCGCGAATGTAGGCGCGGTCTTCGTCCGTCAGGTTTTCGAAGCGCCGGATTTCGATTTCCCCCGCGCGTTCAAGGGAAAGAAGAAAATCGAGAACATTCGCGATTTCCTCGCACGAATCGAGGGATACCTCCCCCTCCACGCCCGCCGCGAGGCCCAGCTTGTCGTTGCGCGGGTAATCGCCCGCGCAGGAATAGAGGTACCCCGACACGCCGCCATAGAACATGGCGAGCGCGCCGGAAAAATACTCGAGGTAGACGACGTTTCCGTCGATGATCCGGTACCCCATCCACTTGCATGGATTGCGTTCAAAATCCCAGACATAGAGCGCGGCGACGGCGCGGCGGGCGGCCAGGTAGACCTTCCCGTCCGCGCCGGGAACGAGCATCTGAAGGCCGGGCGTTCGGGTTCCGTGATAGAACTTCACAGCCGGACGAGCCTCGTTTCCAGAATTTTTCCGTTTTCCCCATGCTCATAAAAGACGCACAGCTTTTTGCCGTCCCAGGCAATGTCGGCGTAACCGCCGAGCGCGTCCACGCGGAAGGCGGGCGTCCACTTGTCACCGTCCCGCCGCTTCACCGTGAGGTTGACCCGGCCTTGCGGATCGGCGCAGTTGACGAAGTAGACATCCTCCCCCGCCCGCACCATCGCGCCGAAGCAGCGCGGGTCGGGGAGCGAGGGCTCGAAGCGGATGGGGCCGACCGTTTCGCCGCCGTCCCTTGAAACGGCCAGCGCCCGGGCGCGGGGTTCGTCGGAATGGCGGATGTTGAACAGGAGCGTCCCGTCGGGCAGCTCCGCGCAGGTGGTTTCGTTGGCATCCTTGATGCCCGCAAACAGCGCGCCCGCGCGCCAGGTCGCGCCGCGGTCGTCGGAATACACGCAGCCCGCGACGGAGGGATGATGGTCGACGACATAATTCGGGCCTTCGTGCACCCGCCCGTTGGCCAGCCAGACGGGGGCCACCAGCCGCCCCGTCGAAAGCCGGATGCCGTGGCCGGGACCGGTGGCGCACACGTTCCATTCATAAGGGAAATCCCGGTAGGTCTGTGTAATCTCAGTGGGTTCCGACCACGTTTCGCCATCGTCCGCGCTCGTCCGGTGAAACGCGCGGGCGTAGTTTTGATGGTAAATGAGGTGGATCGTCTCCCCGTCCGCAATGAGCGTCGGATTGTTGAGGGTGTCGGTTTCACTTCCCGTCATCCGAAAGCGGACGCCGTCCTCCCGCAGGAGCAGAATGTCGATCTTCCCCCAATCGCTGCCGGAATCCGCCCGGGCCTCGCAGCAGACGAGCGCGCCCTTCGGGGTCATGATGACGCCCGGAATCCGGTATACGGCGTAGCCGTTTTCCCCTGCGCACAGTTTCACAGCTCTGTAACCTCCAGCATCTCCTGATCGGTGGTCAGTTCGCTGTTCAAAAGCGGCATGTCCTCGTACTCCGCCTCGCCATCCTGGTTGTCGTAGGGGTCGTAGCGCAGGAATTTGCGCGGCGGGTCGAACTCGTGCTGGAATTCGCTGGCGGCCACCATGCGGAAGGGATCGAGGTTGCCGAAGTAAAAATCGCGCCGCTCCATGGCGCCCTTATGGTAGGCGGAATTTCCGAAGGAGCAGTCCGCGAACAGCCAGCCGTAGGGCGCGACGTAGAACTGCGCCCAGTCGTGCATGCCGATCTCGATGGGCGTGGTGTAAAGCCCCGACTGCCAGCGCGCGGGCACGCCCGCGATGCGGCAGAGGGTGATGAACAGAAGCGCGAACACGCCGCAGTCGCCCTTGAGCCGGGTGGCCATGAAGCCGGGGAGATCCGCCACGGTGAAGTAGGGCGGCATGAAGGAATAGATGGGCACGCCGGTGAGCCAATCGTAGATTTTGCGCGCCTTGACAAGGGGGTTCAGCTCACCGCCCACGAGATCGCGGGTCAGCTCGCGCAGATAGGGCTTGAACAGAATATGGGGCGCGAGCTCCTCCAGGTGAAACGCCGGCTGCGCGGCGAGCACCTTGGCGGGATCGGGATCGACGTACCGCATGCGGTTGACATAGCCGTACTCCACCGAAAACTTCATGCCCGGTTCGTAGGGGCGCTCAAAAAACACCGTGCGCTGGGGATAGTCCTTGGCGGAGGCGTAGGCGGGCGCGGGGTCGACTTTCAGGATCGAGACATCCTCCATCTGCGCGTAAGAGATGGGCACGGGGATGTGAACGCGGATGGTCTTGCCCGCCCGCTGCCACATGGGCTTGACCGCAACCGACGCGCGGATGCGGAACCGGTATGCCAGTTCGCCCCTTTCCTTCATCTTTTTGATGGCGCCGTCCAAAAGGGCGGTGTTCTTTTTATAGTAGTCCAGCCTGCTCTGGTCTTTAAGCCGCGCGGCAACGGCGGGCCGCGTCTTGATGAGATTGCCCAAGAAGTTTCTGCGGTAGCGGATCTGCCCGTCGAGGAAGACCCAATCCGCGGCGTCCCCGTCGGTGAGCGCGTCCAGTTCCTCTGGCGCGAAGTCCACGAGCGCCTCGGAGAGCATTTTCGCCGCTTCCGCGCGGCTGTACGGGTATGCGCCCGGCAGAAGCGCGGTCATGGCGCGCTCCAGCTCCAGCCTCTTTTTGAGCTGGACCGGAATGTCCGCCTCCAGGCGCATGTCGATGACGCGGTTCATGCGCGCAAGGTCGCCCGCATCCTTGAGGCGCCTGATGTCCTCGGGTAAATCCACCGCGAGGTATTTGAGATCGCAGTAATCCATAATCTGCCTCCCGTTGCTTTCTGTTCCTATTATATCATCATATCTGGCAAAATTTCAGACTATTTTATGTATGCAAAGGATATATTCTTATGTTATAATTATGTTTGTTACGAACATTCAGGGGGCATATCATTGAGAAATTCAAAAAGGCGCGCTTTCCTCCCGGCCCTTCTGGTCCTGGTCGCCCTGCTGGGCGGCTGCGCCGGAACGGGCCCGGCCGCGCGGGAAAACGCCATCAATGTGGTGCGCGCGGACGCGAGCGCGCAATACAGCCTCGCCACCGTCCGCCGGGGGGAGATTTCCCTTACGGAATCCGTGCGGGTAACCTACTTCGCCGCGCGCGCCGCGTCCTACGGCTTCGGCACTTCCGGCGTGTATTATGAGAGCTTTCTCGTCTCCGTGGGCGACCAGGTGAAGGCGGGCGACGTGCTCGCGACCCTGGAATCCGCGGAAATCGACGAAGAAATCGCCGCCTGCGCGGCGGAAACCGAGGCCCTTTCGATGGAGCGCGATCGCAACAGCGCGCTTCTTGACCTCTACGACGCGCGGCAGGCGGGCCGCGCGTCGCTCACGGGCACAACCGACCGGGCGGACGGCCGGCGCCGTTCCTACGAGGTCGCCATCCGCGACGCGGAGGACCGGATGGAGGTGCTTTCCGTGCGCCTTTCCGAGCTCAACGCCCAGCGTGCGGGGCGCGTGGTGACGGCGGACATTGACGGCACCGTGACCTACGTGCTGGCCGTTCAGCCGGGCGAAACCTCCGTCAAGGGCAGAACCGTCGTCACCGTCACGGACCTTTCCTCCTGCGCGTTTGAATCCACGGTGGAGCACCCCGCGGCGATCTCCTTTGATGAAACCTACGAGATTACCATCGACGGGGCGGATTACGCCATTTACCGCACCACGGCGGAGGATCTCGGCGTGGAAGAAGAGCCCATGAACGAAAAAAGCGTCCGGACGCGGGTATATTTCGCGCCGCTGGTTCCGTCGGTAAACCTCGCGGAAGGCGCGACGGGCAAGTTTACCGTGGTGGTCGCCGCGGCGGCGGACGCGCTCTACGTGCCCGTGAACTGCGTTGCGGAAGCGGACGGCGAACCATGCGTGTACGTGCTGGACGAGGCGGGGCTCAAGACCGTCCGGCCCGTGACGGTGGGCCTCACCACCGCGCGCAGCTGCGAAATCCTGAGCGGCCTTTCCGAGGGCGACCGGGTCGTCGTCAACTGAGGAGGCGCGAAGATGATGAAGAAACGAATGGTGTTCGCCCTGGCTGCGGCGCTCGCGCTGCTGGCTTCGGGCTGCGCGGCAAAAAAGGCGGAAGTGCCGGCGCTTTTGACCCCCGTGGGCGCGAAGACCGACGCGGCGGCATGCGAAACCGGCGACATGGAGGATTTGGAGGTCTACGAAGGCGCGGTGGCCCCCCGCAGCGCCGCGCTCTACTTCACCGCCGACAGCCGGATCGGCGCGATTCCCGTTGGAATCGGCGACAGCGTCAAGGCGGGCGACCCTCTCGTGGGGATCGACGTGTCCGCCATCGATTCGGCGCTTTCCGCCCTCGACGCGGAAAAGGCGCGGATCGCGGAGACCGCCGATTATGAAAAATCGCTCTACGACATCGACATGGAAGTCGCTTGCCTGGAGCTTTCGGAGCTGACGGACGAGGCGGCAAAATACGACAAGGAAACCGACATGGCACTGCGCGAGCTGGAGTACCAAAACGGGGAAGCCGCGCGGCAGGAACGGCTGGCCGCCATCGGAACCGAGCGCGCGGCGCTTGAAAAGCAGCTGGAGGACACCTGGCTCGTCGCCCCCTGCGACGGCCGCGTGGTGGCCATCGCGTGCTCGGTGGGTCAGACCGTGGGTGCCTACGACACGGTTTGCGTGGTGACGGACGAGGCGGATCTCGTCCTTCAGTCCGCGTATGTTTCGCCCGCCGCGCTGGCGGGGGCGGCTGCCTGTTACGCGCTCATCGCCGGGACGCGTTACGAAATCGATCCGGAGCCCGTGGACGAGGACGAATACGCCCGCGCGGCGCTCAAGGGCACGGAATACCTGTCCGTCTATCAAATCGAAAACGTCGGAGGGCTGACCGCCGGGGAGACCGCCGCAGTCGTACTGGTGACGCAGCACAAGGAAGATGTGCTGAAGATTCCCGTCAACGCGCTGTTCGAGGACGACGGCGGGGCGTATGTCTACGCGCTCGCGGACGAGACGAAGACGCGGCGGGACGTGGAGGTGGGGCTCAAGACGTCCACCGAGGCCGAGATTCTCTCCGGCCTTTCGGAAGGGGAGGTTGTGTATGTCGGCGATTAAGAAGACCGTATGCCTCGCGGCCGCGCTTTTGCTTTTGGCCTCTTGCGCGCGCGCCGCGACGGGCGTGCGCTATTCGACCACGCCGGTGGAAAAAACCGCGTTCAGGCGCACGACGACATTGCAGGGATCGGTCCTGTACCTCAGCGTCCAATCCGTTTCCGTGGACATCTCCGGCGCGCGTCTGGGCGAAATCCTGGTCGCCCCGGGAGACAAAGTGGTTGCGGGCGATCCGGTGGCGACCTACACCCTCCCCACCAGCGCCACCGACCAGAAGGAAAAAGAAGTCGCCCTGCGCGAGGCGCGGGACGACTATGAATACGAGCTTGCCGCGCGCGCGGCGGCCGTGGACGAGATGACCGCGGCTCTTTCCGGCGAAACCGACGGGACGCGCGCGCGCATCCTCGCCCTTTCGGTGGAGCGCCAGAAGCTCGAGGACCAGAAATGGCAGGCCGAGGCGGAGGCAACCCTTGCTTCCCTGGACGCGGCGTATCAGGCCGCGCTGACCGCCGGGGACGAAAAGACGCTTTGCGCGGGCATTTCCGGCTTTGTGGATTCCGTCGCCCAGCTTGACGCGGGCGCACTGGTTGCGGGCAAGGCGCTGGTTGTTCTGGGCGACCCCGCCGACGCGCTCGTGCGGGTGGACAACCCAAAAGGCCTTCTCAAATACGGCATGGAGGTCGAGCTTCGGCTGTCGGGTTCCTCCAGCCAGACATCCGCCAAGGGCGTGGTGGTGGCGGCCGACAATGTGCTTCCGGGCGAGCTGCGCAGCGGGTATGCCTACGTCGCCTGGGACGCCTCCGCGACGGCGGTCTACTCGTCCGCCGCGGTGACCGCGGTCACCATGTATGTGGAAGACGCGCTCGTCGCCTCGTCCCAGGCGGTCACGTACAAGGACGGCCGCTATTTTGTGGAAATCCTCGGGAGCGACGGCGCGGTGAACACCCGCTACGTGGTCAAGGCCATGGACGACGGAAGCGACGCCTGGCTCGCGCTGGGCACGGCAGAAGGCGACAAGCTGATTACAAAGTGAGGACAGAAGCGTGCTGAAATTCGTATTCCGAAAGATGCTCAACAAGGCGTGGATGATTCTGAGCCTATTGATTGGCAACGTGCTCCTCATCAGCATCGCGATGTCAAACCCCATGTACACCCGCGCGGTGACCCAGAACCTTCTGACGCGCACCCTTTCGGACGCGTACGCCCAAACCGCGGTGTACCCCGGTTACGCGAGCATGGAGGCGTCGCTCACCAAGTCCCGGGGCGAATCAAGCGCCGCCCAGGCATACCTGGCGGCGGAGGCTGACATTGCGGCGCTGCCCGGGCAAATCGGCACGCAGCCGCTCTACGAGGTGGCGTTCAAATCCGTGGAGGACCTTTCGGGCACGCCCCTTGTTTTCCGCAGCGACGAATCGAACGCCGTGAAACTCACCATCGCGTCCATGTCCGGGCTCAAGGATCACATTTCCCTCGTGGCGGGCGGCGCCTACACAGCCCAGCCCGACGCGGACGGCGCGTACGACGTCGTCATCGGAAAGACGGCGTTTATCCGCAAGGACCTGGTTCTGGGCGAGCTTCTGCGCTTCCAGTATGTGACCCTGCCCGACGGGAGCCCTCTCACCGTGCGCATTGCGGGGGTGTTCGAGACCGACGGCTCCGTCTACTGGACGGGCCCCGAGAGCGACTACGCGGGCCAGATCTTCATTGATCCGGCACTCTTTGATTCCATCTTCATCGACCTTGCGGATCAGAAATACGCCGTTTCGACCGTGTGGACGACGCTGTTCGACATTGAGGCCATGCGCGCCGAGGACGTGCCGCAGACGCTTTCGGCGCTCTCCAAGCTGTCCGATCAATACAACCTCACCTTCATCAAGCGCTTCCGGACGGGCTTTGAGGAGCTCTTGTCCGGCTACCGGGCGGAGGCGAATCAGGCATCGGCCACCCTCAAGGTTTTGGAGGTGCCGGTGTTCGCGCTGCTCATCGCGTTCATGTTCATGGTCTCCCGTCAGATTCTCGAAATCGAAAAAAATGAAATCGCGTATCTGAAGTCCCGGGGCGCGGCCGGGCGGCAGGTGCTCATGGTGTACATCCTTCAGAGCCTCCTGATCGCGGTGGTCTCGGCACTTCTGAGCCTCCCCGCCAGCGCCGCCATTTGCAGGGCCATCGGCTCTTCGTCCGCGTTCCTTGAATTCCAGTCCACCGCGCACCTGCAAGTGGAGTACACCCAGGCGGCGCTTTACTACGCCCTCGTCGCCGCGGCGGCGGGCATCCTCACAATGGCGCTTCCGGCCATCGGGTACGCGCGGCTCACCATCGTCGATTCCAAAAGGGCCGCCCACGCGCGCAACCAGTCCTCCCTGTGGCAGAAATTCGGGCTGGACTTCATCCTGCTCGCCATTTCCCTCTACGGGCTCTATGCCTTCAACAACCAGAAGGCGCTGCTGGCCGAACAGGCGCAGTCGGGCGCGGCCCTCGATCCGCTCATTTACATCGCCTCGTCTCTGTTTGCCGTGGGCGCGTCGCTGTTCATGGTACGGCTCATTCCCCTCCTGGCGCAGGCGGTGTTCGCGCTTTTCAAAAACAGAATGCGCCCGGGACTCTATGCGTCGTTTTTGCAGATTCTGCGCTCCCGCAGGAGCCAGACGTTCATGATGGCGTTTCTCATGCTCACAATCGCCATCGGCATCCTGAACGCGGACACCGCCTCCACCGTCAACACCGCCCGGGAGACGCAGCTCAAGTACGATCTGGGCGCGGACGTGGTCATCCAGGAGGCGTGGCTGCAAAAGTCGGGCGAATACACCGAAACCGACGCCGCGCGCTACGGCCAGATCGAGGGTGTGACGGCGCTTGCCGAGGTATTCCGGGACGACGCGGCCTCCGCCGCCGCCGGAAAGACGCAGCTGACGGGCGTGTCGCTCATGGGCATCGACACGAAAGCTTTCGGCGAGACGGCGTACATGCCGGACGGGCTCCTGGACGAACACTTTTTCAGCTGCCTGAACGCCATGTCGCAGAATCCCGGCGACTGTCTCGTCTCCGCCAACTTCCGGGACACATTGGGCCTCGAGGTGGGCGACACGTTTTCCGTGCGCGCCGCCGACCAGGCCAACGTGACGGTGACCATCGCGGGCTTCGTGCCTTACTTCCCCACCTACAACGCGGTGGTGTACCAGACGCGCGAGGACGGGACGAAGGTTCTGGCGGACAAGTATCTGGTGGTCTCAAACCTCAATTACCTGCAGGCGGCGTGGGGACTGCTGCCCTACGAAATCTGGCTCAAATCGCCGGGAAGCGCCGACAATGTCTACGACTACGCGAACGCCGGCGGCCAAAGGTACTGGGCGTTCCAGGACGTGTATACACAGCTTTCCGCTCTCCGCAACGCCCCGTCGATTCAGGGCACCAACGGAATCCTGACCCTTTCCTTCATCGTGGGCCTCGCGCTGTGCGCCGCGGGCTTCCTCATCTTCTGGATTCTTTCCATCAAGGCGCGCAGCCTCCAGTTCGGCATCTACCGCGCCATGGGCATGTCGGTTCCGGAGATCGTGGGAATGCTCCTCAACGAGCAGTTCTGGCAGTCCGTTCTGTCCATCGCCTCGGGCGCGGCCATCGGCTTCCTGGTGAGCCGGCTCTACATTCCGCTCATCCAAATCGCGTATTCGTCCGCGGACGCTTCGCTGCCGCTGGTCGTGACCCGGGATCTCTGGGATCATGCGCGGCTGTTCATCATCAACTTTGCCGTGCTGGCCGCGTGCGTGGCGTTTCTGATTCTCATCATCCGCCGCCTCAAGATGGCGCAGGCGCTCAAGTTGGGGGAGGACTGACATGCTCAAGGTAAAGGACGTATCCCGCGCGTTCCCCGTGCAGGGCGAGGGCGACTTCTACGCCCTGCGGGGCGTGAACATGACAATCGAAAAAAACCGGCTCACCGTGCTCGTGGGAAAATCCGGTTCGGGAAAGACCACGCTCATGAACATCATGGGCGCCCTCGACGCGCCCACCGGCGGCACGGTGGAATACGAGGGCAGCGTCATCTCCAAGCTGGGCGACGCGGCCCGGGCCAAAATCCGGCGGGCGCGGATGGGCTATGTGTTCCAGTCTGTGGCGCTCATCCCCATCATGACCGCCGAGGAAAACGTGGCCTTCGCACTCAGGCTTGCGGGAGAAAGGCGCGACATGCGGGACCGCGCGCTGGAATGTCTGAGGATGGTGGGCCTTTCCCAGCGGGCCAACCACATGCCCCAGGAGCTTTCCGGCGGCGAACAGCAGCGGGTCGCCATCGCGCGGGCCATCGCCCACCGCCCGGCCATCCTGTTCGCCGACGAGCCGACGGCGGAGCTCGACTCCAACACGGCCGTGTCCGTGGCGCGGATCTTCCGCGAGCTTGTGGACAGGGAAAACGTGACGGTGGTGCTCACCACCCACGACCGCGAACTTTCGACCATCGGCGACAAAATCTATCAGCTCGAGGACGGTGAGATCGTTGCGGGAAACTGACATCGCCAATCCCAGTTACATCGTGGAATGCGACAACCTGGTCAAAATCTACAAGACCAAGGACATTGAGGTGCTGGCGCTCCAGGGGCTCGAGCTCACCGTCGAGCGCGGCGAGATGATGGCCATCATCGGAAATTCAGGGTCCGGGAAATCCACCTTCCTCAACATGATCGGCGGGCTTGACCGGCCCAACGCCGGAAAGCTGTATGTGGACGGCAAAAACCTTTTCAAGATGACCGAAAAGGAGCTGGTGGAGTACAAGCGCTCCACCGTGGGCTTCGTTTGGCAGAACAACGCGCGCAACCTGCTCCCGTGGCTGCCCGCGTGGCAGAACGTCCAGACGCCCATGCTCTTCGGCCCCATGCGGGAGCGGAAGGCCCGGGCGATGGAGCTTCTCGACCTCGTGGGGCTCAAAAGCAAGGCCGACGCGCGGCTTTCGCAGCTTTCAGGCGGCGAGCAGCAGCGCATTGCCATCGCCATCGCGCTGGCCAACAAGCCAAAGCTCCTGCTGGCGGACGAGCCCACGGGCTCGGTGGACACGAAGACCGCGGTCTACATCCTCGACGTGTTCAGGCGGCTTCAGGAGGAAATGGGGCTCACAATCATCATCGTCACCCACGACCGCACCCTTTCCAAGAGGGTCAGCCGCGTGGTCGCCATCCGCGACGGAAAAACCGCGGCCGAGATGATCGCCCCCCGCGACCTGAGAAACGCGACGGACGGGACCGTCTTCGGGGACGGACACGACGAGGGCGCACAGGAGGAATTCGCCGTGCTCGACCGGGCGGGCCGCGTACAGATTTCCCGCGCGCTTCTGGAGCAGGCGGGCGTCGAGGGCCGGCGCGTGCGCATGTCCGCGGCGGACGGAAAAATCGTCATCGAAAAGGAATAACCCCTTGTTTTATGACGCAGTTGTGATAATCGTTTCGGTTCTGGCTCAACTTTACTCTAATTGCGTCATATATGCACCGTTTCGTCACATTTTCGCCACTTATTCCTGCCATAATTTGAATAATCTTGTATTGCTGGTCATATATGTATGCCAGCACTTGCGCCGCGGGTGCGGCAATTTCGACACGGAGGTGCGCGCATGAAGCAAATCACGCGGATTGCGGTCGCGCTGCTCGCCGTTCTGGTACTCATTCCGGCGGGTTTTGCGCGCGCGGAAAGCGTAAAGGCTTATGTTTCGTCAACCACGCTGAAGATCTACAAAGACTATTCCACTTCCTCGGACGTCACCTGCGTCATGTCCTACGGCGAAATTGTTTATTGCACCGCCGCAAAGGGCGACTGGGCGCAGGTGAAGAACTGCGACGGCGAAACCGGCTACTGCCTGGTTTCCGGCCTCACCACAAAAAGCCCCAACAAATATTCCGTCACAGCCTATGTCCAGTCGGATGACACCCATATTTACAGGGGTGCGTCCACCGACACCGACAGCGCCGGGCTCGACCAGAACACCAAGGTGACGGTCATCGCCGGGACCAGCGACGGAATCTGGTGCCGCGTCAAAATTTCCGGCATCTACGGATACATAAAGACGGGCGACTTGGCCACCTCGAAGGTCAAGGACGCCGCGGCGGTCCAGACGGGATCCGTGGCGGTTTATGTCTCCGACAATTCGCTGACCGTGTACGCCTCCCCCTCGACGTCCGCGAACAGCGCCACAATCGGCTTCGGCGAGAAGCTCACCTGCGTGGCGGTGGGCGGCGACTGGGCGAAGGTGAAAAGCGGCGACAAGGTAGCCTATTGCAAAACGTCCGGCCTTTCCACCGAAAACCCGAACACCTATTCCGTTACCGTTTATCCGCAGTCCTCATCCGTCAAGGTGCGCAAGCTGCCCAAGAGCTCCGCGGGCGTCATGACCACCGTCGGAACGAGCGCCGCGCTGACCGCGGTCGCCGTCACCCAGGACGGAGAATGGTACCGGGTCAAGGGCGGCAGCGAATACGGTTATGTGCTCGCCTCCGACGTCGATACGGACAAGGTTTCGTCCTCCTCCTCATCCTCGTCCTCGTCGTCTTCCAACTCAGAGGCGGATCAGCTCATCAAGCTTGCCTATGCGCAGCTCGGCGATCCCTACGTCTATGCGGCCGCGGGCCCCGACGCGTTCGACTGCTCCGGCCTTACCACCTATTGCTATAAAAAGGTCTGCGGGATCACCCTCGGACGCTCGGCCAAGGCGCAGGGCTACGACAGCTCCTACACCAAGATCACCGACATCTCCGACCTCAAAAAGGGCGATATCGTGTGCTTCGACACCAACGAGTCTGACGACGACCTGAGCGATCATGTGGGCCTCTACATCGGCGGCGGGCGGTTCATCCACGCCTCTTCCTCCGGCGGCAAGGTCATGATCTCTTCCCTCGCGTCCGGCTATTACAAGAGTGCGTTCTCCTGGGCGCGCAGGGTGTTGGACTAGAATCCCATCCACGACAGAACCGCGTTTTCGACGGTCCCTTTTGTCCCTGGCTTTGTCGCGCTCCGCTTGACGCAGGCGGAAAGTCCGCCCCTGACTGCGACGCCCGCGCGCCGGCTTCGTGCCAGGAACAAAGGGGCCGCGCCGAATTCCCGCTTCTGTCATGCGCGGAGTCCTAGAGCAATCTCCAGAAAGACCGAGAAGCCCGGCGCGTCTTTTCGCCCAAGAGGCAGGCTATTCAATACTTTGTATTGAACAGTCCGGTCGCACAGCAGCTTCGCGTTCAGCGAAGCGGTCCCGACGGGACTTTATTTGACGCATTTCATGCGACAAATTCACCGGTGCGACTTTGATTGCCACAGGCAATCAAGCTTTCGGCGTCGCCATCGGCTTGACGTAGCCCTGCTACGTCTGCGTCCCGGCTCCTTGCCTTGACCGAAAATCCACTGCCGTTCTCCTCTCGGCATTTCTGCGTCTTGCTCTAGAACGGGAGGAATGGTGAGGGCTCCCGCCAATGGAGCACTGTCCCTTTGGAATTCCATGCTGATTGTGAATCATTCAATATTGTCCGTCCATCGCCCGGGGGCCCAGCCCCGGGCGATGGGACTTTTTTGGGGGGTTAATGGACCGCGAAGCCATAGAGGATCAGGAGAAAAGCGGCGTTGAGCGCGGTGAAGGCGATGAGGAAGCGCCCCGCCCGCGCGCCCGGCGCGGTCATGTACAGCCGGAAGGAAATGAGGCTCGCCAACGAGGCGACCAGCGTGCCGAGGCCGCCGATGTTTACGCCCCGCAGAAGCGCGAACGCGTCATTCGTGAACCCGGCGAGCATGATTGCCGCCGGAACATTGCTGATCGCTTGGGACGCGAGGATGCCCGCTTCCAGTACGTGCCCGCGCATGGCCGACGAAAGCAAAGTTTCTACGGCCGGGATGCGGCCGATGTTTCCAACGAACACAAAAAAGCACGCGAATGTGCCGAGAAGCGCGTAGTCGATGCGGAGAAGCACCCGCCGCGCCGCAAGGAACAGCGCCAGAACCACCGCCCCGAAGCACACGGCCTTTGGAACGATGCGCAAAACCGAGAGCACGCACAGGAAAAACAGCGCGGCATAGAGCGCGAGGCGCCGTCTGTCCACCGCCGCCGCGCCCGCGCCGGGCGTGGCCTGCACCCCCCGCCGCCGCACGGGCAGGCAGGCAAGCAGCAGGAGCACGAGGCTCAGCGCGGAAATGGGCATGACCGCCGAAAGGAACAGTCCCACGGACATGTCATAATGTCCGAAAAGGTACAGGTTTTGCGGGTTTCCGATGGGCGTCGCCATGCTGCCGAGATTCGCGGCGACGGTTTCAAGCGAGACGATGTAGGCGCAGGCCTCCGGCGCAACGGCCGCGAGCATGGAGACGGTAAGCGGCACAAACGAGATGAGCGCGACGTCGTTGGTCACCAGCATCGAAATGAAAAAGCAAGAAACGCTCAACAGGACCGCCAGGCGGCGCATGCCGCCCGCACGCGCCATTAAAAAGCGCGAGACGGCATCGAACACGCCGATCTGCCTGAGTCCCGCCACCACCGCCATGAGCGAAAAAAGGAGCATCAGGACGTCCCAATCGATGTAGTATAGATACAGAGCATCCGGCGGGACGAAGAACATCGACAAAACCGCGATCAACAACGACGCGGTCAGTACCTTTTCCCGCATGAAAAAACGCCCCACAGAGCGCATGCGCATTCCCCCGATCAAAAATGACCCCATATTGATTCCATGCAGCATGCCAAAAATCCTGTCGAGCACAAAAACTTTGCCGGATAGGCGACCCCGTGGGACGGGCGGGACAACTTTCGTGACCCCGCCAAGAATTCACGCACCGTAAAATCGGATCGCCCGGGGGGCAAGCCCCGGGCGATCCGACGGACAATATTGAAATATACCACCCAACCTGGGGATTCCAAAGGGACTCCGTCCCTTTGGCAGGGGGCCGGGGACAGCGCCCCCGGCGTCTCCCCGTCCTCCCTACAGCAGCAGCTCCGCGATCTGCACGGCGTTTGTGGCCGCGCCCTTACGAATCTGGTCGCCGGCGCAGAAGAGGGTGAGTCCGTTTTCGAAGACGAGGTCCTCGCGGATGCGGCCGACAAAGACGGTATCCTGCGCGGAGGTATCCAGGGGCATGGGATAGACGGAATGGGCGAGATCGTCGACGAGCCTGCAGCCCGGCGCGGCGGCGATGGCGGCGCGGGCCTCGGGGACGGTGATCTTGCGCGAGGTCACGACGGTGATGCTGATGGAATGGGACCGCATGACGGGCACGCGCACGCAGGTGCAGGTGACCTTCATTTCCGGAAGGTGCATGATCTTGCGGCCCTCGTTCTGCATCTTCATCTCCTCTGTGGTGAAGCCGTTGCCGGAATCGGAGCCGATTTGGGGAATCAGGTTAAAGAGAATCTGGTGCTGGAACTGGTTGACGGCGATCTCCCCGCCCGCTACGTACTCGCGCACCTGACTTTCGAGCTCGGCGAGCCCGCCCGCGCCGGCGCCGGAAACCGCCTGATAAGTGGAGGCGATCATGGTGGTGATGGGCGAAAGATTTTTAAGGGCGTTGACGGCAACCACCGCGATGATGGTCGAGCAGTTGGGGTTGGCAATGATGCCGTTATGCCACTTCACGTCCTCGGGATTGATCTCGGGTACCACCAGCGGCACGTCGGGATCAAGCCGGAACGCGCTGGAATTGTCGACGAAGACCGCCCCGGCGGCCTTGATGGAGGGCGCCATTTCCTTGGCGAGCGCGTTCGACGCCGCGCCGAGCACGATGTCCATGCCCGCGAAGGAATCGTGGGTCGCCTCCTCGACGACGAAGGAGCGCCCGAGGCACTCGATGGTCTTGCCCGCGCTGCGGGCGCTGGCAAGGCACTTGATCTCACAGGGGAAGTCCCGCTCGATCAGGCACTCCAGCATCTGGCGGCCGACCGCGCCGGTCGCCCCTAAAATGGCCACTTTCTTCATTGAAACGCACCCTTTCTTGTTCCGCATACGGAATGATATGCCCCGTCAGACGCGCATGCCAAAGCCCGGTTCCCGATCGGGGATCAACCGGCTTTTGCCGCGCTCAGTCCCAAATGCCCGCGAAGAAGACGTCGCTGCCGTTCGCGCGTGCCTCCCCCGCGAGCTGGTGCATTCGCATGACGGGGATTTCGGGCGTGATGAAGGCGTCTTCCGCAATCTTTTCGGAACCGGGGATTGCCATTCCGCGCACATAATAGCGGTGCGCCTCGCTTTCATTTTTCACTTCAATGCCTTCCGCCGACACGGAGAACGGATAGGCGTCGACGTTCTTCGCAATGTCAGTGAGATCGTTGAGAACCGCGTACGCCGTGGCGTACCGCCCCGCGCCCGCGCCGGTGAACCGCTGGACCCCCGCGTTGGCGCCGCGCAGGAACGCGCAGTTTTCCACCATGCGGATGTTCGCGAGCACCGTGTCCATGGGGATGAGCGTCGGCTCCACGTACGCGCTCACGCCGCCTTCGACAATGCCCGCCCGGGCCAGCAGCTTGCAGGCGTACGAACGGGAGAGCGCCACCGAAATGTCGGCCGGCGCGATGGCCTCGATGCCCTCGCACAGCACCTTTTTCTTGTCCACCACGCCGTCCCAGGCGATGGAGGCCGCGATGGTGATCTTGCACTTGGCGTCGCCGCCGGACACGTCCTGGGCGGCGTCCGCCTCGGCGTAGCCCGCCTCCCGCGCAAGCTTCAGCGCGGTATCAAAGGCGATGCCCTGTGTCTGCATGAGGTCGAGCATATAGTTGGTGGTGCCGTTCAGGATACCGCCGATCTCCACAATCTCGTCCGCGCGCCGGGCGCGCAGGAGGTTGAACAGGTACGGAATCCCGCCGCCCACCGAGGGGCTGAACCGGAACGAGACCCCCGATTCCCGGGCGACGGCGAGAAGCTCCGGCAGATGCTCCGAAACCATGAGCTTGTTGGCGGTGACGAAGTGCTTCCCCGCGCGCATGGCCTTGACCGCCCACGTGTGCGCGGGCTCCACCCCGCCCAGCAGTTCCACCACCGCGTCGATTTCCGGATTTTGCAAAATATCGTCTATGTCGCGGGTAATTTTGCCCTCAAGCCCGGGAATGTCCCGGCGGTCGAGCACCTTCGCGACTTCGATCCCGGCCGCCCGCGCCGCCAGCTCGCATACGCCGAAGCCGATGGTGCCCGCGCCCAGAAGACCAATCTTCATAAATTCACAGATCCTTTCGTGTCTTTCCATAAAACACACTTGCTTTTCCGGCAAAGACAGTATATCATAGAGGGGACGCCGTGTCAAAAGGAGAAATCGTTAAATGAGATTATACCACAGCACCCGGGACGAATCAAGAAAAGTGACGGCAAACGAGGCGATTCTGCAAGGTCTCGCGCCGGACGGCGGGCTTTACGTGCCGGAATCTTTCCCGCGTCTCGCGCTCGGGGCGCTTTTACCGCTTTCGGCGCACGAGCTGTTCGCGCGCGTGCTCTCGGCGCTTCTGGACGATTATTCCTATGAAGAGATGCTGGAAATCGTCCGGGCGGGCTACGAGGGCCGCTTCGCGGCAAAGGACGTGACGCCCCTTGTCGAGGCTGGGGATCTGCGCATGCTGGAGCTGTTCCACGGGCCGACCTCGGCGTTTAAGGACGTGGCGCTTTCCCTGCTCCCCCACTTCATCACCCGCGCAGCGAAAAGGCAAAACGTGACGGATGAAATTCGCGTTTTGACCGCCACCAGCGGCGACACGGGCAAGGCGGCACTTGCGGGCTTCGCGGACGTGCCCGGCACGTCCATCGCGGTTTTTTATCCCCTCGGCGGCGTGAGCCAGGTGCAGCGGCTCCAGATGGTCACCCAGGCGGGGGCCAACGTGCGCGTGTGCGCCGTGCGCGGAAACTTCGACGACGCGCAGACGGGCGTCAAGCGCATCTTCGCGGACGCGGAACTGACCGCGCGGCTGTCCGCCCGGGGCGTGCGGCTGTCCAGCGCCAACTCCATCAACCTGGGCCGGCTCGCGCCGCAAATCGCATACTATTTCAAGGCATACCTCGACCTTGTCCGCGCGGGAGAGATTGCTGTGGGCGAGAAAATCAACTTCACCGTGCCCACGGGCAACTTCGGGGACATCCTGGCGGGGGATTACGCCCGGCGGATGGGACTTCCGGTGGGCAGGCTCATCTGTGCGTCCAACCGGAACAATGTCCTCGCGGACTTCATCAGGACGGGCGTCTACGACAGGCGGCGGACTTTTCACAAAACCGCCTCGCCGTCCATGGACATCCTGGTTTCGAGCAACCTCGAACGCTGCCTGTACCACATGGGCGGGGACGCGGGATTGGTGCGGGCGATGATGGGCGATCTATCCGAAAAAGGATTTTTCGAGGCGCCCGCATCCCTCATGGAAAACATGCGCGCGGTGTTCTCCGCGGGTTGGGCGGACGACGCGGCGGCGTTTGCCGCCATCAGAACGCTCTACGGCGAGACGGGCTATCTCATGGACACGCACACCGCCGTGGGGCGGCGGGTAGGGTCGGATTATGTGCGCGAGACGGGCGACCGCCGGCCCATGGTGGCACTCGCGACCGCCTCGCCCTTTAAGTTCGCCGAGGACGTGCTCAAGGCCGTGACGGGCGAAGCGCGGACGGGCTTTGCGGCCCTCGACCGGCTGAGCGCGGCGTGCGGGCTTGCGGTGCCCGCGCCCCTCGCGGCACTCCGGAATCTTACGGAAATACATGCGGACGTGGTGGGCGCATCCGAAATGGCGCGCTACGTCGAGGAGGCATAAAAATGAACGGAAAAATCAGGCTCAAGGTGCCCGCCACGTCGGCGAATCTGGGCGCGGGCTTCGACGCCATCGGCATCGCGCTGACCATGTACTGCTACGCCACCTTCCGCGCCACCGACGGCGGGCTTCGAATCACCGGGTGTCCGGCGGAATTCCAGAACGACGACAACATGGCGGCCCAGGCGTTCCGGGCGGTGGAGGACATGATCGGCGTGGGCCACCGGGGCGTGGAAATCGAAATCGATTCGGACATCCCCGTGGCGCGCGGGTTGGGCTCTTCCGCCGTGATGCTGGTGGCGGGCGCGTTCGCGGCCAACGAAATCTACGGGAACCCGCTCTCCAAGGAGCAGCTTCTCGAAGTCACCAACGTCATCGAGGGCCATCCCGACAACCTCGCCCCCGCCATCTACGGCGGGCTGTGCGCCTCCGTCGCCGACCCGGGCAAGCTGCCCGTCTCCGCCCACTACCACGTGAGCGACGATCTGCGCTTCGTGGCGCTGGTGCCCGACTTCCCCATCTCCACCAACGAAACCCGCAGGGCGCTGCCCAAGGAAATTCCCTTTCAGGACGCGGTCTTCAACATCAGCCGGCTCTCCCTGCTCCCCCGCGCCCTCGAGTCCGGCAAGACCGAGCTCATCTCCGCCGCGCTGGACGACCGGCTCCATCAGCCCCACCGCGCCAAGCTCATCGGCGGCTATGAACTCATCCGCCAGCGCGCCCTCGATTCCGGTGCCGCCGGCGTCGTCATCTCCGGCTCCGGCCCCGCCATCCTCTGCGTCCTCAAGGCCGCCGAAGCCGAAGGCTTCGTCACACGCATGGGCCGCGTGCTCTCCGCCCTCGAGCATAACTGGGCCTGCCATATCCTTGACTGCGACCCGGAGGGCGCGAGGACGATATAGGGAAGGAAACGCCGGGGCGTTGCCCCGGAC
>JAEYRW010000035.1 GCA_023435435.1 Bacillota bacterium | reverse complement strand
GCGGCGGAGACCGTTGACAAATCCGTTACTCCAACCTGGGGACGCATGAAGGGGCCATGGCCCCTTCATCTACAATCCGCAGGCGGCGGCGTGTACGCCGCCGAGGAGCGCCCCAAGTGGGCGCTACCTTGCAAGATTTCTGGCCGTGGCGCGAAGCGGCACAAGAAATCCTGAATTCCCCAAAATGCAAGATTGCATTTTTGGACAGCGTGTCGACAAAGTCGACATGCTGAGCCGCGGCCCCCCCAAAGGGCCCCGCGGCGCGGGTATTCTATCGGGCCTCGCGCGCGCGGTATTGGGCGCGGATGGCGTCGAAGGTTTCCTTGCTCAGGTCGTGCTCGATCTTACAGGCATCCCGGAACGCCGTTTTTTCCGAGACGCCGATGGACATGAGCATCTCGGCCAGAAGATTGTGGCGCTCGTACATGCGCTCGGCGATTTCACGCCCCGCGTCCGTCAGCGTGATGTGGTTTTCGGGATTGATGTCCAGATACCCCTGGTCGCGCAATTGCCGCACCACCACGGAAACTGTGGGCCGGGAATAGTCGAGATAGGCGCAGATGTCGGCGGCGTGCACCTCCGGCTGTTTGCGCGCGAGGATAAGGATGGTTTCGAGATAGTTTTCCATCGCTTCCGAAACGCTCATATGCTCCGCCTCCATATTTTTATGTTTATCTTAATATACCACTTTGAAGGATGTTTTGCAACGGCGCACCCGGCGCAAAATTTTTGCGCCCGTTGAAACGGGGCGCGTCGAATGGTACAATGGCTGCGAGGTGATTCGCATGCGAGGAATCGCGCGGTGGGACGCGCGGCCGTACGCGCGGCTGGACGACGAGGCACGGCAAAGCGCGCCCTTCATCTGCCGGGTCGCGCCCGGTCCGGGTAAAATCGATATCGACTGGATCGACGACGGATATTCCGGCCCGCACGAGGTGTTTTTCCGGCCGCGCGGCGCCGGGGACTGGCGGCCCGGCGGGCGAACCGTGGACGGTCTTTCGGACGGAGAGGACTACGCGTTTTACGTTGCCCGGGCGGACGGATCCGCGCGGAGCGACATCCGGCTGGCGCGGGCCGGAGCCGCGCCTGGCACCGTGGTCAATTATCTCCACCCGGACGATCCGGTTTATGCGTGCTCCGGGCGCGCGCTTTGCTCGCCCTCGATTTTGCGTCTGCCGTCCGGGCGCATTCTGGCGTCCATGGACGTGTACGCCCCGGGCGGACCGCAGAACCTCACGATCCTGTTCAAATCAGACGATGGCGGGGCTGCGTGGGACTACCTTTGCGAGCTGATGCCCTGCTACTGGGGCTCGCTGTTTTGGCACGACGGGGCGGTGTACATGCTGGCCACGGCGTCGGAGTACGGCGATCTGCTCATCGGATATTCTCTGGACGAAGGCGCGACGTGGAAACCGCCCGTCCGGCTGTTTCCCGGCGGCGGAATGGCGGACGCGGGGCTTCACAAGGCGCCCATGCCCGTGATCCGGCACGCGGGACGGCTCTGGTCGGGCATCGACTATGGATCGTGGAAGCGCGGCGGGCACGCCAACGCGCTTCTTTCGGCGGACGAGAGCGCCGACCTCCTGCGCCCCGAAAGTTGGGTGCTGACGCCGTTTTTGCAGCCCGATCCGGGGTGGCCCGGCGGGTCTGTCGGGACGACCGGGGGCGCCATCGAAGGGAACGCCGTTCCCGCCCCGGACGGAGGGATTCTCAACGTGCTCCGCTACAATTGCGGCGGCGCGACGCCCGCCTGCGACCGGGCGCTGGTGCTGCGCGGGGATGCGGAAGAGCCGGAGGCGCGCCTGAAATTCGAGCGGTTCGCGGACATGCCCGGCGGAAGCAATTCCAAATTCCAGCTGCGGCGCGACCCCGTCTCCGGGAACTACTGGGCGCTGGTGAGCGAAATCGTCGATGCGGAAAGGCCGACGGCGCGCAACGTGCTCTCCCTCATCACGTCCACCGATCTGAATCTTTGGCGGGTGTGCGCGCGGCTCGTCGACCACAGGGAGGCCGACCCGGCAAAGGTCGGGTTCCAATATCCGGACTTTGCTTTCGACGGGGACGACCTCGTCTGCCTTTCGCGCACGGCCTGGAACGGCGCGCGCAACTTCCACGACGCGAATTTCATCACGTTCCATCGGGTCGCGGACTTCAGAAAGCTGTGAGCGGGGAGGGAAATCACATGAAGAACGATGCGGCGGCGCCCGGCGCGGAATTTCTGGCGCCCGGTGAATTTGTCGATTTTGACTGCCCGGCGGTGGCCCAAAAGGCGGCGGCTCTCGCCCAAGGGCTGTTTTCCGACATTGAGAAGGCGCGCGCGGCCTACCGCTTCGTGCGGGACGAAATCCCGCATTCCTTTGACATTGGCGCGGATCGCATCACCGCCCGCGCATCGGACGTGCTCGAACGCGGAAGCGGCATCTGCCACGCGAAATCGAACCTGCTGGCGGCGCTCCTGCGCGCCATGGGTATTCCGGCGGGCTTCCGGTTTCAGCATCTGACGCGCATGGACGACGATTCCAGGGGCTACTGCCTCCACTGCTTCAACGCCGTCCGGCTGGACGGCAGGTGGATCGAGCTGGACGCCCGGGGGAACACAAACGGCAAATGTGCGCGATTTTCCGTGGACGCGCCGGTGCTGGCCTTTCCCAATCGGCCGGAATACGACGAATATTTTTTCGACGGCATATTCGCTGCCCCTGACGCGCCCACCATGGCGCTGCTTTCCCGGGCGCAAACGCTGGACGAGGTCGTTGAGGGCCTGCCGGAATTTCCTGCCGGGAAGCCGAATATTGCATATGGCGAGGCGCGTGCATGAGCAAGTATGACCCGCTGTGGGAATCTGTGCGGAAAAGCGCGGGCGACAGGGTAATTCTGTCCTTCGACGAGATGCGCGCCGTTCTGGGGTTTGAGATCGACCACTCCTTCCTGAATTTCAAGAAGGAGCTGCCCGCCTACGGCTGGCGGGTGGGAAAGATTTCCCTGAAAGGGCGGACGGCGGAATTCGTGCGGATCGGGACAGAGGGCGGTTGAATGGATCCGGTTGGGCGCGGCGTGCCTTTGGCAATAAAAATGGACGTCTCCGAAAAGGAGACGTCCCCGTTTTTTGTTTATGCCTCGACCTTCTCCGGTTCCTCCGCCTGTGTTGCGCGTCTTTCGATGTCGGCGGACATGACGCGGTGGTCGCGCACGTCCGTCACCTGAATGTACAAATCGCCGATGGCCACTTCGAACTGCGCGCCGTCGTCCGGGATGGTGTCCAGCTGTGAGAAGATGAGCCCGCCCAGCGTGTCGTATTCATCATCCGGGAACTCGACGCCCGTGGCGGCGGTGATCTCGTCCAGGGAGGCTGAGCCCACGGCCCGCCATTTGCCGTCCGAGAGCTGTTCCACATCCCCGGCCTCGCTTTCGAGCTCGCCCACGAGCTCCTCCACCAGGTCGTTGATGGTGATGACGCCCTCCATGCCGCCGAATTCATCCAGCACGATGGCGAACCGGCGGTTGCCGGCCTTCATGTTGCGGAACAGGACGTCCGCCTTCACCGTCGAGGGCACGAAGTACGGCTCGCGCACAATCTTCATCACGTTCTCGCGGGAGATGTCCGTCAGCCGGAAATAATCCCGGGAGTCGAGAACGCCGATGATATCGTCTGCGGTTTCGCCGCACACGGGGAACAGGGTGTGGCGGGTTTCACGAATCTCCGCGTCCCATTCCTCGGGGGTGTCGTCCATGTACAGCATGGCCACCTCGGTGCGGTGGGTGGCGATTTCCCCGGCGGTGGTGTCGTCAAACTCAAACACGTTCTGGATGAACGTCTTTTCCTCCGGGTCGATGGTGCCCTTTTCGCTGCCCACGTCCACCATCATGCGGATTTCTTCTTCGGTGACGGCGTCGTCCTCCTCGTTGGGATCGATGCCGAACAGCCGCAGCATGCCGTTTGTGGAGGCGGTCAAAAGCCACACGATGGGCTTGAACAGCCGCGCGATGAAGCTCACCACGCCCGAAAGCGCCAGCGCCACCTTCTCCGCGTGCCGCATCGCCACGCGCTTGGGCACCAATTCGCCCAGAACCAGCGTGAGATACGAAAGCACCAGCGTGACCACCACCAGGGAAAGCGTGTGGACGAGGCTTGCACTGAGACCCGTGTTCATTTCCCCGACCCAGACGGTGATCCGCTCGGCGAAGTTGTCCGCCGCGAACGCGCTGCCCAAAAAGCCCGACAGCGTGATCGCCACCTGGATGGTCGCCAGAAAGCGCGCGGGTTGGTCCGTGAGCTTTTTGAGCCGAATGGCCCGCAGGTCGCCCCCGGCGGCCAGCTTCTCGAGCCGGGCGTCGTTGATTGTGATGACCGCGATTTCCGCGCAGGCAAAGACCGCGTTCAGGGAAATCAGGATGAGCTGCAAAAAGAGTTGCCAACCTATATGGCCGTCCATTTGATTCCTCCGCCTTTATGGTACCCCGTTTTTTGTTTCCGGACGGGCGCGATGTCCAAAGCCGGACAGAAACAAAGCACAGCCCGCCCTCCCGATGCACGGGGCGCGAACTGTGCCTTGGGTATGTATCTGTAAGTCCCTGACGGAGGCATCTCCGCCGTACTGTCGCCGTCTTCGGACATACCGCTATCCCTTCCGATTTGATCCGACGCGCCTATTATAGCACGCCGCCGCCGCCCGTGTCAACTCGTCGCCACGGCCAACGCATGATTTAGAAAGTGTGAATCCCGGGAGGTTTGGAGGGCCACAGCCCTCCGTGTTCAATCATTTTTACCGGCTGAGGTGAATTTCCCGCGGGAAATTCAGAAATCCGGGACTTCGTTCCTTTGGCTTACGGATGAACACGGTTCATGCGTAAGCCCTGAACTCGTTGCCGCCCGCGCTTTACAGGAAAGGCGCGCGCGGCTATAATGAATGAAAGGATACCGGTTGACACGGATTCAGAACGATATTATAATATCGAATGGAGCGCATGGCGCGGGGGAGGGATGGTCATGGCCGTAACGATATCCCGGCAGGCCCTCAGGCGCATGCCAAATTACCTGAAATACCTCAAATCGCTGCGGGCGGCGGGCGTCGAGCATGTGACCGCCACCGCCATCGCGGGACAAATGGGACTCAACGAAATTCAGGTGCGCAAGGACCTCGCCGCCGTGTCCTCCAGGCCCGGAAGGCCCATGATCGGGTTTTCGGTGGAACAGCTCGTCCGGGACATGGGCACGTTTCTCGCCCTCGAGAACGTTCGGGACGCGGTGATCGTGGGCGCGGGGGCGCTGGGAAGCGCGCTGATGGGCTATCCGGGGTTCGCGGAATACGGCATGAACATCGTGGCGGCGTTCGATTCCGATCCGGGGAAGGTCGGCAGGCTCATCCACGCCAAGCGCGTTTACGCCGTGGGCGAGATGGAAACGATCTGCCGGCGGCTGGGCGTGCTCATCGGCATCATCGCGGTGCCGGCGGAGGACGCGGAGGAGGCCTACCGGGCGCTTCGGGAAAGCGGCATCCGGGCCGTCTGGAACTTCGCGCCCGTTCACCTGGCGGAGCGGGACGGCGTCCTCGTCCAGAATGAATCGATGACCTCGTCTTTGGCGGTACTGTCGGTGAGATTAAAGGAAGCGGAGGGCGGAGCGTGAACATACAGCACCTGAGATACGCCGTGGAGGTGGAGCGCACGGGCTCCATTACCGAGGCGGCGGAGAACCTCTACATCACTCAGCCCAGCCTCAGCAAGGCGATCCGCGAATTTGAGTCCAGCTGCGGCGTCACCATCTTCGAGCGCACGCCGCGCGGGGTCATCCCTACGGCCAAGGGGCGCAATCTGCTCGAGCACGCCCGCGCCATCCTCAAGCAGGTTTCGGAAATTGAAACCCTTGCCCGGGACGACGAGCCGGACAAGCAAACGTTTTCCATTTCCATTCCGCGGGGCAGCTACATCGCGGAGGGCGTGGCGCGGTTTTCCGCGACGCTCGATTTTGACAAATCCCTGTCCATCAAGATTCGGGAAACCAATTCCGTCCAGACCATCGATCTCATTGCCGAAGGGCGGTTCAATGTGGGCATCATCCGCTATCCGGTGGCGGAAGAGCCCTTCTTTATGGACTACGTCAAGCGCAAGAACATGAAGTGCGAGCCCATCTGGGAATTCGAATACGTGGTGCTCGCCTCCAGTCAGTCGCCGCTGGCGTATCTGAAAAACGTCGAGGAGGCGGACCTCCAGCGCGTGGTCGAAATCTATCAGGGCGACGTGCGCACGCCCTACCTCGCCGCGCCCGCGCCCGAGCGGGAAGCGTCCCGGGAGCGGCAGGCGATTTACGTCTACGAGCGGTCAATCCAGTTTGAGTTTCTGGCAAACCTGCCCAACACATACATGTGGGTGTCCCCCGTGCCGCCCGAGCCGCTGCTCAGGTATTCCCTCATGCAGAGGCGCTGCGACGGTGTGATGCCCCGGCACAGGGACGTGCTGGTCTACCACGCGGACTACAAGCTCACGGACCTCGACCGGCGGTTCATTGACAAGCTGTTTGAGGCGAAGAACAAGGTCGCCTTCACCCAGATCAACTGACCGAAAATCCCGCGCCATCGCGCGGGATTTTTATGTTGGGTCAACGCAGTGCGGTGAACCGCTTCCCGCGCGCACATTGCGCGGGAACCGCGCTTCCCCAAATGCGCGAGGAAGCGCCGGTCCATCGCGTCCAGGGCATCCTGCGCGAGTGCCTCCGGAAAGCGGGTGTCGTGCGCATCCCCGGGCGGAACGCCCTGTCGCGCCGCCGCATCGTCCATCCGTTCCATCCTCAACGCTTCATGACGAAGGCTTTTTCGTCCGTGGCCCGCATGGTGGCAAGGATGCCATCCAGGTGGTCATATTCGTGCTGGATGAGCTCCGACAGGTCGCCTTCCAGCGACAGCTCGCACACCGCCCAGTCCATGTCGCGGAACTGGACGACGCAGCGGTCGTGGCGCATGACGTTCACATACAACCCGGGGAAGGACATGCAGTCGTCCAACACCTTCATGAGCGCGCCGTCCGGGAACCGCAGGACCGGGTTTATGAGGACCACGGGCCGATCCACATTCATATAAATGAGGCGTTT
This sequence comes from Bacillota bacterium, assembly GCA_023435435.1. GTDB lineage: Bacteria > Bacillota > Clostridia > Christensenellales > Aristaeellaceae > RUG11247. Next base: position 16,670 of record JAEYRW010000035.1, on the reverse strand, counting down.
TTGGATGCCGATCTGCGGCGCCGCGATGGCCCGGCCCGCGCCGTATTTTGCGCGGAACGCCATCAACGTGTCGTGCAGATCCCCCACCACATCGGCCATCTCGGAAAGCTCCGCCTGCGAGACCAGTTCGGACTTTTCATAGAGCGCTTCGTTTCCAAGGAGCAGAATTTCTCTTACCATATAATAACCTCCATTTTTAACCATTATATCATATTCGCGCGGAGACGGTCAAATTGCGCTCCTCAATGTTAAGAAGAGCGTGTCCCCATGCGCCCGCGCCCGCCCGCGTGCGCGGTTTGCGCATACCGTCCGCGGGCGAAGCGCGCCAATGACGCGATTCTTAACAGGCGCGCGTGTGCAGCCATAACACAAGTCGATATTCATTTATCGAATTGGGCATATGAATATGCGAAATTGATATTACCCCATCCGCGCGAACTTCGATATAATAATATCGAACGAAGGGGGGACGGGAATGGGCAAGCAAACGATCTCGACGCAAACGCTCAGGCGGTTGCCCATCTACCTCAGCTGCCTCAGAACCTGGGAAGGCTCGCGCGTGTCGGCCGCGACGGTGGCGGGTGCGCTGAGGCTCAGCGAAATTCAGGTCAGGAAGGATCTGGCGGCCATCTCGGACGGCGGACGTCCCGGCGTCGGATACGAGACGGAGGCGCTCATCGGGGACCTCGAGCGGTATCTGGGGTACGACGGTGTCCTGAAGGCGGTTCTGGTGGGCGCGGGCAACCTCGGACGGGCACTTCTGGGGTACGCGGGCTTTGAGAGCTGCGGACTGAGAATCGTTGCCGCGTTCGACGCGGAAACGGCCCTGCTGGGCCGGACGATGGCGGGGCGCAGCGTGTACCCCATGGCGGCGCTCCCGGGCATCTGCCGCGCGGAGGGCGCAAAGCTGGGCATCATCACCGTGCCGGAGGCGGCGGCGCAGGAGGCCCTCGACCATCTGGTGGAGAGCGGCATCCGGGCCGTCTGGAACTTCGCGCCCGCGCGGCTGCGCGTGCCGGAGGGCGTGGTGATTCAGAATGAAAACCTTGTGGCTTCGCTGACGGTGCTCACCAGGCGGCTGTCGGAAAGCCTCGAAAAAACGCAAACAACCGAGTAAACGCTGAGGGTGTCGGAAGTCCGTTTCCGTTCCCGACGCCACGTCACAGTGCGCTCGCTTCAGATTTGGTTGCGCAATGTGCCGCGGACAATTCCGGAGAATGGGTTTTTGAGATCCGAAGCAGTAAAGAGGTGCGCAAAATGGCAAACAGGAAGATCACCGTCATCGGAGCGGGCGCAGTGGGAAGCGCCACCGCCTTTGCCCTGGCGCTGCGGGGCGTCGCAAACGAGATCGTATTGATCGACATCAACGAGGACAAGGCGCTGGGCGAGGCGATGGATATCCATCAGGGGACGCCCCTTCTGCCCGAGCCGGTGAACGTGTACGCGGGTAATTATTCCGCGGCGGAGGGCTCGGACATCGTGGTCATCACATCGGGCCTGCCCCGAAAGCCCGGCCAGACGCGCATCGACCTTGCGCAGGCCAACGTGGACATTTTAAAGGGCATCGCCCCGAAGATCACCGCCTCCTGCCCGGACGCGGCCTACGTCATCGTCGCAAATCCTGTGGACATCCTGACATACGAATTCCATAAGATCACGAACATCCCGGAGGAGAAGATCATCGGCTCGGGCACGCTCCTTGACACCGCGCGGCTTCGGGCGCGGATCGCCGAATACCTGTCCGTCTCCCAGAAAAACGTCCACGCCTACGTGTTCGGCGAGCACGGCGAGACGAGCTTCGTGCCGTGGTCCATCGCGGAGATTTCCACCATCAAGCTCTCGGACTACAAGGAGCACATCCGGCTCAAAAAGGGCGTCATGGTGGACCTCGACTACGCGGAAATCGACAAATACATGCGCGCCTCGGGCGCCAAGATCATCGCCCGGAAGGGCGCCACCAACTACGCCATCGCGGTTTCGGTGTGCGGCATCTGCGAGGCGCTTTACGGAAGCGTCAACGCGGTGTGCTCCGTCTCGACGCTCCTCAACGGCGAGTACGGCCTGAAGGACGTGTGCCTGTCCCTGCCGGTGCTCATCGGGAACGGGCGCGTGCAGGGCCGCATCCTTCCCCGGCTCACGGAGGAGGAGCGCGAAAAGCTGGAATTGAGCGGCGCGGCGCTTAAAAGGGTCATCGAACAGGTCAATTTCAACTGAACGGAGGCGGACGGACATGGATTATCGCATGGAACACGACTCGATGGGCGAAGTGCGCGTGCCCGCGGACCGGTACTGGGGCGCGCAGACCCAGCGCAGCAAGGAAAACTTCCGGATCGGCGGCGAGGTCATGCCCCGGGAGATCACCCGCGCCTTCGGCATCCTCAAAAAGGCGGCGGCCATCGCCAACAACCGCCTGAAGCCCGACAGGATGGATGAAAGGCGGCTCGCCGCCATCTCGAAGGCGTGCGACGAGGTGATTTCCGGCGCCCTCAACGACCATTTCCCGCTGGTGGTGTGGCAGACGGGCAGCGGCACCCAGTCCAACATGAACGCCAACGAGGTTGTCGCCGGCCGCGCCAATGAAATTCTGGGCGAGAAGCTGTGCCATCCCAATGACCACGTGAACATGTCCCAGTCCTCCAACGACACGTTTCCCACCGCCATGCACATCGCGGCCGCCGCGGCCGTCGAGGACGACCTCTTTCCCGCCATGGACGGACTCATCGAAACCTTCCTTCGGCTCGAAAAGGAAAATAAAGGCATCGTCAAAACCGGACGCACCCACCTCCAGGATGCGACGCCCATCGCGTTCTCCCAGGAAATTTCCGGCTGGCGCAGCATGCTGGAAAAGACCAAAAAGCAGCTGACGCTTGCGCTCTGCGGCCTTCACGAGCTGGCGCTGGGCGGCACGGCGGTGGGCACCGGGCTCAACTGCCCCGCGGGCTTCGCCAAGGAGGTGGCGAAGGTCGTCACGGAACTGACGGGCAAGCCCTTTGTGACCGCAGAAAACAAGTTCCACGCCCTCACCGCCAAGGACGATCTGGTCTTCGCCCACGGGGCGCTCAAGGCGCTGGCCGCCGACATGATGAAGATCGCAAACGACGTGCGCTGGCTGGCCAGCGGTCCCCGGGACGGACTGGGCGAAATCTTCATCCCCGAAAACGAGCCGGGGAGCTCCATCATGCCCGGCAAGGTTAACCCCACCCAGTCGGAGGCCGTCACCATGGTCGCCGTGCAGGTGATGGGCAACGACGCGGCGGTGGGCATCGCGGCCTCTCAGGGCAACTTCGAGCTCAACGTATTCATGCCTGTGCTCATCTACAACTTCCTCCAGTCCGCGCGGCTGTTGGCCGATTCCATCCGCTCGTTCAACGAGCACTGCGCCTCCGGCATCACCGCCAACCGCGAGAAGATGAAGCACAACCTCTACAACTCGCTGATGCTTGTGACGGCACTAAACCCCTACATCGGCTACGACAACGCCGCCAAGACCGCCAAGCTCGCCTACAAGGAGAACATCTCCCTCAAGGAAGCGTGCGTGAAGCTGGGATTCCTCACGCCCGAAAAGTTCGACGAGGTGTTCCATCCGGAGCAGATGATTTAGTCTTCACCACCAATTGAATCTGCCGGTTTCGGGCTGCCCGCGCGCCGCGCGGGTCCTCCGACGCCGCCGGCGCGGCCTTTTGAGGCCCAAAGGAGCAAAAAAATGACGTACAGCTACTATCCGGGCTGCACTTTGAAGGATCGGGCCAAGGACATGGACGCCTATGCCCGCGCTTCCGCCCGGGCGCTGGGAGTCGAGCTCGTGGAGCTGCCCGAATGGCAGTGCTGCGGCGCGGTGTATCCCCAGGCGTCGGACGAAATCGCCACCCGGCTTTCCGCCGTGCGCGCGCTGATGGCGGCGGAGGACAAAAAACTCATGACCGTGTGCTCCGCCTGCCACCACGTCCTGAAGCGCACCAATTATGACTGGCTTGCCGACGAAAACTTCCGCGTCAAGGCCACCAACTATATGAAGCCGGAAGTGCCCTACGACGGGTCCACCAAGGTCGTCCACTTCCTCGAGTACCTGCGGGGCGATCTGGGATTTGACGAACTCAAAAGGAAGGTCGTCAATCCCCTCAAGGGCCGGAAGATCGGCGCGTTTTACGGCTGCATGGTGCTGCGCCCCGGTAGGGAGCTCGCCTTTGACGACCCGGAGAACCCGCGGATCTTCGAGGACTTCGTCCGGGCGCTGGGCGCGGAGCCGGTGAAGTACGCCTACCGCAACGAATGCTGCGGCGCGTACGTGGCCCTGGAGGACAAAGCGTCCGCGGAGACCCAGGTGAACCGGGCGCTTTCCGCCGCAACGGGCGCGGGCGTCACGGAGCTCGTCACCGCATGCCCGCTGTGCAGGTACAACCTGGTTGAAAACGCGACGGCGCACAGGCTTCCGGTCAGCTATTTCACCGAGCTTCTGGCCGAAGCGCTGGGCGTGAAGGAGGGCTGAGCATGGAAAGCGCGAGAACAATGGCCGAGACCGCTCTGCGGATCAGCGGCGTCAACCCAAGAAAGTGCATGAAGTGCGGCAAGTGCTCCGGCGCGTGCCCCAATTACCACAGGATGGAGTACCATCCCCACCAGTTTGTCTCTATGGTGGAACGCGGAGAGATCGAAACGCTCATGGCGTCGGGCTGCGTCTACGAATGCCTTTCCTGCATGGCATGCGTGGAGCGGTGCCCCCGGGGCGTCGAGCCCGGGCGGCTCATCGAGGCGGTGCGCCTCATGCAGATCAGGAAACAGGGCATGGACCGGCGCGGCCCCTCGGACATCCCGGACGCGGCGGACGAAAAAGTTCCGCAGATGCTGCTCATGGCGGCCATGCGAAAGTACAGGAAGTAAGGAGGGAGATCGATGCGCAGAATCGGTGCGTTCGTCTGCCATTGCGGCACAAATATCGCAGGCACGGTGGACGTAAAGGCGGTGGCGGAAGCCCTCGGACGGGAGCGCGGCGTGGTTTTTTCCGCCGACTATCCCTATATGTGCTCGGCGGCGGGCCAGAAGATGATTGGGGACGCCGTCCGCGAAAAGAAGCTCGACGGCGTGGTGATCTGCTCCTGTTCGCCCCGCATGCACGAGATGACGTTCCGCAAGGCCGCCGAGGCGGCGGGCGTCAACCCCTATCTGGTGGAGATCGCCAACATCCGCGAGCAGTGCAGCTGGATTCACAAGGATGTGGCCGAGGCCACCGAAAAGGCCGTCGCTCTCGGGCGCGCGGCGGTGGCCAAGGTGATGAACGATTCCGCGCTCACGCCGGGCACCAGCGGCGTGGAGAAGCGCTGCCTGGTCATCGGCGGCGGCATCGCGGGCATCCAGACGGCGCTGGACGTGGCGGACGCGGGCTACGAGGTGGACATTGTGGAAAAGCTGCCCACCATCGGCGGGCGCATGGCCCAGCTGGACAAAACGTTCCCCACCCTTGACTGCGCGGCCTGCATCCTCACGCCCAAGATGGTGGATGCGCTGCAAAACGGACGGATCGAAATCATTTCCTACGCGGAGGTGGAAAAGGTCTCCGGCTTCGTGGGCAACTTCACCGCCGCCATCCGCAAAAAGGCGCGCTTCGTGGACGAAAAAAAGTGCACCGGCTGCGGGCTCTGCACCCAGAAGTGCCCCTCGCGGAAGGGCAAAAACGAGTTCAACATGGGCCTTGACAACCGGGGCGCGGTGTACATCCCCTTTGCCCAGGCGATCCCCAACGTGGCGGTCATCGACAGGGACCAGTGCATCAAACTAAAGACCGGAAAGTGCGGTCTTTGCGAAAAGGTGTGCGCGGCGGGGGCCATCGACTACAAGCAGCGGGACGAGATCATCGAGCGCAGATACGGCGCCATCGTGGTCGCCACGGGCTTCCGGATGATGGACGTTTCGGCGCTCAACGAGTACGCCTACCTCGACAGCCCGGACGTTGTGACATCCCTCGAGTTCGAGCGGCTCATGAACGCGGCGGGCCCGTCCAAGGGCACCCTCGTCCGGCCGTCCGACGGAAAGCATCCCAAATCGCTGGTGTTCATCCAGTGCGTCGGTTCCCGCTGCGAAGAAAACGACCGGCGCGGCAAGCCCTATTGCAGCAAAATCTGTTGCATGTATACCGCCAAGCACGCCATGCTGGTGCGCGAAAAGTACCCCGACACCGACGTCCACATCTTCTACATCGACGTGCGCACCCCCGGCAAAAGCTTCGACGAGTTTTACCGCCGCGCCGCGGAGCAGTACGGCGTCGACTACATCAAGGGCATGGTGGGCAAGGTCTCCCCCGAGAACGGGAAGCTCGTCGTCCGGGGCAGCGACTTGATTGGCGGCAGGCAGGTGGAAATCGCCGCCGATCTGGTGGTGCTGGCGGCCGCCATCGAGCCGGACCCCACCGCCCGCGCCGTCGGCACAATGCTCACCGCATCCATGGACACCAACGACTTTTTTACCGAGGCGCATCCCAAGCTTCGGCCGGTGGAGTCCCCCACGGCGGGCATCTTCCTCTCCGGCATGGCCCAGGGCCCCAAGGATATTCCCGAGACGGTGGCCCAGGCGGGGGCGGCGGCTTCGAAGGTCATCGGGCTTCTGGCCAAGGACTTTCTGGTTACCAATCCCTGCGTGGCGCGGCCCGACGAGCTTTCCTGCAACGGCTGCTCCCAGTGCGAAAAGGTCTGCCCCTACGGCGCGATTACCTACGCCGAAAAGGAAGTGCGCGGGCCGGGCGTCCGGGAAGTGCGCAGAATTGCCCAGGTGAACCCCGCGGTGTGCCAGGGCTGCGGCGCGTGCACGGTGACGTGCCCGTCGGGGGCCATGGACCTCATGGGCTTTACCAACAAGCAGATCATGGCGGAGGTGGACGCGATATGTCTGTAAACGAAGGCTGGAAGCCGAAAATCGTGGCCTTCTGCTGCAACTGGTGCTCCTACGCAGGGGCGGATTTGGCGGGCTCGGGCAGGCTTTCCTACCCGGCGGACGTAAAGATCGTGCGCGTGCCCTGCTCCTGCCGGGTAAACCCGCTGTTCATTCTGCGCGCGTTCGAGCGCGGGGCGGACGGGGTTATCATCTGCGGCTGCCATCCGGGCGACTGCCACTATACCAGCGGCAATTACTACGCCCGGCGGCGCATGACCATGCTCTTTTCCATGCTCGACTACCTCGGGATCGAAAGCGGCCGCACGCGGGTGGAGTGGGTTTCCGCCGCCGAGGGCGCGAAGTTCGCCCAGACCATGAACGAGTTCGTCGAGGCCGTGACAAAGCTGGGCGAGAACAGAAAGCTGGGGGATTTGCGATGCGCGAAATCGGAATGAGGATCAGGCAGCGCGCGCTTGCGCTTCTCACGGACGGGACGGTTCAGCGTGCGCTGGGCTGGGCTGAATCGGATGTGCCCGGCCAGTGGAATCTCGCCGCGTTCGAGACCGCGGGGGAAATGGAAAACCTCCATTACGGCGAATACGCCGGCGCGAACCTTTCGAAATTGTGTCTCAAGTTCAACCGGGCGGAAGGGAAGACGCTGGTCATTTTAAAGCCCTGCGACGCCCTCTCGTTCAACCGGCTCCTCAAAGAGCACCGCCTGGACCGCGAAAAGTTCTACGTCATGGGCGCGGGCTGCAAGGGAATGCGGGACGAAAACGGCCCCCTACTCAAGTGCGGCACCTGCAAGGGCAAGGAATTCGCGGTCGCCGACGAGGTGATTGACGATTCGGAGAGCCGCGCGGCCCCCGCGTCCGACCGCTTCCTGGGCGTGGAGATGATCGAGGAAATGAGCCCGGCGGAACGGTTTCATTTCTGGCGGGGCGAGCTTTCCCGCTGCATCCGCTGCAACGCCTGCCGGAACGTGTGTCCGGCGTGCACCTGCGTCAAGTGCGTGTTCGACAACCCGAATTCCGGCGTCGCCGCCAAGGCCAACGCCTCGGATTTCGAGGAAGACATGTTCCACATCATCCGCGCCTACCACGTGGCGGGCCGCTGCACCGACTGCGGCGAGTGCTCCCGGGTGTGCCCCCAGAAGATTCCGCTTCACCTGCTCAACCGCAAGTTCATCAGGGACATCAACGCCCTGTACGGGGACTTCCAGGCGGGCGAGGAGGACGGCGAGCGCACGCCCATGACCATGTTCGAAAAGACCGACGCTGAGCCCGGCATCGTGGCGGAAAGGGGGAAAAGAGGATGAGGCGGTTTCCCGTTTCCGAAATAGAGGCAATCCTCCAATCCATCGAGTCGGCGGTCTACGCCCCCGTGGAGGCGGGCGGGGTGGTTGCCTTTGGCCGGTACCAACCCGGCATGGCGCTGAACCTCGACGCCCTCCCCACCGACAAGTCCCCCAAGGAGCTTCTCTTTCCCCAGTGGGAAAATCTCATGCGCTTCCGCATGGAGGGAAAGACCATCGAGCTCACCGAGCAGGAGCGCTGCGACGAGGACTACGTGTTCTTCGGCGCGCGGGCGTGCGACTTGCGGGCGTTTCAGGTGCTCGACAAGGTGTTTCTGGCCGAGCCTGTTGACACCTACTACGCCGCCCGGCGGGCCCACGGAATCACCGTCGCCCTCGCCTGCGCGGAGCCGGCGGACACCTGCTTCTGCGGCGTGTTCGGGGTGGAGCCTGGAGAACCTGAGGCGGACGTCATCCTCTGGCGGGTGGGCGACGACTATTATGCCGATTCCCGCACGGAGAAGGGCGCGGGATTGATGGAAGGCTGGGACACCGTGGAGGCCGACGAGGCGCCGGTTCGGTGGATCAAGGGCGAGATCAAAAAAAAGCTGGATTCCAAGCCCTTTGCACACCTCAGCCTCGAGGGGTTTGACGGCGCGCACCTCAAGGAAAAGTTCGAGTCCCCCAAGTGGAAAAACCTCGCGCTCTCCTGCCTGGGCTGCGGCAGCTGCACGTTTACCTGCCCCACCTGCCAGTGCTACGACATCCGCGACTACGACACCGGCCACGGCGTGGAGCGGTATCGCTGCTGGGACAGCTGCATGTTCTCGGACTTTACCATGATGGCCCACGGTACGCCGCGCCCCACCCAGACCGAGAAGTACCGCCAGCGGTTCATGCACAAGCTGGTGTACGCGGTGGAAAACAACGGCATGTACGGCTGCGTCGGCTGTGGCCGGTGCGTGAAAAAGTGTCCCATGAACCTCTCCATCGTGAAGGTCATCCGGGCATTGGGAGAGGGGGACGCGAAATGACGACGGAAGCGCTCGTGCCCATGATCGGCGTGGTGACCGACGTGCGCGTGGACACCCCCGACGTAAAGACGTTTCGGGTTAATGCAACCGGCGGCGGCAAGCTTTTCGAGCACATGCCCGGCCAGTGCGCCATGCTTTCCATTCCCGGCGTGGGCGAGGCGATGTTTTCCATCACCTCGTCGCCCACCAACATGGAATTCATGGAATTTTCCATCAAGAAGTGCGGCTGTCTCACCGACTGGCTCCACCAGATGGACGCGGGACAGATGATCACCGTGCGCGGGCCATACGGGAAACCGTTCCCGGTGGACACGGAGCTCATGGGCCAAAACCTTCTGTTTATCGCGGGGGGCATCGGGCTCGCGCCGCTGCGCAGCGTCATCAACTACGTGCGCGACAAACGCGCCGACTACGGAACCGTGGACATTGTGTACGGCTCCCGCTCCAAGGAGGATCTGGTGGATTATCCCGAGATCGTGGAGGAATGGTATCGGGAGACGGGCATCAACGTCCACCTGACCATCGACCGGGCGCAGGAAAACTGGTACGGCCACGTGGGCTTCGTGCCCAATTATGTGACCGAGCTGGGCTTCGATCCGGATCGCAAGGTGCTGGTGTGCGGCCCGCCCATCATGATCAAATTCACGCTCCAGGCCCTCGAAAAGCTGGGCTTTCAAAAGACCCAGGTGTTCACTACCATGGAGCTTCGGATGAAGTGCGGCGTGGGCAAGTGCGGACGGTGCAACATCGGCAGCAAATACGTCTGCAAGGACGGCCCGGTGTTCCGCTTCGACGAGCTGACCGAGCTGCCGGACGAGTATTAGCGGAGGATAGGAACATGGTTAACGTCTATCTCATGGGCAAAAAGTACGAGGTGCCCGAGGGACTCACCATCATGGGCGCCATGGAATACGCGGGCTACCGGCTCGTGCGCGGCTGCGGCTGCCGCAACGGCTTCTGCGGCGCGTGCGCCACGGTCTACCGGATCAAGGGCGAAAGGGAACTGAAGGTCGCGCTGGCGTGCCAGACCACGGTGGAAGACAATATGTACGTGGCGACGCTGCCCTTCTTCCCGCTGGAAAAACAGGTCTACGACATTGAGAAAATCAAGCCCGACGCGCAGGTCATGATGCAGCTCTACCCGGAGATCTATTCCTGCATCGGCTGCAACGCCTGTACAAAAGCCTGCTCCCAAGGGCTGGACGTCATGCAGTACATCGCGGCGGCCCAGCGGGGCGACATGGCCGCCTGCGCGGCGCTTTCCTTCGACTGCGTCATGTGCGGCATCTGCTCCTCCCGCTGTCCGGCGGGCATCTCGCACCCGCAGGTGGCGCTGCTTGCCCGCAGGCTCAACGGCAAGTATCTCATGCCGGAGGCGAAGCACCTGACAAAAAGGGTCAGAGAGATCGAGGACGGGCTGTGCGAAGGCGCCCTCGAGGCCATCATGGCGAAGCCCGTTTCCGCGCTCAAGGAGCTCTACAACGCGCGCGAAATCGAGAAGGAGGCGTAAAAAATGGACTTCACACCCGAAATGCTTTCCTCCATGGCGAAGGTCGAACAGGCGCGTGAAGCGAACATCGCCCTCGAACCGCGCCGCATGACGGCGGACGAAAAGGACGCGGTTTTGCAAAAATACCATCCTGATTACCGGGAAGACGGTTTCGCGATCATCAAGGTGGGCCCCAACGCGGGGGAAAAATGCCCCAAAGAGCTGTTGGCGCTTCTGGAGGCGAAATCCCGGCTGTCCGATTTGAAGGCCGACCTCGGGAAAATCGACTACGACGTGGACGTGCTGGTCATCGGCGGCGGCGGCGCGGGCGCGTCCGCGGCCATCGAGGCAAAAAATGCCGGCGCAAACGTCCTCATTGTCACGAAGCTGCGAATCGGCGACGCCAACACCATGATGGCCGAGGGCGGCATCCAGGCGGCGGACAAGGAAAACGACTCCCCCGCCCAGCACTATCTGGACGTCATGGGCGGCGGACACTATGCCAATCGGCCGGAGCTGGTGAAAAAGCTGGTGACCGAAGGCCCCGCGGCCATCCAATGGCTCAACGGACTGGGCGTCGAGTTCGACAAGGCCCCGGACGGCACCATGCTCACCACCCACGGCGGCGGCACATCGCGCATGCGCATGCACGCGGCCAAGGACTACTCCGGCGCGGAGATCATGCGCACCCTGCGCGACGAGGTTTTGAACCTGGGCATTCCCGTGGTGGACTTCACCGCCGCCGTCGAGCTTCTCAAGGATGAAGACGGGCGCTGCGCGGGCGCGGTGCTTCTCAACATGGAGACGAATCAGGTGCTCGTGGCGCGCGCCAAGGTGGTCGTTCTCGCCACCGGCGGCGCGGGGCGCATGCACTATCAGGGCTTTCCCACCTCCAATCATTACGGCGCGACGGCGGACGGGCTGGTCCTCGGCTACCGCGCAGGGGCGAAGCTTCTGTATCAGGACACCCTCCAGTACCACCCCACGGGCGCGGCGTTTCCCAACCAAATCTTCGGCGCGCTGGTGACCGAAAAGGTGCGCTCTCTGGGCGCGAAGCTCGTCAACCGTGACGGCACCGTGTTCGTCCATCCCCTCGAAACCCGCGATGTGGCGGCCGCCTCCATCATCCGGGAGTGCTCGGCCGACCGCGGACTGGGCGTCGACGCGCCCAACGGCAAGGCCGTGTGGCTGGATACGCCCATGATCGACAAAATTCACGGCGCGGGCACCCTGGAAGCGCGGCTCCCGGCCATGCTCCGGATGTACATGAAGTACGAAATCGACATGCGGAAGACCCCGATCCTCGTGTATCCCACCCTCCATTACCAGAACGGCGGGCTCGAGATCGACGCCCGGGGCGAGACGGCGGTGCCGGGGCTGTTCGTGGCGGGGGAGGCGGTGGGCGGCATCCACGGCAGGAACCGGCTCATGGGCAATTCGCTTCTGGACATCATCGTGTTCGGCAGAAGCGCCGGCAAGGTCGCGGCGGAGGCCGCAAAGGGCGCCGCCGTGGGAGAACTCACCCTCGCCCATGTGGACGAATACGAGCGCGCGGTGGCGGACGCGGGCATCGCATCCGAAATCGTTTCCCCGAAGCTGCTTCCCGATTACGCGCGGAGGGCATGATATGAAGGACTTTTTCGCGTCCCTCCTTTCACCCATGATGACGGTCTTTCTCATCGGCGCGCTGGGCTACGTGGTGGGCGCCGTGAAGATCAAGGGCATCTCCCTGGGCACGGCGGGGGTGCTGCTGGTGGCGCTGGTGTTCGGCCACTTCGGGGCGAAGATTGACGCCTCCGTGCGCAACATCGGACTCGTGTGCTTCGTGACGTCCGTGGGCTTTATCGCGGGGCCGAAATTCTTCCGCAATTTCAAGGAAAACGCAACCAGCTACGTGCTTTTGGGCGTCGTCATCATCGGCGCGGGCACGCTTGCCACAATCGCGGTGGTGAAGCTCTGCGGCGTGCGCGCGGAACTGGGCGTGGGGCTCATGACCGGCGCGCTCACCTCCACCCCCGGCCTCGCGGCGGCCCAGGACGCGGCGGGCGCGCTCGCGGGGCTTGCCACCACCGGCTACGCCATCGCCTATCCCTTCGGTGTGGTGGGCGTGGTGCTGTTCGTGCAGCTCATGCCCCGCGTCCTCAAGATCGACGTGGCCAAGGAACGCGAAAACTACGAGGCGGCCAACGCCGCGCCCGTGAAGGGGCACACGGCCCGGGTGCAGCTGTCCGAATTCGAGGGCTTCTTCGCCTTCTGCGTGGCCATCGCCGTGGGCATGCTCATCGGCTCCGTCAAAATTCCGCTTCCCGGCGGCGCGGAATTTTCCCTGGGCACCACCGGCGGGCCGCTCATCGCGGGGCTTTTGCTCGGCCATTTCGCCCATGTAGGCCCCATCGACCTCACGGTGCCGGTGCCGGTTCTCAAAACCTTCCGCGAGTTTGGGCTGATGCTCTTTCTCATTGGCGCGGGGGTGTCCGGCGGCGCGGGGTTTGTGGAGACGCTCCGGGAAGAGGGCGCCATGCTCTTCGTGTACGGCGCGTTCATCACGCTTTTCCCCATGATCGCGGGGTACCTCATCGCCGCGAAGCTGCTCAAGCTCTCGATCTTCAACAACCTTGGTTCCATCACCGGCGGCATGACCTCGACCCCCGCGCTGGGGACGCTCATCTCCGTGGCGGGCACCGACGACGTCGCCTCCGCCTACGCGGCGACCTACCCCATCGCGCTGGTGTGCGTGGTGCTGGCCTCGCAGTTCATCGTGCTCTTATTTTAAAAAAGGGAGAGATCGAAAATGAAAATCACGGTCTGCATCGGAAGTTCCTGCCACTTGAAGGGGTCGCGGCTCATCGTTGAGAAGCTGCAAAAGCTCATCGGGGAAAAGGGGCTTTCGGACAGGGTGGAAATGGCGGGACAGTTTTGCATGGGGGATTGCATGCACGGCGTGAACGTGACCCTCGACGGGGAGAAATTCTCCGTGTCGCCCGAAACGGTGTCCGCGTTCTTTGCCGGCGAGGTGCTCCCCCGCTTGGAGGCGGTTTAAGTGGCTGAAAGGGCGTATCTTCTTTCCCGGAAGTCCGATTGCAAGGACTGCTATAAGTGCATCCGCAACTGTCCCGTCAAGGCCATCAGCTTCGAGATGGGCCAGGCGCAGATCATCGACAGCGAGTGCATCCTCTGCGGCAACTGCTATGTGGTCTGCCCCCAGAACGCCAAGGACGTGCTGGAGACGGCTTCCGACGTGAAGGCTGCCATCAAGGCGGGCAGGCGCGCGGTGGCGTCTGTGGCGCCTTCGTTCGTGGCGGCTTTCGAGATGCGCACCATTTTCGATATGCGCGCGGCGCTTCAGAAGCTCGGCTTCGCGGACGCGGAGGAAACCGCCGTCGGCGCGGAGATGGTCTCCCGGGAATATGAAAAGATCGCCCGGGACGGCGGCGGCAGGTCGGTGATTTCCAGCGCCTGTCCCGCCATCAACTTCCTCATCCGTAAATATTATCCGGACATGCTTCCGCACCTGGCTGCCGTGGTGACGCCCATGCACGCCCACTGCCGGGCGATCAAAAAGGCCGACCCGGACGCCTTCACGGTCTTCATCGGCCCCTGTGTGGCGAAAAAGCGCGAGGCGGACGAGGCCGAGGCGGTGGACGCCTGCATCACCTTCGACGAACTTAAAAAGTGGATGGACGACGCGGGCGTGGCGGCGTCTTCCGGCGCGCCCGAGGACGGGGAGGGCAAGCGCGCCCGGTTTTATCCCACGGCGGGGGGCATCATCAAGTCCATGGACAAGATTCCCGGCTATACCCGCGTGGCCATCGACGGCGTGGACAACTGCATTTCCGCGCTGGAGGAGCTCCGGGGCGGCGGGCTGCGCGGCGCGTTCATCGAAATGAGCGCCTGCGCGGGCAGCTGCATCAACGGGCCCATCATGCGCGAGCACGCCAAAAAGCGGGTGGCGGGGAACCTCAACGTCCGTCGGTACGCGGGAAACGGCGACTTTGGCCTGGCGCCCCTCGCGCCGCTGGAAACCGTTCACGCGGCCTCGGGCATCCGGCGGGTGCTGCCCGGCGGCGACGCCATTCAGGCGGTCCTGAACCGCATGGGCAAGACCTCGCCCGACAAGGAACTCAACTGCGGCTCGTGCGGGTATCCCACCTGCCGGGACAAGGCGATCGCCGTGTGCCAGGGAAAGGCCGACATCACCATGTGCCTGCCGTTTTTAAAAGAAAAGGCGGAGTCGTTCTCCGACAAGATCATTGAAAACACGCCCAACGCCATTCTGGTGATGGACGAGGACCTGGTCGTGCAGCAGCTCAACATGGCGGCGGTCAAAATGCTCAAGCTTACCTCTCCCGACGACATTCTGCACGCGCCGGTGGTGCGGATTCTCAACCCCGCCGACTACATGCGCGTGATGCGCACGGGACAGACGGTTGCCAACCTCTGCCATTACGTGGCGGAGTACGGCATTTATGTGGAGGAGACCATCATCCCGGACAAAAAGTACCGGATTCTCATCTCCATCATGCGCGACGTGACCGAGCGCGAGACCCGGCGCGCGACGGAGGAGGACATGAAGAAAAACACCATCGAGGTCACAAACCGGGTCATCGAAAAACAGATGCGCGTGGTGCAGGAAATCACCTCCCTGCTCGGCGAGACCACCGCCGAGACCAAGGTGGCGCTCAACAAGCTCAAGGAAGCGATGATGGATGGCCAATAATCTGTGCGCGGAGACGGGCTACGTCTCCTTCAACAAGGCGGGCGAGGAGCTTTGCGGCGACCGGGTGGAGGTCTATCAGGACGAGAACACGACGCTTTTGGTTCTGGCCGACGGGCTCGGCAGCGGCGTCAAGGCCAACATCCTCTCCACGCTCACGTCCAAAATTCTGGTGACCATGATCGCCGGCGGCATGAAAATCGACGAGTGCATCGATACCATCGCCTCCACCCTTCCGGTGTGCAGGCTGCGCGAGATCGCCTACTCGACATTCACCGCCATTCTCATCCGTGAGAACAAAACCGCCGAACTCATCCAGTTCGACAACCCGGACATCGTCATGCTGCGCGGCGGCGCGCGCTGGGATTACCCGGTTTCCACCCGCGTGGTGGCGGGCAAGACCATCCGTGAGAGCCGGTTCCCGGTGCGGGAGGACGACCTGTTCATCGCCATGTCCGACGGCGCGCCCTTCGCGGGCGTGGGGGTTCACTTCAACTTCGGCTGGTCGCGGGAGAACATCGTCGACTTTGCCGAGGCGAACTATCTGCCGGAAAATTCCGCCAAGTACGCAGCCTCCGTCATCGCCGACGAGTGCAACCGTCTCTACGAGGGAAGGCCCGGCGACGACACCACCGTGGCGGCCCTGCGCATCCGCAGGCGCGCGGCGGTGAACCTGGTCGTCGGCCCGCCCGCCCAGCGCGAACAGGACGTCAAAATGATGAACCTGTTCTTCGCCAAGGAGGGCGAGAAGATCGTCTGCGGCGGAACCACCGCCATGATCGCCGCCCGGTACCTCGGCCGCGATCTGATCCCCACCCTCGACTACCCCGATCCCGAGATTCCCCCCGTGAGCAGGATCAAGGGCGTCGATCTTGTCACCGAGGGCGTCGTCACCATTTCCAAGGTGCTCAAAATCGGAGAGGGCATTCTCGGCGGGGCGGATGCCAATACCGACTGGACCACCAAAAAGGACGGCGCGTCCCTGGTCGCCCGCGAGCTCTTTGAAAACGCCACCGACATCAACTTCTTCGTGGGCCGTGCCATCAATCCCGCCCACCAGAACCCCGACCTCCCCATCACCTTCGGCATCAAAATCCAGCTCATCGAAGCACTCGCTTCCTGCCTCGAAAAAATGGGCAAGCGCATTAAGGTGAGCTACTTTTGAGGAGGCGAGAGCAGGGGGCGCCGGCCCTTGCACCCCCGCACAAGGGACTCCCCTAAGAATCCGGGAATAGTGGGTCTATTTATTTTCGACGGTCGGTCGCGCGGGGCTGGGCC
>JAEYRW010000028.1 GCA_023435435.1 Bacillota bacterium | reverse complement strand
GCGCGCCGTCCTCGCCCTCAAGTCCCGCTTGCGCGGGACCTCCGGGTTCGCCCGCCTTCGCAGGACCTCCGACGCATGAAAAAAACCTCGCCGGAATCCGGCAAGGCGCAGACACACGCTCATTTTTTCGTGCGACGAACGTTTGCCGGCATCACGGTACCGGTTTAAAACTCTGTCGCGGGTTAGTTTATCGCATGATTTCGCGTATGTCAAGCGTTTTTTATGTTATTTATGTGTCACCGGGTCATCCAAGAGATTCTTCCACCACCGGCGCGAGAAATCCGCCGCGCCCGTCTGCCAAAGACGCCAGACAGAGGCGGGGTTCGGGCCCGTCCCAGACGTCCATGTGCCGGATGGAAATGAGCGCCGCGAAGCCCAGAAGCAGCTTCGCCCCGTCCGCATTCCGCACGCGCGCCCGGGCGAGATCCGTTATGGTCCGCGCAAATTCGGCCGGCGCGTCCGCGTCCCCCGGCCCAAGCGTCAGGCGCAAAAACGAATAGACATCCGCCTGGGCGGGCAGAAGCGCCGCGTGCTCGAAGTCGAACACCGACGCGATCCGTTCACCGTCCCACATCATGTTTTCCATGGTAAGGTCGCCGTGACAGAGGCAGCGTTCGGCGCGCCCGAGGGCGTCAAAAAACGCGTCCAGAATCCCGGACAGCGCGTCCGTCTCGGCCTCGGTCAGCGCACCGCCCCCCGAAAGCGTCCCAAGGCCGGCATGGGCCGTTTCGGGCCGAAGATCGCTGTACCAGGTGCGGCGGGGCAGCGCTAACGACAGGTCGCGCAAATCCGCCTCGTGAATCGCCTCGGCGATCTCCCACAATCCGCGCATGGCCTCTTCGCGCCGGGTCCAGTCGAGGTTCGGCCACGCCTGACCCAGATTCACCCCCGGCACGCGCCGGGAAACGCTCCACTCGTGACCGTCCCGAACGCCGGTTTCAAGAATCTCCGGATATCCCACCGCTTTGGGAAGACGCGCGCCCAGTGCCGCCTCCCGCCGGATGCGGTCGCCGCTTTCGTCGGGCGAAATCCGGAGCACCAGCTCCCCCGCGATCCACACGCGGTTGGTCCACCCGCCCGCGCGTTTCGCCGCTTCAAAATCCGCACCGAACTTCCGCAGAATTTCGGACGCGAGAGATTCAAAATTGTCCATTCATTCCTCCGCATGAAAAGACCCGCGCCCAACGGCGCGGGCTGATTGCCTTTTTATACGACGGTATACTTCCCTTCACCCACCTCGTGGGCGTCCTTGGTCACGGTGTTGCGCCCGATGACGATGCCGATGGCATACGCGTTTCCGGCTGGCACGCCCATTCTCTCCTTGAACGGGGCGCCGGTTTCAGACTCCAGCACGTCCTTGGGCATTCCCACGATGACGCTCCCGAGGCCCAGCCCCATGGCGGACAGCGCCAGGTTCTGCACCGCGATGCCGCAGTCCACGCCCGTGAACGCGTGGGCCTCCCCGGGCTTGTAAGTAATCACCACAAACAGCGGCGCGTTCATGAGGAACTCGTACGCCGGATCCTGAAAGCGCGCGCGCATGGCCTCGGGGGCGGCCTTCAGAAAGAACGCCCGGGCCGCCTCGCTGAATTCCTTGAGAAACGCCCTGTCGGTCACGAAGGCAAAGTGCCAGGGTTGGCGGTTCATGGCGCTGGGCGAGGCAAGGGCCGCGGCGAGAAGGGTCTCAATTTCGTCCTGGGAAAGCGCCGCGCCGTCGAAGCCGCGGGTAGAGCGCCGGTCCAAAATCGCCTGCTGAACGGGATTCATCATATACAGAGCCTCCTTGTCATTTCGTCGATGTATGCCCCCGCCCGAACGATGAACGCCCGGACAAACGGCACGGTGATGCAGCTGTTTTCTCCCGCCTGCGCCGCGCGTTCGCGCGGATGCAGCAGAACGCGCCGCCGCCATTCGTTCAGTTCCTCCGCCGTCAGAAGCGGATGGTCGGCGGGCGGCTCCGCCCTTTCGAGCAGCGCGAATACTTCCTCGTCGATGAGCGCGCTCTCCGCGCGCTCCATCTCGCGATAGTAAATTTCAGGATCGGTGTGCCCATCCGACTTCATGAGCCCCGGCAGAACGTGGTATGACGCGCACCAGAACGGATCGGTGAGAAGATGCGTGAGATACCCCAGATCAAACGGCGTCTTCCGCGCCCGCGCATAGTCCGCCAACGGCTTCATGTCGAGCCGTCCATGGTTGTTCAGGTGGGTCCGCAGCTTGTCGTCCCCGCCCGTGCCCGCGCGGGCGTGGATGGCGTCCGGGGCGACGGCGCCCAGATAGAATTCCGGACACGCCGTCAAATCCGGCCGTCCCTGGGCCCATTCCTTCGCCGCGAGCAGGTGAATGATGGCGCCGGCCATTTATCTCGCGTACTTCCGCACGCGCGCGTCGTCGATGACGCCCGACCAGTTCATCCCAAAGCCAAAGTCGTAGGTATGCCCCGCCGCGTCAACGTGGCAGCGCATATCCAGAGGCAGATCTTCCGCCTGGTTCTCCACGGTCTCCATATCCGCCGGAAGCTGCATGGGCAGAAGGCCCGACGGCTCGCGCGCGCCGGAAACAATGTCCAGAACCGCCGCCGCCTCGATGCCCGCATGGAGCACGATGGCGTCGGTCGCGGACTCGAATTCCTTTACCACGCAGGGTTTCGACATGCGGATCACCGTCACCACGGGCTTTTCGCCCATCGCCTCTTTGGCGTTAAGCACCATGTCGAGGTCCGATTCGTTGGAAGCCTTCGCGGTTTTGCCTTTATATGTCCGGTTGGTGAAATCCTCCAGCGGATCGCCGCCCGCCAGACTCACGGCGCGCGCCGCGTCCGCGGTGTAAGGCCTGTACTGCAGGGAAATGGGCACGTAGCCGTTGCCGCCCGCTTCCGCGTCCGCGTCCTCGTAGCCGTTGCCACCGTTTGCGTAGGAGATGCAGCAAAGCGCGAAATCCGCGTCCCCGGGGTCGTCCACGACCTCGTAATACCTGCCGACTTCCGCAAGATCGATGGGGGAATCCCGCTTCTCAGGCATCACCATGCCGAAGAAGTTCCGGCTCTCCGGGCGATACCTTTTGGGCACGTACACCTTGAGGCCCTTCTTCATGGGAAGCGCGTCCTTCTCGTTTTTGAGAAGCACCACCGACTTGAGCTGCGCCTCGTAGCCCGCCTTTTTGAATTCGGCGCAGGCGACGGTTTCGACGGTTTTGTCCACGTCCAGATAGGGGTTTTCGAAAAGTCCCGTCCGGAAAAAGTTCAAAAGCAGCCGCTGGGCGCTCTTTTCAAAGCGCGCGCGCATGGCTTCCTCGCCGTGCTCCCGGACGCCCATTTCGTAGGCCTCGAGCACCGGCGCGGCCTCGTTGTTTCCGCCGAACTGGTCGCAACCCGCCTCAAGGATGGCGTAGTGGCGCTCGGCCTTCGTCATCGTCTCCATGCCCCAGCACTTGCCGGCGAATGTGGATTCCTTTTCGCCGATGTCGTTGGTGACACCCCAGTCGGTGCACACCACGCCGTCGTACCCGAAGCGCTTCCTGAGCTGCTCGGCGATGAGGTACTTGGAATACGAATTTCCCACGCTCTTTCCGTCCCTGTCCTGTCCGACGGAAATGGTGTAGTAAGGCATCACCGCCGCGGCGCTTTCGGTGCCGCCGTCCAGCCTGAACGCGCCCTCTGTAAAGGGCTTCATGTGGGTTTCAAGCGCGTTTCCGGGATAGACCGCGTACTTTCCGTAGCCGAAGTGGGCGTCGCGCCCGGCCTCGCCCGATCCGCCGCCCGGCCAGTGCTTGACCATGGCGTTGACCGAATCATAGCCCCAGCCGCCGGAAATTTCGCGATCCCCCCGGCTGGTCTGGAAGCCGTCGCAGTACGCCCGCGCCATGTCGGTGGAGAGCTTCACGCCCTCGCCGAAGGTGCCCATGAACCGGCTCCAGCGCGGCTCGGTGGCCAGATCGATCTGGGGGGAGAGCGCCGTGGAAATGCCCAGCGCGCGGTATTCCCTGGAGGCCACCTCGCCGAAGGTCTTCGTTACCTCGGGGTCGAATGTGGCGGCAAGCCCCAGGGTCTCCGGCCAGAGGGAAATCGCGCCGCCCGCGCCCATGTTGTACTCGGCGGAGAAATCCGAACCGTGCCGGGGATCGGACGAGGTGTTCACCGGAATGGAAAAGCCGCGCCCCTCGCAGAACGATTGCATCTCGTTGTTCCAGCGTGCCGCCACCTCCGGCGATTCAAACGTCGTGGCGAGCACATGACGCACGTTATCCCGCTCCAAAAATTCCTTCTGCTGGTCGGAAAGCGCCCACGCCTTCGCGCCGGATTCATCGAAGGCCTTGCCGGAATAGGTTGCCATGCGGAAGTGGCGCATGCCCCGCGCGGGAATGGACTGGTGCGCGGAATACAGCATCAGCCCCGCGATTTCCTCGGTGGAAAGCCGCGCCGCCAGATCCTTCGCCCGCGCCGCGGCGGGAAGCCGCCAATCCGCGAAGGGCTTGAGCTCCCCCGTTCCGTCCATGTCCTTGAAAAACAGCCCTTCCTTTTCAATGACGCCGAGCTTCGAGAGCCCCAGCACCGGGCCGTTTTCGTTTTTTATATATTTGATTTCCATGCGCGCCCCCTAGAAGCTCCTGTAATCGCCGTTCGAGCCCCACTCGTGGAATTCGATGATGTTCAGATAGACCTGCGAAGGCGCGACGCCGGTGATCTCGCAAAGCTTCTTCATGATCGCCTGGGCGAATTCCTTCTTCGCAGCCATCGGCGGACGGGTGAACATGCGCGCCTCGACGAAGAGCGCCGCCTCGCCCGTATCGCCCTTGGAAAGATCCGCGCAGTCGCGAATCTGAACCATCGTTACTTCCTTCGTCTTCCCGGGCACGAGCAATATGGACTCGTAAGCCGCCGCGCGCGCCTGCTCGCGCGCCTCCCCCTCGAGCCGGACCGAGGTCGTAATGCTGATAAACGGCATAGAAAACACCCTTTCTGTTATTTTACCCAGATTATAGCATACGCACCGTTAGGTTGCAAACGATAATTCAATAGTTAGGTTAACCGAATATACGATTGACATGCGGCGCGTTTGGTTATATAATGTGGCAGAACTGAAAAGCAGCCTTATCGAGAGTGGTTGAGGGACGGGCCCGATGAAACCCGGCAACCGGCCAGAAGCGAAAGCTTCGACGCTTGGTGCCAATTCCCGCGGCGGCAACGCCGGAAGATGAGGCGGGTATGACCATGTCTGCTCGCCCGAGGGGCGGGTTTTTTGTTCGAAATCAAACAGAGGGAGACATGCGTTTATGAGGCACTTTTTCACATCCGAATCCGTGACGGAGGGACATCCCGACAAGGTTTGCGACCAGATCTCCGACGCGGTGCTGGACGCGATCCTCGCCCAGGACCCGGACGCCCACGTCGCCTGCGAATGCTGCGCCACCACCGGCATGGTGCTCGTCATGGGCGAAATCACCACCAGCGCCTACGTGCCCATCGACAAGATCGCCCGGGAGAAGATCGTCGAGATCGGCTACGACCGCGCCAAGTACGGCTTCGACGGCCACTCCTGCGCCGTGCTCGTCTCCGTGCAGGAGCAATCCCCCGACATCGCCATGGGCGTCAACCGCCAGGAAATCCTGGAACAGGGCGCGGGCGACCAGGGCATGATGTTCGGCTACGCCTGCGACGAGACGGAGGAATACATGCCCCTTGCCATTTCGCTGGCGCACAAGATCGCGCGCCGCCTGGCGGAAGTCCGCAAATCCGGTGAGATTCCCTACCTCCGCCCGGACGGCAAGGCGCAGGTAACCATTGAATACGAGGACGCGACGCCTGTGCGCGTGGACGCGGTGGTGGTTTCGACCCAGCACGCGCCGGAAGCTACCCACGAGCAGATCGAAAGGGACATGATCGAAAAGGTCGTCCGGCCCGTGGTCCCCGCGCAGCTTCTGGACGAAAACACCAAGTACTTCATCAACCCCACCGGGCGGTTCGTCGTGGGCGGACCCGCGGGAGATTCGGGCCTCACCGGGCGCAAGATCATCGTGGACACCTACGGCGGTTCCGCGCACCACGGCGGCGGCTGCTTCTCCGGCAAGGACCCCAGCAAGGTGGACCGCTCGGCGGCCTACGCCATGCGTCACGTGGCGAAAAACCTCGTCGCGGCGGGCCTTGCCAAGCGGTGCGAGGTGGGCGTGGCCTACGCCATCGGCGTGGCAAAGCCCGTGAGCGTTTTGGTGGACAGCTACGGAACGGGCCTGCTCCCCGACGACGCACTTTCGCGGATCGTAGCAGAGGTCTTTGACCTGCGCCCCGCCGCCATCGTGCAGAATCTCGACCTCAAGCGCCCCATCTATCAGGATGTCGCCAAGTACGGCCACTTCGGGCGCAGCGACCTCGACCTGACGTGGGAGAGGCTCGACAAGGTGGACGCGCTCAAGGCGGCATCCAAAAAGCATCTTGGGTAAGAAACGGATGGCGCGTTCCGCCTGCGCGGAAGGAATTGGGCCCGCGGAATGCGCCCGCTTCTATTGACGTGGGTCGGTTGTGCGATGTATAATGTGACTACCAAAGCCGGGAGGTATTTGAATGGCTCTTTTTTTACTGATCTTCGGCGTCGCGATCTTCGCGCTGTTTCTGATGGGCGGATACGTACTCGCGTCGTTGCTCGTCTCCCCGGATACCTGGAACACCCTGGCGGGCACGGGCTCGTTCAAGATGAGCATGTTCTTCCAAGCCCCCACCGCGGAGAATGTGGGCACATTCCTGAGCTGCATTGCGATCATGGGCTTCATCGGGCTGATGATCGGC
Source organism: Bacillota bacterium (assembly GCA_023435435.1). Lineage (GTDB taxonomy): Bacteria > Bacillota > Clostridia > Christensenellales > Aristaeellaceae > RUG11247. The sequence continues at coordinate 5,617 of JAEYRW010000028.1, read as the reverse complement.
CTCACCTTCTTCGTTCTGGGCCGGGTTTATCAGAAGATGGACAGCGTCGAGCGCGTTTCGCGCCGCGCAATCCGCAAGCTCTCCCATCCCGAGGAATAGGCATAGGCCACTTTTGAAGCCGCGCAAGCGGCTTTCTCCTGTGCTGGAATGGCGGAATCGGCAGACGCCACGGACTTAAAATCCGTTGATCGCAAGGTCGTGCGGGTTCAAATCCCGCTTCCAGCACCATAGAAAAACCCCCGATTTCATTGCGATTTCGGGGGTTTTTCATTGTCTCAAAACGGCCTTTGACCACAATTTTGACCACAATTGACTTATTTTCGGCTTTCGATGGCGGCTTGAATCCGCGCCGCAGCATCGTCCTGCCTCTCCTCCGTGAGATGTGTATACGCATCCATTGTGAAAGCGGCGGAGTAATGGCCCAGCGTCTCCGAAATCGTTTTCACAGGGATTGCCATATTGGAAGATGACCCCCGTGGAGAGCTTCACATAACCGTTGGGCGCGACATACCGCCCGGACTGGTCCGCCACAGCTTCATACAGCCGCGCCTTCATGCCCGCGGCTTTGACGACCGCAGCCACTACGGAGAGCTGCGATTTCTGCTCCTCCCGCAGCCCGGCCACATCGACCTTTCCATAGTCCAGCGCGCCCGTCGGCGCGATCTCCCGCGCGGCGGCCGCGACCTGATCCGCCTCGATCTTCGCCGCCCTGTCCGTGGCCTCGAGCGTGAACGCGGTCTGAATCTGGTCGGCGGTGAGGGCCGAAACCAGCGCACTCATTGTGATCGCTGGTTGTCCCATTCAACCCGATCCTTCATTTTCATTGGGAAGATGCGTTTTCGCCCATTTTCCTGTCCCTGTGCGAAATCAAATCGCTGGACTTCCCTCTGCACATCCAACAGGAGCAATGGATTTTCCCTTTGGCCAGTCTTCCTTCCGCGCCCCGCGTCCAGGCACGTACGTATTCGTCCCCGCCAATGCGCTTCAGCAGGTCAACTTTTCGGCTGATCGTGCGCTCCCTCTGCCAAAGATGAAATGCGCGGCTTCTCGACATTCCCCGCTGCCTCCATTTACTCAAAATCGCGATAAAACGCGCTGTCCGTATCAATGCTTAATCGTTTCAATGTACATAATCTCAAAAAAGTACGCCGTCCGTTATAGTCATTCAGTACGCATTCTCCCGCTTTTTACATCAGCCGCTCAATCTCCGCCTTTCCACGCGGCGAGCATGGCATAGGCTTCCACCACGCACGCCTCGTCCAGAAGCGCTTTGCGGGAAGCGTCCGCATGGGTCGCGCCGCTCCAGTCCCGGCCGATGAGTCCATTCCCGTCCCTGGCGTGTTCCCATGCATGGGCGAGATTTTCCTCTGCGGCCCGCATGAAGGTGGAATCGCCATCCACCTGATACAAAGCAAAATATCCCCTGAACAGCACCACCGTGAACCAAGGATCCTTTGCCGGGAAGAACCGCACGCCGGCGGAAACCGGCGGGGCGAAGTGGTCGTAGCTGGCCTTCGCGACGCGTTGGGCTTCCTTCAGGCAATCCTCCTCACCGGTAAACGTATAAAGCAGCACGGCGGCCTGAATCATCGTGCCGCAGTTGTAGGGGTAAAACGCCTCGTCCACGTTGCCGCCTTTGTCCACATTGTCCCAGTAAAGACCGCTGGGCGCCTGCAGATTTGCCCGCGTCCACGCGTAGATTTTCTGTCCCCATTCCAGATATTCAGCCTTGCCCGTAGCGCCGTACAGGTCAAGGGCCAAAACCGCCGCCGGGCCGTTGGAGCAGGTATTTTTCGTTTCCTTTGTCCGCTCGTTCCAGAAGATGCCTCCGCCCAGCTCGTCCGACCAGCCGCTCACGACAAACGCAAAGATTTCCTCGGCGCTTGCAAGATACTGCGCGTCCCCGGTAATCCGGTAGGCATCGTAAAAGTCAAGGCCCAGCCATGCGTCGTCGTCGTAGAAACGGTCGTCCGTGCCATAGGCGGATGGGTAGGCCTGATACGCCGGGGGGTTCCGGGTCTCGTCCCGGTATTGGGAAACCGTCTTTACCATGCCGGGCAGCAACGCGTCATAGTCCGCCCGGTATGCGGGAAGCACCCCCAGCGCATTCAGCGCGGAGAACAGTTCCGAAACCGGCCACAGGTATGCCGCAGGCCTGTCCTCCGGATTTTTGGGAAAATGCTCCCGATACAGTGCCGACCCCTGGATGGCGTAGAGGGAAGCGATATCGTCGTACAGCGCCTTCGCCTTTTCCGCGTCGCCCAAATTCATCGACTGATCCTCCCCTTCCGCCCCGCAGGTGCCGCCCGCGAGCATGGCAACCGCCAAAACCGCCAAAACCATGCGGTATAACCGGGTTTTGAGACTCATACCGGCATCTCCACTTCCATGCCGTCGCGCGCGACGGTGACCTTCTCCCCCGACGCGTCGAAAAACCGCTGATACGCCGCGTGGTTCCAGTCGTGCTTGTGGTTGATGTGCGTCGCGTAGACGCGCGTTTCGTCCGTAACCGCGCCGACCGCCCGCAGCGCCGCGAGCTGCTTCAGGAAGTGCGCGCCGTTCAGGTGCCCCTCGTCGGGCGCGCAGGGCGCGGAGCCGAACGTGCTGTCCATGATGAGCACGTCCAGCGCCTGCCCACCCAGCGCTTCCAGCGTCTCCGGCGGGTAAAGCCCCGTGTCGAGGGCATACAGCAGCGTTCTTCCCTTCCACTCGATCCGGTAATTCAGCGACCGTTCAGCTTCAAGCACGCCCGTGTGGTTCCCCCGCACCGGGAACACGCGCTTGTCGCCCATCTCGAAGGGCTCGAACGCGGCGCGGGGCTGAAAGCGCAGCCAACCGTCCCGCACCGCGCGGTTGAGGTCGGCGCGGCCATGCGTAATGTCCAGGAGCGCCTCGGCCAGCCCCGTCACGTATTCATACGCCTCAGGCGAAAGATGTACCGTATACGGGCGGTCTGGTTTTGTACGGCGCATGGTGATGACGCTCAGATTCTCGATGGAAAAATGATCCTCGTGGGCGTGGGTGACGAGCACGTCCCGGAGCGCGGAGAGCGAGAGGCCGTACCGGTTGCAGGCCGCCAGCGCGTCCGGCCCAAAGTCAATGACGGTGTGCTCGTCCACCGAAAAGCAGGAGCGCAGGCGCCGCTCGGAGGCGTCGCGCCGCGCCGCCGCGCAGATGGGGCAATCGCAAAACGGGTTGGGAATGAGTTCAGCCGCGCCGGTACCCAAAAATCTCATATGTATCCCTCCAAAGAATCGAACTGACGATCCGATTTTATCACATTTCCCGCTGCGGCTCCCACCATTTCGTGCGCCGTACACAGATTATCACAAATGCGGCGACAGGTTCAGGGGGGATTGACAGGCACGCGTGTTAATTTTATAATAAGCCAACGCGTTTGAGCAGGGAGGATTCGTCATGGACACCTTGCGGCTGGAGGCCGAAAGCCTGATTCTTGAATTCGATGGGCAGACAGGCGCGCTCATTGGCCTGCGCGCCAGGGACACCGGCTGGGACATCCTGCGCAGGCAGGCGCTGGGGCTCTCCTGGCGGTTGCTTGTGCCGGTGCGCGAGGACCTGCGCGACAACCCAGTGTATGGCACGCGTCAAAGCCCGCCCACAATCCGGCAGGGCGCGGATGAAATCACATTCGAATGGGACGGCGTGCTGTCCGAACGCGCCGGGCATCTTGACATCAGGGTCTGCGTAACGGTGCGCACGGAGGGCCGTCAGGCGGTGTTCCGCACACGGATCGAAAACCGCTCCCCCTACGCGGTGGAGAGCGTGTACAGCCCATATCTGGGCGACGTCACGCCGCCCACGGGCGCCGGGTGGCCGCGCGCCTTTCTCTACAACTACGCGGTGGCGCAGGCGTGGAACATGTGGCCCGTGTTCGACCAGCACGAGGGCTGCCACAGCGTGGACTTTCCCACCCAGTTCGGCACCTGGTCCGCCGCCAGCGGCGCGCCGTCCTGCCCCTACTTCCTCATCCGTTCCGAGGCGCAGGGCCTGTATGTCGGGGTCAAGGATTATTCCAGTGAGCTGGTCGCCTGGCACAACGAGCTGCGCCCCGGCTACGATTCCGCCATTGATTCCCGGGTGCCTCTTCGGGCCGAAATCGCGGGAAAGCCCGTGCACATCCGGTTCGCGCCGGTACATATGTGTTACATTGCACCCGGCGAAAGCCGTGACCTCACGCCCATCGCGCTGGAGGCCTTCGCGGGCGGCTGGCAGGCGGGCGTCGACATTTACAAAAAGTGGCGGGATACCTGGACCACCGAGGCCGTGCCGCCCGAATGGGCGCGGGATGTGCATTCCTGGCTGCAAATCCACATCAATTCGCCGGAGGACGAGCTCCGGATGCGGTTCACCGAGCTTCCCAATGTAGCCGCGGAATGCGCGGCATACGGCATCAAGGCCATCCAACTGGTGGGCTGGAACGACGGCGGGCAGGATCAGGGAAACCCATCCCACAGCTTCGATCCGCGGCTGGGCACGTTCGAGGAGCTGAAAACGGCCATCGCGGACTGCCAGGCGCTGGGGGTAAAGGTCATCCTGTTTGCCAAGTTCACCTGGGCCGACCGCGCCACAGAATGGTTCCGCAAGAAGCTCGTGGACTGCGCCGTGAAGGATCCCTACGGCGACTACTACATGCACGGCGGCTACGAGTACCAGACGCCGGCGCAGCTTCTGGACATCAACGTAAAAAGGCTCGTGCCCATGTGCTTCCGCGCACAGCGGTATCTCGCGGTGGCGCGCAGGGAATTTCAAAAGCTGGCGGACCTCGGCTGCGACGGCATGCTGTTTGACGAGTGTCTGCACCATTCCCCCGCACTCCTGTGCTTCGACCCCACCCACGAACACCGGCGCGCGTGGCCGGTGTACCAGGACGACCGGGAATTCATCCATATGCTTGAAAAGACCCCCGGCCTCCGGCCTGACTTCATGATGGCGGGCGAGGCGTGCTACGACTGGGAGATGGAGGCTTATTCCATGTCCTACTTCCGCTCCTGGAGCAAGACCCACGTGCCGCTCTCCCGCTACATGCGGCCCCGGGCCAATTTCATGACGGCCATCGCGGGCTTTGACGACCGGAACATGGTCAATCAATGCCTCCTGTACCGGTATGTGATGAGCTACGAGCCCTACAACTTCAAAGGCTGGCCCCATGACTTCCCGGACACCGTCGCCTACGGCGCGAAAATGGACGAATTGCGAAGAGCGTACCGCAAATACCTGTGGGACGGCATTTTCCGCGATGCCTGCGGCGCGGTGGTTTCAAAGCTCAACGGGAGCGCTCACCGCCCCTATGCACGCTTCGAAGCCGAGGACGGAACGAGCGCGCTGGTCATCCTCAACTACGAGGACGAAGCGGTATGCGTGACCGCGCGCCTTGCCGACGGAACCCTGACCCGGTATCGCACCGTGGACGACGCCCAATGGAAGAGCGCTTCGGGCGGCATCGCCATCCCTCCGCGCTCCGCCGCGCTGGTTCTGTAAAAACCGCGGCTGCGGCTCCGCGCCAAGCCATGGGGCCATGGCCCTCAGCCCCCCCGAAGTTGCGCGCATATCCGTCGACGTCGTCGATTTCGTCCGCCAGAAGCGGGGTCGTTCGCAG
>JAEYRW010000082.1 GCA_023435435.1 Bacillota bacterium | reverse complement strand
CTAAACGCCATGCCCGGCGCGGCGATCAATTTCCGCCGCGCCGGACTTTTTGAGGGGGTATCGCGGTCCAGGGCCTCAGTCCGCCGCCCGGACGGCGTCCTTCATTTTGCGCACATATTCCGTGACGTGGGGCACGGCGTCCCTGCCGTATTGCTCCACGAGCTTCACGATGGCCGAACCCACGATCACGCCGTCCGCCTTTTTCGCCATTTCCTTCGCCTGTTCTGGCGTCGAAATGCCAAAGCCGATGGCGGCGGGGACGGTTCCGGCGGCGCGCACAAGCTCAACCATCCGCCCGATGTCCGTGGTGATGGCGCTGCGCATGCCCGTGACGCCCAGGGAGGAGACGCAATAGACGAAGCCTTCGGCTTCCCGGGCGATCATGGCCACGCGGTGCTCGGAGGTCGGCGCCACGAGGGGAATCAGGTCGATGCCGTATTTCCCGCACGCCGGGGCAAAATCCGCGCGCTCCTCAAAGGGCACGTCCGGCAGAATCAGCGCGTCCAGGCCCGCCCGCGCCGCGTTTGCGAGGAAGCGCTCCGTGCCGTAGGAGAAGACCACGTTGGCATACGTCATAAACGCCAGGGGAACGGGGACGGTTTCGCGCACGCGGGTCACCAGCTCAAAAACCCGGTCGGTGGTGGCGCCGCCGGACAGCGCGCGCAGATTTGCAGCCTGGATGACAGGCCCTTCCGCCGTGGGATCGGAAAAGGGAATGCCCAGTTCGATGAGGTCCGCGCCCGCGTCCGCAATCGCCCGGACGAGGGCCTCCGTGGTTTCGAAATCGGGGTCCCCGCAGGTCAGGAAGGCGATAAACGCCTTGCCGTGGTCGAAGGCTTTTTTCACGTTGCTCATTCGGACAGGTCCTCCCCTCTGTAACGGGCGATGGCGGCACAGTCCTTGTCTCCGCGTCCGGAAATGTTGATGACGAGGAGTTGATCCTTCCCCATTCCGGGGGCAATCTTCATGGCGTGGGCGACGGCGTGGGCACTCTCGATGGCTGGTATGATGCCCTCCGTGCGGGAGAGAAACTCGAACGCGTTCACCGCCTCGTCGTCCGTCACCGCGACATATTCCGCCCGGCCGGTGTCGTGCAGCTGCGCGTGCTCCGGGCCGATACCCGGGTAGTCAAGTCCCGCGGAGATGGAGTAGACCGGGGCGATCTGCCCGTATTCGTCCTGGCAGAAGTAGGACTTCATGCCGTGGAAGATGCCGGGCCTGCCGGTGGAAATGGTGGCGGCGGTCTCGAAGGTATCGATGCCCCTTCCGGCCGCCTCGCAGCCGATGAGCCGCACGGACGGATCGCCGATGAAGTGGTAAAACGCGCCGATGGCGTTGGAGCCGCCGCCCACACAGGCGAGCACGGCGTCCGGCAGCCGGTTTTCCGCCGCCAGAATCTGCTCCTTGATTTCCCGCGAGATCACCGCCTGAAAGTCGCGGACGATGGTGGGGAAGGGGTGCGGGCCCATGACGGAGCCGAGCACATAGTGGGTGTCGGCAATGCGGCTGGTCCACTCGCGCATGGTTTCTGAGACAGCGTCTTTGAGCGTCGCGGTTCCCGTCGTCACCGGATGCACGCGCGCCCCCAAAAGCCGCATGCGGTACACGTTGAGCGCCTGCCGCCGCGTGTCCTCCTCGCCCATGAAGATGTCGCATTCGAGATTCATCAGCGCGGCGGCGGTGGCGGTGGCGACGCCGTGCTGCCCGGCGCCGGTCTCGGCAATGACGCGCGTCTTGCCCATTTTTTTGGCCAGCAGCGTCTGCCCCAGCACGTTGTTGATCTTGTGTGCGCCCGTGTGGTTCAAATCCTCGCGCTTGAGATAAATCTTCGCGCCGCCCAGCGCTTCCGTCATCTTTTTCGCGAGGTAGAGCCGGGACGGTCTGCCCGCGTACTCGTTGAGCAGCTCCGTCAGCTCCGCCTGGAATCCGGCGTCGGCGCGGCAGCGCCCGTATGCCTCCTCCAGCTCGATGACGGCGTTCATCAGCGTTTCGGGGATGTACTGTCCCCCGTGGTCTCCAAATCTTCCCTTTGACATGTTCTCCCTCACATTTCCCGACGTTCGAGCTTTGCCCGTGCCTTCAAATCCCGCATAAGACCGTCAAATTCCAAAAGGTTCAGGGACTGCGCCCCATCGCTCAGCGCGCTGGCGGGGTCGTTGTGCGCTTCGATCAATAATCCGTCCGCCCCCACGGCCAGCGCCGCGCGGGACAGCGGGGCGACCAGGGAGCGCAGCCCCGCCGCGTGGCTCGGGTCCACCACGACGGGCAGATGGGATTTCTGCTTCAGCACCACGACGGCGGACAGGTCCAGTGTGTTGCGCGTCTGCGTCTCGAAGGTGCGGATGCCGCGCTCGCACAGGATGACCCGGCTGTTCCCGGAGGACAGGATGTACTCCGCGCTCATCAGAAGCTCCTCAATGGTGCTGGACAGGCCGCGCTTCAGGAGCACGGGCTTGTTCATCATGCCGACCTCTCGGAGCAGATCAAAATTCTGCATGTTCCGCGCGCCCACCTGTACGACGTCGATGTCCTCGAACAGCTTCGCCTGGGTCTGGTTCATGATTTCGCTGACGACAGGCAGCCCCGCCGCGCGCCCGGCGGCGGAGAGCATCCTGAGCCCCGCCTCGCCCAGCCCCTGAAACGCGTACGGCGAGGTGCGCGGCTTGAACGCGCCGCCCCGCAGCAGCTTCGCACCGCTCGCCTTTACGGATTTCGCCACCGCGGCGATCTGTTCCTCGGTCTCCACAGAGCATGGCCCGGCGATGACGGTGAATGTGTCAGGCCCGATGCGCGCGCCGCCGACCTCGATGACGGTGTCTTCCGGGTGTACGGCGCGGTTGACGGCCTTGTATTGCTCGGTGACGCGCCTTGCGTACTGCACGATGCCGCTCAACTCCGCGACGCGGTCCATGTCCACATTCGCGGTGTTCCCGATCAGACAGACCGCCGTGTGCTCGGTGCCCTTGCTGATGATGGTGGAAAAACCGTTTTCCTCAAACGACCGCGCGAATGCGCGGATGGCGGCTTCCCCCGCATCGGGCTTCATGATAAATACCATGTCAATTCCCCCTTGCCGCGCGCACGGCGGCGCGGATCAGCGCTTCGTCCTTGACGCGGTTCCTTTCCACCCCGGAGCTTAAATCCACCGCGTAAGGGTGGAGGCGCGCAATCGCTTCCGGAATGCTTTCCGGGGTCAGCCCCCCGGCAAGGATAAACGCGCGCGGAAAATCTTCGATGAGCGACCAGTCGAAGGGCGCGCCCGTGCCGCCGCCGCTGTCCAGAAGCACCCGGTCCGCCGCGCTCTCCGCGGC
>JAEYRW010000016.1 GCA_023435435.1 Bacillota bacterium | reverse complement strand
CCCCCCCCCCCCCCCCCCCCCCCCCCCCCCCCCCCCCCCCCCCCCCCCCCCCCCCCCCGTCTCAGTAGGCTTCGTGGATCTCCACGTCGCGGTACCTGCGCATGCCGGTTCCGGCGGGGATCTGTTTTCCGATGATGACGTTCTCCTTGAGACCGAGGAGCGGGTCGCTCTTGCCCTTGATGGCGGCCTCAGTGAGCACGCGGGTGGTCTCCTGGAACGATGCGGCCGAGAGGAAGGACTCGGTGGCCAGCGCGGCCTTGGTGATGCCCAGAAGCACGCGCTTTGCGGTGGCGGGGCGTCCGCCCGCCTCCATGGCCTTGCGGTTTTCCTGCTCGAAGCGGAACACGTCCACGAGCGCGCCGGGGAGAAGTTCGGTGTCGTTGGACTCCTCGATCTTGACCTTGCGGAGCATCTGGCGCACGATCACTTCGATGTGCTTATCGGCGATCTCGATGCCCTGGCGGCGGTAGACCGACTGGACTTCCTTGACGAGGTAGTCCTGCACGGCCTTGATGCCCAGGATGCGCAGAAGGTCGGAGGGATTGATGGAGCCCTCGATGAGCTCGTCGCCCGCGCGAACGACGTCGCCGTCCTCCACCTTGAGCTTGGAGCCGTAGTTGATGGGATATTTCTTGGTCTCCGCCTCGCTGTTCTGGGAGGTGATGACCAACTCGCGCCGCTTCTTCGCGTCGGTGGTGATGTGCACCACGCCGGAAATTTCGGCAAGGGACGCCTCGCGCTTGGGCTTTCTGGCCTCGAAGAGCTCCTCGACGCGGGGAAGACCCTGGGTGATGTCCTCGCCGGTGGCGACGCCGCCGGTGTGGAACGTGCGCATGGTCAGCTGCGTGCCGGGTTCGCCGATGGACTGGGCCGCGATGATGCCCACCGCTTCCCCGACGTCCACGATGAGGCCGTTTGTCATGTTCGCGCCATAGCAGCGGGCGCAGACGCCGATGGGCGCCTGGCAGGTGAGGACGCTTCTGATGGTAACTTCCTTGTAGCCCGCCTTCACGATGCGCGTGGCGATGTCGTGGGTAATGAGGTCGTTGACGTCCACGATGATCTCGCCCGTCTCCGGGTCGGTGAGCTGCTCGGCGGCCATGCGCCCGCGGATGCGGTCCTCGATGCCCTCGATGACCTCGCCCTCCTCGGTGATGTCCGAGACCTTGAGTCCGCGCACCTTTTCGCCCCGGGATGCAAAGCAGTCGATTTCGCGCACGATGTTGTCCTGGGAGACGTCCACGAGCCTGCGGGTCATGTAGCCCGAGTCCGCCGTCTTGAGCGCGGTGTCGGCAAGGGATTTGCGCGAACCGTGGGAGGAGAGGAAGAATTCAAGAACCGAGAGGCCCTCGCGGAAGTTGGCGCGGATGGGCAGCTCGATGATCTTGCCCGACGGGGAGGCCATGAGGCCGCGCATGCCCGCCAGCTGTCGAATCTGGTTGACGGAGCCTCGCGCGCCGGAATCCGCCATCATGTTGATGGGGTTGTAGCGGTCGAGAGAGTCCATGACCTGCTTGGTGACGTCGTTGGTCGCCTGCTCCCAGATGCGGATGACGGAGGTGTAGCGCTCATTCTCGGAGAGACGGCCGCGCTTGAACTCGCGCTCGATCCGGTGCACCTGCTGCTCGGCGTCCGCAAGGATCGTCTTCTTGCTTTCGGGCACGATGATGTCGGCAACCGACACCGTGAGCGCGCCGCGGGTGGAGAATTTATAGCCCAGGGCCTTGATGTTGTCGAGCATCTGGGCGGTCTGGGTGACGCCGTGGGTGCGGTAGCACATGTCGACGATCTTGCCCAGCTGCTTTTTGCCCACCACTTCGTCCACCTCGAAGGCGAACATGTCGTCGGCGGTGGCGCGTTTCTTGGCGCCCATGTCCTGGGGAATGGCCATGTTGAAGATCACGCGGCCGATGCTGGTTTCGATGCTCTTTTCGTACTCCCTGCCCTCGAAGGTGCGCTTCAGCCGGATGGAGCAGCGCGCCTGGAGCGACAGGTTGCCCGTGTCGTAGGCCATGAGCGCCTCTTCGATGTCCGCAAAGCGCATGCCCTCGCCCTTTTCACCGTCGCGGATGATGGTGAGGTAGTAGCAGCCCAGAACCATGTCCTGGGTGGGGCTGACGACGGGCTTTCCGTCCTGGGGCTTCAAAATGTTGTTGGCGGACAGCATCAGGAACCGGGCCTCTGCCTGCGCTTCCATGGAAAGGGGCACGTGCACGGCCATTTGGTCGCCGTCGAAGTCCGCGTTGAACGCGGTGCAGCACAGGGGATGAAGCTTCAGCGCTTTGCCCTCGACCAGGATCGGCTCGAACGCCTGGATGCCCAGACGGTGAAGCGTCGGCGCGCGGTTGAGCATCACCGGGTGATCCTTGATGACCGACTCCAGCACGTCCCAGACTTCGTTCCTGACGCGCTCCACGGCCCTTTTCGCGGTCTTGACGTTGACGGCCATGCCCTGGTTGACAAGCCTTTCGATGACGAAGGGCTTGAACAGCTCGAGTGCCATCTCCTTGGGGAGGCCGCACTGGTAGAGCTTCAGGGACGGGCCGACCACGATGACCGAACGGCCCGAGTAGTCGACGCGCTTGCCCAGAAGGTTCTGGCGGAAGCGGCCCTGCTTGCCGCGCAAGAGGTCTGAAAGGCTCTTGAGCTGGCGTCCGCCCGCGCCCGTCACCGGGCGGCCGCGGCGGCCGTTGTCGATGAGCGCGTCAACGGCTTCCTGGAGCATGCGCTTTTCGTTTCGGACGATGATGTCCGGCGCGCCCATTTCCAGCATGCGCTTCAGGCGGTTGTTGCGGTTGATGACGCGGCGGTAGAGGTCGTTGAGGTCGGCGGTGGCGAAGCGGCCGCCGTCCAGCTGCACCATGGGGCGAAGCTCCGGCGGGATGACGGGCACCACGTCCAGAATCATCCACTCGGGCTTGTTGCCGGAGGTGCGGAACGCCTCCACAACCTCGAGCCGCTTGATGATCCGCTGGCGCTTCTGGCCCTCGCTGTCGCGCTTGGTCTCGCGGGCGGAAAGCTCCTCAAGTTCCTGCTTGAGGGACTTGCCCAGCTCGTCCAGATCGATCTGACGCAGCATTTCGCGCACGGCCTCCGCGCCGATGCCGACGCGGAACTCCCAGCCGTTTTCCTCGGCCTGCTGGCGCTTCTGCTGGTACTCGGTCTCGGAAAGGAGCTTATACTGCTCGAGGCCCGGCACGTCGCCGGCATCGAGCACGATATAGCTCGCGAAATAGAGCACCTGCTCCAATGCCCGGGGCGAGATGTTGAGAAGGGTTCCCATGCGGCTGGGAATCCCCTTGAAATACCAGATGTGGGAAACCGGAGCGGCCAGTTCAATGTGGCCCATGCGCTCGCGGCGCACCTTCTGCTTGGTGACCTCCACGCCGCACTTGTCGCAGATGACGCCCTTGAAGCGCGTCCTCTTATATTTGCCGCAGTTGCACTCCCAGTCCTTGGTGGGCCCGAAGATGCGTTCGCAGAACAGTCCGTCGCGCTCGGGCTTGAGGGTGCGGTAATTGATGGTCTCGGCCTTCAGAACCTCGCCGTGGGACCACTTGCGGATCTTCTCCGGGGAAGCCAGACCGATCTGAATGGAATCAAGATTCGTCAGTTCAAACAAGGAGCTCTCTCCTTTCCGCCATATGGCAGAGCGCGGTTTTACGAATGGAGAACTTTGTTTCGTCCAAAGCATCAGGAAATCTTGGCGTCCTGCGAGGCTGGTTCGGCGCGCCCCTGTGCTGGAGCGAGGCCCAGCAGCCAGGAGCGGACTTTCCGCCCACGTCGAGCGGAAAGGGACAAAGCAGGGTCCAAAAGATCTGATGCGGCAACGAAAGAGAGTCTGGAATTCGTAACTTAAAAATCGTCGTCGTCCAGCCCGAGATCGTCGTCCAGGTCGAGTTCGTTGATGTCGAACTCCTCAATGGAGGCATCTTCCTCGCCTTCCGCGATGTCTTCCACGATGGCGCCCGGGGAAAGTTCCTCGGTCTTCTCGCCCTCGCGCTGCACATCCTCGTCGTCGAGTTCCTTGATCTCGATCTCGTTCTTCGCGGCGTCGAGCACCTTGATGTCGAGCGCCAGCGACTGGAGCTCCTTGATGAGCACCTTGAAGGACTCCGGCACGCCCGGATCGGGAATGTTCTCGCCCTTGACGATGGCCTCGTAGGTCTTGACGCGGCCGACGGTGTCGTCCGACTTCACGGTCAGAATCTCCTGGAGCACGTGGCTCGCGCCGTAGGCCTCCAACGCCCAGACCTCCATCTCGCCGAAGCGCTGGCCGCCGAACTGCGCCTTGCCGCCCAGCGGCTGCTGGGTAACCAGGGAGTAGGGGCCGGTGGAGCGCGCGTGAATCTTGTCGTCGACCAGGTGATGGAGCTTGAGCATATACATGTAGCCCACCGTCACCGGGTTGTCGAAGGGGTCGCCCGTGCGCCCGTCAAAGAGCTGGATCTTGCCGGTGGTATTGATGCCGCACTTTCCGAACTGGATTTTCGGCCTGCCCTTGTCGTCGAAGAGGTCCTCCTCGCCCGTCGCGTGGCCGGCGGCCATGGTCAAAACTTCCTGAATGTCCTCCTCGCGCGCGCCGTCGAACACGGGGGTCGCCACGTGCCAGCCAAGCGCCTTGGCGGCAAGGCCCAGATGAACCTCGAGCACCTGACCGATGTTCATGCGCGAAGGAACGCCGAGGGGATTCAGAACGATGTCAAGCGGCGTGCCGTCCGGGAGGAACGGCATGTCCTCCTCGGGCAGAATGCGGGAAACGACGCCCTTGTTGCCGTGACGGCCCGCCATCTTGTCGCCCACGGAAATCTTCCTCTTCTGGGCGATGTAGACGCGCACCATCTGGTTGACGCCGGGAGAAAGCTCGTCGCGGTTCTCGCGGGTGAAGATTTTCACGTCCACGATGATGCCGAATTCGCCGTGGGGCACGCGCAGCGACGTGTCGCGCACTTCGCGGGCCTTGTCGCCGAAGATGGCGCGCAGGAGGCGCTCCTCGGCGGTCAGCTCGGTTTCGCCCTTGGGGGTCACCTTGCCCACCAGAATGTCGTTGGCGCGCACCTCCGCACCCACGCGGATGATGCCGCGCTCGTCGAGATCGCGCAGCGCGTCCTCGCCGACGCCGGGGATGTCGCGGGTGATTTCCTCCGGGCCGAGCTTCGTGTCGCGGGCTTCCGACTCGTACTCCTCAATGTGGATGGAGGTGTACACGTCGTCCTTGACGAGCCGCTCGGAAAGGAGCACCGCGTCTTCGTAGTTGTAGCCCTCCCAGGTCATGAACGCGATGAGCACGTTCCTGCCCAGTGCGATTTCGCCCTGATCGGTGGACGGGCCGTCGGCGATGACCTGACCCTTGACCACGCGATCGCCTTCCTTGACGAGGGGGTGCTGGTTGATGCAGGTGCCCTGGTTGGAGCGGGAGAACTTGGTGAGCTTTTGGGAATATTCCGTGCCGCCCGCGCTTACGTAGCGCAGTTCCTCGGCGGTCACGCGGGTCATGATGCCGTCCTCCTTGGCGAGAACCACAACGCCCGAATCGCACGCGGCCTTGTACTCGATGCCGGTACCCACAAACGGCGCCTCGGGAACCAGAAGCGGAACGCCCTGGCGCTGCATGTTGGAGCCCATCAGCGCGCGCGCGGCGTCGTCGTTCTCCAGGAAGGGGATCATGCCCGTGGCGACGGAAATGAGCTGCCGGGGCGAGACGTCCACGTAATCGACGGAATTTCTGTCGATTTCGATGATCTCTTCCCTGCGGCGCACAGTGACGCGCTCGTTGAGGAAATGCCCGTCCTCGTCCACAGGCTCGTCGGCCTGGGCGATGATGAACTGGTCCTCCTCGTCGGCGGTCATATAGTCGTTCTCGTCGGTCAGCCGATGGGTGGCCGGGTCGACGCGGCGGTACGGCGCCTCGATGAAGCCGTACTCGTTGATGCGGGCGTAGGTCGCCAGCGAGCCGATGAGGCCGATGTTCGGACCTTCAGGCGTCTCGATGGGGCAGATGCGCCCGTAGTGGGAATAGTGAACGTCTCGAACGGCAAAGCTCGCGCGGTCGCGGTTCAGGCCGCCCGGGCCGAGGGCGGAAAGACGACGCTTGTGCGTCAGCTCCGCCAAGGGATTGGGCTGATCCATGAACTGGGAAAGCTGGGAGCTTCCGAAGAACTCCTTGATGGCCGCGGAAACGGGCCGGATGTTGATGAGGTCCTGGGGACGCACCTTGTCGAGGTCCTGGATGGCCATGCGCTCCTTGACCACGCGCTCCAGGCGCGACATGCCCACGCGGATCTGGTTCTGCAAAAGCTCGCCCACGCTGCGCAGGCGGCGGTTGCCCAGATGGTCGATGTCGTCGATGGTGCCCAGACCGTGGAACAGCCCGAACTGGTGGCTCACGGACGAAATGATGTCGTCGATGAGCACGTGCTTGGGCATGAGCCGGGGCGCCGCCTCGCGCAGGGCGTCGTTTAACGGCATGCCGTCCTCGCGCACGCGCTTTAACAGCTCCACGAGGGTGGGGATGTGCACGCGCTCGGAGAAGGGCGCGAGCTTCTCGTCATACTCGGAAGCGATCTTCTGATCGTAGGACGCGAGGAAGGGCTTGATGAACGCGAAGTTGTTGCCGATGACGCGCACGAAATTGTTCTCGACCATGAGAACCACTTCGTTGACGCCCGCGTTCTGCACCTGCTCGGCCTCCTCGCGGGTGAGCACATGGCCTGCCGTAAAGAGCACCTCGCCCGTATAGGGGGAGACGACGTCCTCGCCCAGTTCCTGATTCACGATCCTGTGGGCGACCGCCAGCTTCTTATTATACTTGTAACGCCCCACGTGGGCCAGGTCGTACCTCTTGGGATCGAAGAAGAGGGAGTTGATGAGGCTGGTGGCGGAATCCACAGACGGCGGCTCGCCGGGACGCAGCTTGTTGTAGATCTCAATGAGCGCCTGATCCTTGCGGGATTTATAACGAAGCTCGCCCTTGTCGTTGACGGAGGGGGCGTCGCGGGTGATGGTGGCGGAGACGCGCTCGTCGTCGCCGAACATGCGAATGATCTCCGCGTCGGACTCGACGCCCATGGCGCGCAGAAGCACCGTCACGGGAAGCTTGCGCGCGCGGTCGATGCGCGCGTAGACCACGCCGTTTGAGTCGGTCTCGTACTCGATCCACGCGCCGCGGTTGGGGATCATCTGCGCCGAATAGAGATACGAACCGGACTTGTCGATGGAGCGGGAATAATAGACGCCCGGGGAACGGACGAGCTGGGAGACGATGACGCGCTCCGCGCCGTTGATGATGAAGGTACCGTTTTCAGTCATGAGCGGGAAATCGCCCATGAAGACCTCGGACTCCTTGATCTCGTGCGTGTCGCGGTTGGTGAGCCTTACCGTCACCTTGAGAGGAGCCGCGTACGTCGCGTCGCGCTCCTTGCACACGTCCACGGAATATTTCGGCGCTTCGTCGAGAGAATAGTCCGTGAATTCGAGGATGAGGCTTTCGGAATAGTCCGTGATGGGAGAAACGTCCGCGAGCACCTCGCGCAGACCGACCTTCAGAAAGCTCTTGTAGGAGTTTTTCTGAATTTCGATCAGGTCTGGAACGTCCAGCGCCTCCTTGATGCGCGCGAAGCTC
Organism: Bacillota bacterium; assembly: GCA_023435435.1. Taxonomy (GTDB): domain Bacteria; phylum Bacillota; class Clostridia; order Christensenellales; family Aristaeellaceae; genus RUG11247. The sequence continues at coordinate 2,831 of JAEYRW010000016.1, read as the reverse complement.
ATGCGCGTCCGCTTGCCCATCTGAACCGGATTGGGTTTTGCCATACCCTATATCACCCCTGTCTTGTCGCCTGATGACCCGTCGGGCCGGAAGGTTAAATATTCGCTACCGGTGCGCATTTCGGGACAGTTTCGGGAGAAACGGAGCACGCCGCATCCCAAAAGCGGAATCATGTCCATACTAGCGCAGTTTAATATAATAGCACATGTATTTTTTCGTGTCAACGGGCCTTTGCCCCGATTCTCGGCCGATTGCGGAATATTTAACAGGATTCACCAAGTTTTAACCGTGAACAGGGAAAACAATATAGATTCTTTTCATGCATATTTGAACGCCATTTGCATTATTTCCTGCATTATTTGATGTTCCCAACAGGCGCGCCATGTGATATAATTGTCCCGGATTCGCATGTGTTTGCAGGATGGCGGAGCGGAGGTGATTTTTATGGCCGATAAAATTGATTACTTCTTTGAGGATGACGTTGCGGGGTACGAGGCGCACATCGCGCGCCACGCGGGCTGCGACGACGAGCTGCGTCAGGAGACCGCGAAGGCGCTGGGACTGAAGGGCGCTTCCCTGCTGCTCGATCTCTGGTGCGGCACGGGACTGGAGCTGGACGAAATCATGAAACGGTCGCCCTGGATCAGCGTGACGGGAATGGATCCCTCCCCCGCCCTCCTGGCAAAACTCTTGGCAAAGCCCTACGCTTCGCGCCTCACCCTCGTCAACTGCCCCACCGGCACAACCTCGTTTGGCAAGTGCACCTATGACGCGGCGGTGTCGGTCATGATGATGCATCACTTCGCGGACGCGGACAGGCTCTCCATTTATCGGAGGGTTTTCGAGGCTCTCCGCCCGGGCGGGCGCTATGTCGAGGCGGACCGGATCGCGCGGGACGATGCCGAGGAGGCTGCCTTTCTGGCGGACTGGCGGCCCGGCGACGCCGCGTGCTGTGAACGCCCCATCGTGGGCGCGCGCATCGAGACCCTTTTGCGCGAGGCGGGGTTTTCCTGCGTGGAGAGGCACTGGCAGACGGATGAGCGGGCCATCTATGTGGCCGGAAAGGAACCGAAAAAATGAAGATCGCGTTTGGAAGCGACCACGCCGGATTTGACTACAAGGAGATGCTCATGGCGCGGGCGCGGGAAATGGGGCACGAGGCAATCGATCTTGGCACGCACACAAAGGAAAGCTGCGATTATCCCGTCTACGGCCATGCGGTGGCCGCTGCCGTGAAGGCGGACGAGGCGGAGCGGGGCGTGCTGGTATGCGGCACCGGCTTTGGGATATCCCTGGCGGCAAACCGCATGAAGGGCATCCGCTGCGTCAACGCGTCCGACGAGCTGACCGTCAAAATGGCGCGCAGGCACAATGACGCAAACATGCTCTCCGTGGGCGAGCGCATCGTGGGCCGCGACAAGGCCGTCAGCCTTCTGGAGACGTTCCTGGGGACGGATTTCGACGGGGGCCGCCACGCGCGCCGCGTCAATCTCATCGATACATTTGAGGAGGACTGACCAATGCCGAAAATTACATTCATGGGCGCGGGTTCGACGATCTTTGCCAAGAACGTGCTGGGCGACAGCATGATGACCCCGGCACTGGCCGATAGCGTCATCGTGCTCTACGACATCGACGAAAACCGGCTGCGCGAGTCGAAGCTCATGCTCGAAACCATCAATAAAAACAGCGGCTCCAAGGCACGGATCGAGGCTTATCTGGGTGTGGAGAACCGCAGGGCGGCGCTCACGGGCGCCAACTACGTCGTCGACGCCATTCAGGTGGGCGGCTACGATCCCTGCACCATCACGGACTTCGAAATCCCCAAGAAGTACGGCCTGCGCCAGACCATCGCGGACACGCTGGGCATCGGCGGCATTTTCCGCGCGCTGCGGACCATCCCCGTGCTCTTCGACTTCGCCAAGGACATGGAAGCGGTTTGCCCGGACGCGCTGTTCCTCAACTACACAAACCCCATGGCCATGCTTTCCGGCGCGATGCAGCGGTTCACCGCCGTCAAAACCGTGGGCCTTTGCCACAGCGTGCAGGGCTGCACGGAGCACCTGATGCGCCCCCTGGGAATGGACTACGACGAGAAGGTGCAATGGAAGATCGCGGGCATCAACCATCAGGCGTGGCTGCTCGAGGTCACCAGGGACGGCGTCGACCTCTATCCCGAAATCAAGCGCCGCGCCGCCGCGCGCACGGAAAAGCACAACGATATGGTGCGCTACGAGATCATGAAGCGCTTCGGCTACTACGTCACCGAATCCTCCGAGCACAATTCGGAATACATGCCCTACTTCATCAAGGGCCGCTATCCGGAGCTCATCGAGCGCTTTAACATCCCCCTCGACGAATATCCCCGCCGCTGCATCCACCAGATCGCGGACTGGGAAAAGCGGCGCGATTCCCTGCTCAACGACGAGGGTCTCACCCACGCGCGCACCACCGAGTACGCCAGCTATATCATGGAGGCCATGGAAACCAACGTGCCCTTTAAGTTTGGCGGAAACGTGCTGAACACCGGGCTCATCACCAACCTTCCGTCGAACGCCTGCGTCGAGGTGCCCTGCATGGTCGATAAGTCCGGCGTCGTGCCCACCTACGTCGGCGCGCTCCCCGAACAGTGCGCCGCCATGAACCGCACCAACATCAACGTCCAGCTCCTCACCATCGAGGCCGCCGCCACCCTCAAAAAAGACTACATTTATCAGGCCGCCATGATGGACCCCCACACCGCCGCCGAACTCTCCATCGACGACATCGTCGCCATGTGCGACGACCTCATCGAAGCGCACAAGGGCTGGCTGCCGGAGTACCGATAGGAG
>JAEYRW010000015.1 GCA_023435435.1 Bacillota bacterium | reverse complement strand
CCCCGGGACGACGACAGATCGTGTTCATTTTCCGGTAAGGGATTCCAAAGGGCCATCGGCCTTTACTTGTACTCCGGCCAGAATTCATCCCTGGCGATGGCCCCGCGCTTGGCGGAGGTGCTCGAACGGTTGCCGGGGATTTCGAAGTAGTAGCACCAGTGGTAGCCCGCGTCGTAGGCGCCCTGGGCGGAATCGTCGACGGACTTCATGGAACTGAGCACGGAGGGGTACTTATTGGTGAGCTCGTATTTGAGGAACCAGAGCTGGCCCTCGAGGCTGTCGGAATCGTAGCCGTTGGAGGCGCAATAATTCTGGAGATTGGTCTTGCGCCCGCCCAGCCACTGGCAGATGCCGTACGCCCCGCTGGAGGAGTTGACGGCGGTGGGCCGGAAGCCGGATTCGCAGTCGATGTTTGCCAGCACGCCGCACGCGCCGGCGGTATTGAAGTCCATCTCGTAGACGAGGAAGTAGAAGATCTTCTCTTCGTTGGAAAGGCTGGAATCGGCAAAGACGTCGTCGGCGGTGGGATCGGGCGCGACATACTTGGTCAGCCCCGACACCAGGCAGTAGCCTACGCCGCCGCCGTAGCTGACGCGCGCCACGCTGTCCGTATAGGCGGTGACGGTCACGACGGTGTCCTTCGCAAGGGTGCCGATGACTTCCGCGCCGGACTTCACGGATGCGTAAATCTTGAGCGAAGCGTCGGTGACGATGGCGTCAAATTCCTCGTAGACGACCTCAGGCTCCGGCGTGGCCGTCGCCGTGGGGCTCACCGTCGGGCTCGACGTGGGTTCCGGCGTGGGATCGGCACTGTCGCCCACCGCCGTCAGGTACCTCACCCGCGTATAGCACAGATAGCCGTTCTTTTCAATGAGCGCGCAGCCGTTGGCCGCCAGGAGCACGTTGACCGTCGTTCCCGCGGACACCTTGACGGACTTGCTCGACGTGGTCGCCAGCTCGTAGGCCCGCCCGTCCACCGCGAAGACCGCCTCGATGGACGAGGACGTGTCGATCGCCCCGATGGCCGACGAATCCATGTATCCCGTGTAGCCCTTGTATTCCACCTTTGAGACGCCGCCGGACGCACTGACCAGCGTCACGATGGCGTATTTCTCAATCTTGGCCGACCGGCCGGACAAATCCGCGTTCTCATACAGCCGCCCGGCGCGCGACACCACCATCGCGTACGCATCCTCCGCCAATGCGGGGGTGGAAAAACCGGCAAACAGGGACAGGATCAGCGCCAGGGACAAAAGTCCCGCTACGCGCTTAATATGTAACTTCATTTCGCGTCTCCTTCGTTTTTGCGCCAAATTTGACGACGATTCGCGTGAACCGTAATGAATATATCATAATTGAAATATTTTGTCAATAACTTCTGCATATTCCATCATGATTACTCAGCATTTATGCAATGATTCGGCGCTGCGATTCTGCTATAATGGCATGGATATCTGATTTGGGAGGAATAAAATGCATAGCATCACGCGGCTTCCGGCGATGCCCATCGCGGTGAGCGACCCTTATTTTTCGATCTGGTCGGCGGCTGACAAGCCCACCGATTGCGACACGACCCACTGGACGGGCGCGGAGAAGCCCCTGCACGCATTGATTTCGGTGGATGGACGGCGGATGCGGCTGATGGGTCTGGGCGGCGACGCGGCGATGACGCTGGTCGGCGCGGAAGTGACCGCCACCAAGACGAAATACACGTATGAGGATGCGGGCGTGCGCGCGACGCTGATCTTCACGACGCCGCTCTTGCTTTCCGATCCGGATGTCCTGTCGGCGGGGGTCACATACGTGGACATTGCGGCCGAGTCCATAGACGGCGCGTCCCACGATGTGGAATGCTTCTTCCGCGCTTCGTCACAGCTGTGCTTTGACGGCGCGACCTCTCCCGCAATGGCGGCGGACGCGTTTGACCTGAATGGTCTCGCGGCCGCGTGCGTGGGCCAGCGGCGGCAAAAGCCCCTCAGCCATTCGGGGGATCACATCACCATCGACTGGGGAACCCTTTACCTCGCCGCCCGGGCGGAGCTCAAGGCGGATGAGCATGGCATTCTGGCGAGAGCGGAGGGCGGTCTCTCACTGCTCCTCGCCTACGACGACGTGGCCGCCATCAACTATTTCGGGCGCATGACGCCCGCGTGGTACGCCAGAAACGGCAAGACCGTCATGGAGATGCTCGCGGAAATGGACGCGCGCAGGGGCGAGCTCATGGCGCGCTGTGAGACCTTCGACGCGCAGCTGGCCGCGGACGCCGAGCGGGTGGGCGGCGCGGACTACGCCCTCGTCTGCGCGGCTTCGTACCGCCATTCGGTGGGCGCGCACAAGCTCATCGCGGACGAAAACGGGGAGATGGCCTTCCTGTCCAAAGAGAACGATTCCAACGGCTGCATCGGCACGGTGGACGTAAGCTATCCCTCCATCCCGCTGTACCTTCTGTACAATCCGGAATTCGTGCGCGCCATGTGCCGTCCCATTCTCCGGTTTGCCAACATGCCCGTGTGGAAGTACGACTTCGCGCCCCATGACGTGGGCCGCTATCCTCTGGCCACGGGTCAGGTTTACGCCGCCACGGGCCGCCGCGGCGTCATGAACGGCGAGACGCACCCGGATTATTACCTCTTTCCCGCCTCCCGGGATGCTTACGATTTCAAGGACCAGATGCCCGTGGAGGAATGCGGAAACATGCTCCTGATGCTCGCCGCCGCGGGCCGCGCGGACGGGAACTGGGCGCTTGCGGGCGAGCATCTGCCCACCCTCGAAAAGTGGGTCAAGTACCTCATTGAATTCGGAGAGGACCCCGGCGAGCAGCTCTGCACCGACGATTTCGCGGGACATCTGGCGCGCAACATCAACCTCTCCGCCAAGGCCGTGTGCGGCGTGGCGGGCTTCGGCATGATCCTCGAAGCCCTCGGCCGGCCCGAGGAGGGCGCCGGGTACCTCTCACGCGCCAGGGTTATGGCGGAAAGCTGGCTCCTGCGCGCGGACGCGGGCGACCACACCCACCTCACCTTCGACGGCCGCGGCTGGAGCATGAAGTATAACATGGTGTGGGACAGGCTCTTCGGCCTGAACCTTCTGCCCGATTCCTTCTACAAGAAGGAGCTTGCGTGGCATCTTTCCCACATGAACCGCTACGGGCTGCCCCTCGATTCCCGCGCGGATTACACCAAGTCCGACTGGCTCATGTGGGTCGCCGCCATGGCCGATCCCGACGCGGTGCCCGCCTACGTGCGTCCCCTCGCCGATTACCTGCGCGAAACCCCCTGCCGCGTCCCCTTCTCCGATTGGTACGATACCAAAACCGGTCGATTCCAGCACTTCATCGCCCGCAGCGTCCAGGGCGGCGTGTTCATGCCTCTGCTGAAGGCGAAGGGGTGACGGCGAGGGCGCTGCCCGCGCGCTCCCAGCGGCGCGCTGATTGAATCACGGTTCAATCAGCGCGGTCGCGAAGCGACTTGGCTTGCCAAAGGCAAGCC
>JAEYRW010000201.1 GCA_023435435.1 Bacillota bacterium | reverse complement strand
CCCCGGGCCCCCGCCAAAGGGACTGAGCCCCTTAGGAATCCCCATAATGGGGGAGATAGTATATTTTTTGCAGGATCGTCCGGGGGCCCAAACCCCGGGCGATCCCTTTTGCGGAAAGGGGAATGGGCGGCGCGAACGGTCAGTGATACGGAAAGGGATCATTCAGCGTTTTTACAATCGACCGCAGGCGCGTCAAAACGGCTTCTTGTTCCCCAATCTCCAGTTTTTTGACGAGGGCCTCCTCTCCGTATTCGAGATCGCCGAGCCAGAAGGCGTTTGTCACCGCGTACAAATCCGGGATGATTTCCATGTCCTCCGCCGTAAGCGAACGCTCCTCCTCGTAACCGTCCATGAACGCCAAAAAGAGGGACCGGCCCGCCTCTTCCGTAATCGGCTCTACATAGTCCATCAGGCGCGCCACAAAGATGCCCTCTAAGATGGCGTCGCTCAGCAGGTAATTATCCCCGCAATTATTAAAGTCGAACATTCCGATCTGCCCGTCGGGCGTCTGAAACAGGTTGCAGTCGCTGACGTCCCCCTGCGTCGCGTACATTTTCCGCACGCGCAGCCGTTCTATGCCGCGCAGCCGCTTCGCGCCGCGTTCCTGAATCTCGGCAAATAACTCGCTCCCTTCCCCCGCAAAGCGCTGCTTGAGCGCAACGAAATACGCATATGAAAACAAGTCGTTCCGGTCGAGGGCGTTGAACAGCGTTTTGCCGTTTACATGGCAGTCGTCCCAGGCGGCGATGTTGTGGGCACGCGCCAGCATTCCACCGATTTTGCGAATATTTTCGCCATCAATCAACGTTATCTCGTTTGCCATGAAGTCCTCCACCGTCACGACTGCGCAAACGCCGCCGATTTTTATCTCGGCGCAGTACTCTTGCGCTGCCGGGTAGCGCCGGGCGGTGGGGATACCATGTTTCCGAAGGTGCTCCGAGAAGGCGGATTGCTCCTCCATCAAGGCGCGGGGATGGTCCCGCTCGGAAATGAGCTTGATTACCAGCGGCGCGCGATCCGCGCACGTCGCTTTGAAAATGAGGCGCATTTGGTCCGGTTCGGGATATTGATACCGGAGCAGCTCGCCGCATTCGAGAACCTCGCTTTTTATGCCGAACGCGGGAAGAATTTCCCACGCGGCATGCTTCAGGTCCATGTCATCCATATTTTCACATCTTTTTTTCTGTTCATATGATAGCACAAAGCTCCCCGGCGGAAAAGGCCTTGCGTTTGTCCGTATTCCGACGCCGAATTCCGCACCTCTTTCGATTCTTTTAAATACGTTTAACAGATATGCGTTGAAAACATCCGTTATTAAGCGCATAATAACTACGTTACCCGTTTAAATGTTCGTGTTTTGGAGGCGGATTCAATGAAGAAGCTCAATCAGTTGTACGAGGGCAAAGCCAAGAAGGTATACGAGACCGACGAACCAGACCTCCTGATCGTATCCTACAAGGACGACGCGACCGCGTTCAACGGCCTCAAAAAGGGAACCATTCTGGGCAAGGGTGCCATCAACAACCGCGTGACCAACCATCTGATGGGCCTTCTCGCCGGGGCCGGAATTCCGACGCACTTTGTCGAACAGCTGAACGACCGCGAGACCGTCGTCAAGCGCGTGACCATCGTGCCCATCGAGGTGATCGTCCGCAACATCGCGGCGGGCTCGCTTTCCAAGCGTCTGGGCATCCCCGAAGGCACGAAGATGCGCAAGACCGTGCTCGAGTACTGCTACAAAAACGACGAACTGGGCGACCCGATGATCAACGAATATCATGTCTACGCCATGAACCTCGCCACCGAGGAAGAGCTCAAAACAATCGCCGGCTATTCCTTCAAGATCAACGAGGTTCTGACCGATTATCTCAAGCACAACAACATCGAGCTGATCGACTTTAAGCTCGAATTCGGCCGCCTTGCGGACGGCACCATCGTGCTCGCCGACGAGATTTCGCCCGACACCTGCCGCTTCTGGGATTCCGTGACCAACGAGAAGCTGGACAAGGATCGCTTCCGCCGCGACCTGGGCGGCGTCGAGGACGCCTACAACGAGGTGCTCCGGCGCTTGTTGGGGGCGCGCGATGAGGACTGACAAGCCGCGCGAGGAGTGCGGGGTCTTCGGCATCTACTCCCCCACCCGGGACGATGTGGCCTCCTACGCTTACTACGCGCTGATGTCGCTTCAGCACCGCGGCCAGGAAAGCTGCGGCATCGCCGTCAACGACCAGGGCGTCATCACCTGCTATAAGGACGCGGGGCTGGTCAACGACGTGATGACCCGCGACGAACTGGACGCCCTCGGCCCGGGCACCATGGCCGTCGCGCATGTGCGCTATGCCACCATGGGCGCGGATCCCCGCAGAAACGCGCAGCCGCTGGTCGTAAACCACGTCAAGGGCTCCATGGCACTCTGCCACAATGGCGCGCTCTCCAACGCGCCGAAGCTGCGCGAGGAGCTTGAGCTCAGGGGCTCCATCTTCCACACAACCTCCGACACCGAGGTCATTTCCTACCTCGTTACCCAGGAACGGCTCAACGCGCCCTCCATCGAGGCGGCGCTGAGCCGGGCCATGGCGCGGCTCGAAGGCGCGTACTCCCTTGTCGTGATGTCGCCCGCCAAGCTCATGGCCGCGCGCGATCCCCACGGCTTCCGGCCGCTTTGCATCGGCAAGCTGGGCGATTCGTGGGTCTTCGCCTCCGAGAGCTGCGCCCTTGATTCCATCGGCGCAAAGTTTGTCCGCGACGTGGAACCGGGCGAGATCGTTCTGGTGGACAAGGGCGGAATGGTGTCGCTGAAGGATCACGTCAACACCGCGCCCAAGACGACCTGCGTGTTCGAGTACATCTATTTTGCGCGGCCGGATTCCGTCATCGACGGCTCGTCCGTGCATACCGCGCGTCTGCGCGCGGGGGCGTTCCTGGCGCTGGAGCATCCCGTTCAGGCGGATGTGGTGGTGGGCGTGCCCGACAGCGGCCTCGACGCGGCGGTGGGTTATGCGCGCCAGTCGGGCATCCCCTACGGCATCGGCTTTATCAAGAACAAGTACATCGCGCGGACGTTCATACAGCCCTCCCAGGCCGACCGGGAGAACAAGGTGCGCATCAAGCTCAACCCTGTTTCCGCCACCGTGCGCGGCAAGCGCGTCGTCCTCATCGACGACTCCATCGTGCGCGGCACCACCAGCGCGCGCATCGTGCGGCTTCTGCGCGACGCGGGCGCCACCGAGGTGCACATGCGCGTGTCCGCCCCGCCCTTCATGCACCCCTGCTACTTCGGCACCGACATCGATTCGCGCGAACACCTCATCGCCTGCCAGCATACCATTGAGGAAATCCGTGAGATCATCGGCGCTGATTCCATCGGCTACCTCTCCACCGACTCGGTCACCAAGCTCGCCGACAACACAAAGGGCTTCTGCACCGCGTGCTTTACCGGCGATTATCCCTGCACGCCTCCCGAGAACAGCGGCAAGTCCAAGTTCGAGTCCAAAATTCGGGAGGAATGACGAAAGAAACGCCGGGGAACAAAGGAAACGCCGGGGGGGGGGGGGCC
>JAEYRW010000078.1 GCA_023435435.1 Bacillota bacterium | reverse complement strand
GGGTCCAGGGGCAGCGCCCCTGGCGTTCTTTCGTCTCCTTATGCCAGCGATCCCATGGGGTCCCAGGGCTTGAGGTGGATGGGCGCCTGGTCAAACATGGCCTTCTGGGCGTCTGAGAGGTACTTGGTATGGACGACGACCTGATAGTTGTACTCGCCGAACCATTCGTCGGTCATGATGAAATAACCGTCCTGGCCGGACTTGTCGCCCCAGCTGTTTTCGACCTTCCAGCGGTTGGGCTTGCCGTCGACGAGGTTGACGCCCAGGAAGACCATGGCGTGGGTCATGAGCGACTCGCCGTAATCGAGGCGGCCGGCCTTGTCGAGGCCGAACTTGACGCCCAGCAGGCCTTCGTAGTCATAGGTATGCATGCCCATGAGCCCGTAGTCGCGCATGAGGAGCTTGCCGACGTCGCAGCCGAACCAGACGGGCTCGCCGTCCTGCATCTGGGCGATGGCGAGGGCGCGCATGTCGTCGGCGGGGAGGTTCAGGTACTTGACCGGCCGGCCGCTGACGACGTTGCCGAGGAAGTCCACGGTGAAGGTCTTGTAATAGGGCTTGTCGGCGGTGGGCGCGTTGATGATGGACACGTACTCATTGAGCGCGAGGCCCACATACTTGTCGAAGAACGCCTTGGGGGTGATGTCCTGGTCGCGGTGGAATTCCTTGTCCTTGTCGCGGCACTCGAAGGTGAAGGATTTCGGCGGTTCGCCCAGGGAGATCACAAGGATATTGTAGATCTCCGCCAGCATTTCCTTCTTGATGGGTTCCGCGTCCTTCCCGGCGGCCACGGCTTCGCGCAGGATCTTGGCGTCCTCGCGGAGCTTGACGGTGATGATGCCCACCATGGTGCGGGTCTGGGAGGAGGAGAAGGTTTCGGGCATGACGTACTTGGGCACGCAGCCGTATTTGTCCGCGATGGCGCAGTACATGTCCCACTGTCCGCCGTCGCCCTCGGGGGAGGAAAGAAGGTGTGCCACCAGCCGGGAATCCAGGGGCTCTTTGGCAGTCTCGATGATGCTGTCGAGGAAGAAGTTGGCCTTCTCGAGCTTGTCCCAGAACATCTGGTAGTTCTGAGAAAGCTCAAAGGTGTCGAGGTTGAGCTTCTTCATGATTTGAAAGCGCATGCAGTTGAGCGCCGCGAACAGCCAGCAGCGGCCGGACTGCTTCTGGTTGGTGATTTTGCCTGTTTCGATCTCGATGGAGAAGGTCATGGGGTTGTCGATCTGCTCCTGCTGGTTTTCGGACGCGTCGGAGAGCCCGCTCTTCATCGCGGCGCGCATGCCGACGAGATTTTTGGGGTCGGAACGGAATGCCTGGGAAAAGCCGTCGATCATTTCGTACGTAATTGCAGACATGGTTTCATCTCCTTTATGTGCTTCCCCGATTGTACACCTGCCAAGTCAATTATGTCAACATTTCAAAAATCCGGCGCATCCCTTTACGCGCAGCGCAAATAAATGTATAATGAGCATATTCATACAAGGGGAGGATGGATATGAGCCGCATGGACGATACGCCGAAAAGAAGGGGCGTCTCAGTGCTCAACTGGATGGGCACGCTGATCCTTTCCGTGATCCCGGGCATCAACATCGTCGCCCTGATTCTGTTCGCGACGCTGGGACGGACGCGCTCCAAGCGCACATTCGCCGGCGCGGCGCTCATTCTGCTGGCGCTCTGCGCCATCCTGTTCGTCGCGGCGTTTCTGTTCTTCGGCGATTGGCTTACCGAGCTTGCGCACAGACTCGTGGTCGAATAACCTCGTACAAATGCCGCCTTGGCGGCTTTTTTAATCCCACGGAAGGAGTGAAACGATGCTTCAATTCGCGAAATCCCCGGAGGAGCTTGGTCTCTCGTCGGCGTCATTGCTCAAGTACCTGGACGAGGTGGAAAAGCGCGGTCTGCGCATGCACGCGGTGACGGTCTTAAGGCACGGCAGGGTGGCGGCGCAGTTCGTCTGGAAGCCGTACCGTGCGGACGAGGCACACATGCTCTTTTCCCTGTCCAAGAGCTTCACCTCCTGCGCGGCGGGCTTTGCCGTGGCGGAGGGGCTTTTGCGCTACGAGGACAGAATCATCGACATCCTGCCCGACAAGGCGCCGGAGAACCCGTCGGAGCTTCTTCAGAAGGTCACAATCGCGCACCTTCTGATGATGGGCAGCGGTCTCGCGCCCGAATCCGACAGCCATGCGGGCGGCGACTGGGCGCGGGAGGTGCTCGCGCAGCCCGTTCAGTTTGAGCCCGGTACGCACTTTCACTACAACAGCCACGGCACCTACCTCGTCTCCGCCGCCGTTCAGCGCGTCGCGGGCATGACGGTGCTCGATTATCTCACGCCCCGGCTCTTTCAGCCGCTGGGCATCGAAAAGCCCCATTTCGACAGCTGCCCCGAAGGGATCAACTGCGGCGGCTGGGGGCTGCACCTCTCCTGCGAATCCATCGCGAAGTTCGGCCAGTTGCTCCTCCAAAAGGGCATGTGGGAGGGAAAGCGCGTGCTGCCCGCGGACTGGGTCGAGACGGCAAGCGCAAAGCACATCGAGAACGACGGCGGCACGCCCGACCCCGACAACGAGTGGGCCCAGGGCTACGGCTACCAGTTCTGGCGCGCCCGGGGCGGCCGGTTCCGGGGCGACGGCGCGTTCGGGCAGATCTGCATGGTGGACGAGGCCCGGGACATGGTGGTCGCCGCGACGGCGGGCGTCTCCCACATGGCGGGCGAGATGCGCGCCATGGCGGATTACATATTCCCGGCGCTGGAGGCACAGCCCGGCACCGACGCCGAACAGGCGGCCCTCGCCGCGCGCGCCGCAAACCTTTCCCACCCGTTCCCAACCGATTCGGGCGAAGGCCCGCTGCCGGAGGGCGCCTACGTGCGGGAGGACGGCAAGGAAACCCTGTCGTTTGCCTTCGGCCCGGACGGCACGCTGCGGCTCACCGGCGAATCCGAGAACGGCCCCACAGACGCCCTGTTCGGGCGCGGAATGCCCCTCGAATCCGTCGCGCCGGAAAGTCCCTTCACCACCACGATCCAGCCCGCCCTCGGGGCCTGGGGCCGCATCGACGGGAAGCTCCTCGTCACCTGTCGCATGCCGCGCGCGCCCTTCTTTCTCGAAGCGGCCTACGAACGCACGGACGCGGGCATCGACGCGGTGGTCTCAACGGTGCAGGAGAAGGGCGCAAAGCATCGCTATACGAGGAAGTGACGCCCCGGGGCGCTGCCCCCGGGCCCCCTGCTCAAGGGCTGACGCCCTTGAGAATCCCTTGCTGGGTGGAAATTATATTACTATCCATCGGCTCGCTCGGGGGCCCAATCCCCGAGCGACCGAATTGGGTTTTGGGGGAATTCTGTCAACGTTTATACCGACTTGCACCCCCGCATGCATAGTCGTAAATCCATGCATGCGCATCCTCAGATAATGCTGATACGATTACCATGAAGCCTCTCAATTACATTCTCTGCGGCGCTGCCGACGAATTTAATTGCTGTTTCGCGGTCATCGTTGCTTTCCGTTTCTTCATTTTCGAAAAAAGTATTAATGGCCCAGCGCTTGTTTATGTTTATTTCATTTACGCCTATATAATCTCTTACTTCGTAATCCCATACCGCTTCAAGCACATCAACGACGTTTTGTTTAAAATCATAATCACTCGTCGAAATGTTTATTATGGACGAGGCCTCGCTGAAAAAACCGATATACGCCTCGTTGTATAATTGCGGGTCATCGCTTATTTCATCGGCCAACTTTTTACGGAACCCCGGTTCATCGGGATTGGCCCCATTGTTTTTCAAATGTTTTTCGAGCCGTTCGAAAACTGAAATTATATAAAATTCATCGACAAGCAAATGGACGATGTAACCAAAGTACAAGTCCCGATCTTCGCCCGCGGCCATATAATATTTTTCGATAAATCCGTTCACCCTGTCCTTGAACAGCCGGGCGATTTCCGGGTATCCGTAACCGTATAAATGTATCCCATCGCACAAGTGGGAGTGTTTTTTATCCGCTCTTTGATAATCCTTCTTTGCGTGTACCGCATCCGGGGCGAGATTTCCGCCAAAAAACAGAGGAAGGTTTTTTATAACGCGATCGCCCAATATGGAATACATCTTGTCCGCGATTGCGAGATGTGTGATCGTACCAGCCATTATTGCCGATCCTCCGAAAATATAATGCAACTCTATACACGTCATCTTATCATAAAACAAACCCACCCTCAACGACTTTGTCAATGAACGGCGGCCGCCTCTGTGCGGCGCTACTCCAGGTGACGGGGTCATGTCCCGCCCGTTCCTGGTTCGTCCATTCTATTGCGCGGGTTCTGCGATCCTGTTTGCGTTTCTATTCGCTTCATTGTATAATGAGACATCTGAAGACTGGAGTTGATCGGATGATTTCTATCGTGCCCTGCGCGGATTATGCCCCCGAATCGTGCGAAAACGCGCTCCGGGAGGCGCTCGCGCCCATCGGCGGGCTCGACTGGGTAAAGCCCGGCATGACGGTGGGCATCAAGGCGAACCTCATCACCATGCTCAAGCCCGATTCCGCCGCCACCACCCACCCCGCGCTCCTTTGCGCGCTTACGAAGCTCATCGGTGAAAAAGGGGCCACCGCCGTCGTGGGGGACAGCCCCGGCGGGCCGTTTGCGCGGACGTATATTTCCCGCGTCTACGCGGTTACGGGCCTGCGCGCGGTGGAGGGCTTTGGCGGGCGGCTGAACGATGATTTTACCGAAAAAACCGCCGATTTTCCCGCCGCGGCCAAAATGAAAAAGTTTCAGTATACCGCATGGCTCGATTCCTGCGACGGGGTCATTAATTTCTCAAAGCTCAAGACCCACGGCATGATGGGCATGACCGCCGCCGTCAAGAACATGTTCGGTGCGATCCCCGGCACGCGCAAGCCGGAGCTTCACTACGTCTACCCCGATGCCCGGGATTTTGCGGACATGCTGGTGGACATCAATGAATTTCTGAAACCGCGCCTCAGCATCGTCGACGCCGTCGTCGGCATGGAGGGCAATGGCCCGTCCATGGGCGTGCCGCGCAAAATCGGCTGCCTCGTCGCGGGCGAAAATCCCTACGAGGTGGACGAGGTCTGCGCGAAAATCATCGGCATTTCGCCCGCGGACGCGCCGACCCTCGCCGCCGCGCGCGACCGGGGGCTCAGTCCGGAAAGTCCCGAAACCGCGGGCGACATCGCGCCGTTTCTCCTCCCCGATTTCGCCCTCTCGCCCCGGCACGACGTGCTCTTCTTCGGCAACTCGCTCCTCGGCAAGGCCGCCGCCGCGCTCATGCAGTCGAAGCCCGCGCTCGTGAAGCGCGATTGCGTCGGCTGCGGCAAGTGCCGCGACGTCTGCCCCGCGGTTGCCATCGAGATGCGCAAAGGCCTGCCCGCCATCGACCGCAAAAAGTGCATCCGCTGCTTTTGCTGCCAGGAGCTCTGTCCCAAGGGCGCCATGGTCGTGCGCCGGCCGGTGGGGGCCAGGATATTGAGCAGGTGAGGGAGGAATAGAGGGGGAACGCCGGAGACACCGGGAAACGCCGGGACTCCGCTCCGGACCCCGCGCAAGGGGCACTGGCCCTTGAGAATCCCATACCGGATGGTGCAATAAAATTCGCTGTGTCGGCGGCGCGGGGGCCCAAGCCCCGCGCCGTCGATTTTTGCATTCCGGGAGGCCGGGCAGGGCGACGAAAGTTGCCCCGCCCTACGGGGTGGGTCTACATGCCGAGCATGAACTGCATGACGGCGTCGTCCCAGCCGGGGTAATGTTCGTGGGCGAAGTCGGGGTAGAGGAGGACGTTCTTCTTCGCCCCGATTTTGTTGTACGCGGCAAACTGGGTGGAGGGCGGACAGATGTTGTCCATGAGACCCGTGCCCATGAGCACCTCCGCGCGGATGCGCGGGGCGAGGTGCTGGTTGTCCACGTACCCGAGCTTGGTGAAGATTTCCGCCTCCGCCGCGTGCATGGGGTCGAAGTGGCGGAAGTAGTCCTTGAGCTCGTAATAGGCGTCCACGGCGAGATCCATTTCCCACACGCGCCGGTAGTCGCACAGAAAAGGCATCTGGGGCGCCGCGCGGTTGAGATTCGGCGTCAGGCCCGCGCACGCCAGCGTCAGCCCGCCGCCCTGGGAGCCGCCCGTCGCGCCCACGCGGGTCTCGTCCACAAAATCCATAGCCATCACGATCCGCGCGAGCTGCGCCGCGTCGAGGTAGATGGCCCGGAACAACAGCTTGTCCGGATCGGGATCGGAGAGCCCCCGGATGATCTGCCCGCGCATGGTGTTGCCCTTCACAGAACCGGTGTCTTCCGAGAGGCCGCCCTGTCTGCGGCAGTCCAGTGCCGCCACCGCGAATCCCGCGCACACGTAATTGAGTTTTTCGGAAAACGAGCCGCAGTCCCCCGTGTAGCCGTGGAACATCACGACGGCGGGAAGCTTCCCGTCGGTCTTCGCGGGTTTCAGGAACTTTGCGTGCACCCGCGCACCGCCCACGCCCGTAAACCACAAATCATAGCACTCCGCCCCCGGCGTCTGAAACGCGCTCTTGACGAGCGCGCAGTCCGTTCCCAACGCCTCCATTTCGGCAATTCCGCGATCCCAGTAGGCGTCGAAATCCGCCGGCCTCTCGTTTCGTCCCCCGTACCCGTACAGCTTCTCAAGCGGCATGTCCAGTATCGGCATGGTTTGTCCTCCCATTCTTCTGCTTCCCTTATAAATACCAAACTGTCCATTGAAAGTCAAGCAGAATATGCTCCGCCCAAGCTTCCCAAATCTCTCCAAAATAAAACTCGTCCGTCCGGGGCCTGGGCCCCTGGAC
>JAEYRW010000155.1 GCA_023435435.1 Bacillota bacterium | reverse complement strand
GCCCGGGGCTGGACCCCCGGGCGATCCGACAGATAGAGGAATGTTTGCCCGCAAACAGTATGGGGTTCCAAGGGGACGTTGGCCCCTTGGCGGGGGTCCGGAGGCTGTGCCCCCTGGGACTTGCGGAGAAGAAGAAAAATGTGTTATAATGTAAACATAAGAGAAATAAGGAGGCATGCGCATGAAGCTGATTATCGCAATCGTACAGGACGAGGATGCTTCGCGCCTCATAAGCAATTTAATGAACGAAGGATACGGCGTGACGAAGCTGGCCACAACGGGCGGCTTCCTCCGTTCGGGCAACACCACGCTTCTGTTGGGCGTGGACGACACCAAATTCGCGGGCGCGATGTCCGTGATCGAAAAGGTATGCAAAAGCCGCAAACAGATCGCGACCTCGCCCTCGCCCATGTCGGGCTCCACGGGCGTCTACGCGCCCTATCCCATCGAGGTCATGGTCGGCGGCGCGACGATTTTTGTTCTGAACGTGGAGCAGTTTACAAAGATATAGGGATGAGGCTCGTTAAGCAGCTTGAAGCTTTCTGATTACGGTGCGGGTGGCGCCCAAATAGAGACGCTGATGCGTTCGGTGAAGGCCGGGCGCATTCCGCATGCGCTGCTTTTGTCGGGGCCGCGGGGCACCGGCAAGCGCACGCTGGCGCGGCACCTGGCCCAGGCGATCCTATGCAGGGGCCTCGAGGTGCCCTGCGGAAGCTGCCCGGAATGCAAGCGCTTTTTGAGCGGCAACCACCCGGACGTCCACGTGATTTCCACCGAGGCGCGCTCCATCGGCGTAGACGAGATCCGCGCGCTGCGCGACCGGCTCGCCCTCAAGCCCTTCGAAGGCGGACGGCACATCGTCTTCATTGAACAGGCCGACAAAATGACCACCGCCGCGCAGAACGCGCTTTTAAAGACCCTCGAGGAACCCGTCGGCGACGTTGTTTTTTTCCTCATGACCGACCTCCCCGGCGCGATTTTACCCACGATCACCTCCCGCACCCGCCGCCTGCGCTTTTCGCCGCTCACGGTGGAGGCGTGCGCGGAGGCGCTGGGCGGCTGGGGCATCGAACCTTCCCGCGCGCGCCTGCTGGCCGGGCTTGCCCAGGGGGCGGTGGGCCGCGCGCTCGACATAAACGAAAACCAGAATTATCTCGCGCTCCGGGAGAGGGTGCTCGGCTCCCTCCGGACGCTCTCGGCGCTTCCGAACGTGGCCCGGGCCGCGTCGCAGCTGACCGACGCGAAGGAATCGGCGCAGGACGCGCTGGAGATCATGGAAGTTGTCGCCCGGGACCGGATGGCGATTGAAAACGGGGCAAAGCCCCATACAGACATCGGGGAAATCTCACTCGAGGGAAAGCGGCTGCTCTTGGGCGTCATGAACATGCGGCGCATGCTGGCGAGCAATGTGAGCTTTCAATCCGCGCTCGAGCGGACGTACCTTTCGATTGTGGAATAAACGGAGGACAATCTATGGCAACCGTAATCGGGGTCCGCTTCAAGAAAGCGGGCAAGGTCTATTATTTTGACCCGTGCGACGTGTGGCCGCGCCCGGGCAACAATGTTGTTGTGGAAACGGCGCGGGGCATTGAGTTCGGCGAGGTGGTGACGGGCTCGCGGGAGGTGGCGGACGAGCAGATCGTCGCGCCGCTCAAGAAGGTTTTGCGCATCGCCACCGAGGAAGACGAGCGCCGCGCGGAGTACAACGCCCAGCGGGAGCGCGAGGCGTACACCGTCTGTCAGGAAAAGATTCAAAAGCACAAGCTCGACATGAAGCTTGTGAGCGTGGAATACACCTTCGACAACAGCAAAATCATCTTTTACTTCACGGCCAACGGGCGCGTGGACTTCCGGGAACTGGTCAAGGACCTCGCGGGCGTGTTCAAAATGCGCATCGAGCTGCGCCAGATCGGCGTGCGCGACGAGGCGAAAATGCTCGGCGGGCTGGGGGCCTGCGGGCGGAACATCTGCTGCGGCTCGTTTCTGGGCGACTTCCAGCCGGTTTCCATCAAAATGGCCAAGGAGCAGAACCTTTCCCTCAACCCGACCAAGATCTCCGGCCAGTGCGGCCGCCTCATGTGCTGCCTCAAGTACGAGCAGGACTACTATGAGCAGACCCTCAAGCGCCTGCCGAAGGTGGGGAAGGACATCATGACCCCGGACGGCGCGGGCGTGGTCACGGAAATCAGCCCCATCCGCGAAAAAGTCAGGGTGCGCATCCACACGGCGGACGACACGTTCGACAACCGGGAATACGGCGTCGAGGACGTGCGCCGCATGGGTCCGGAGGACGCCGCCGCCGTGCGCGAGATGGCGCGCCCCGACCGCCGTCCCAGAAGGGCGCCGGAGCCCGCCGCCGAACAGCCCCCGCAGGAGGAAAAGCGCAAGCGGTATCCGCACCAGAAAGCTTCCAAGCACCTGTCCACCGACCAGTTTCTCGAAAAACTCTCGGAGGAACAGCCCCCCGAACCCGCGCCGCAGCCCAAGAACGAGAAGCCGCGCGGAGACAGGCGCCCGTCCCGCAGGCGTACCCGCAGCGACAAGGGCTCCGCAAACCGCGATGTGGACCAGCTCGACCGGCTCGACCGGCGCCCGGACGCGGGAGACGAGGGCTGAAAACGCAAAAAAACTTGGAAAAAGGCTGTACAACGCGTACCGGTTATGGTATAATAGCCCTAGCCCCGATCGTAACGATCTTCGAAACCGTATTCCTCCGTTGGTGTCCCTACCGGTGCGGTAGATAAGGCCCGCAGGACTCGGCAATCAAGACAGGCATCGAATGGGCACATACAATTAGGAGGGTATTTTTCCATGTTCGAAGACAAGACCTTAGTTTGCCGTGAGTGCGGCGCAGAGTTCGTGTTCACCGCGTCCGAGCAGCAGTTCTACGCCGACAAGGGCTTCCAGAATGAGCCCGGTCGTTGCCCGTCCTGCCGCGCCCAGCGTCGCCAGTCCAATGGCGGCTCCCGCGGTGGCGAGCGTCAGATGTACGATGTGATCTGCGACGGCTGCGGCCAGCCCACGCAGGTTCCCTTCCAGCCCCGCGGAGATCGCCCGGTGTACTGCCGCGCGTGCTTCGAGAGCCAGAGGAGCAACCGCTACTAAGAACCAAAGAGTCCCTGTCCGAAAGGACAGGGGCCTTTTTTATGTACGAAAATGGGGGAGGATCAATGACCAAATTGCTGAACGGCGCGGTGGCGTTTTTGCGGCGGGACGGGGAGATTCTGCTCATGAAGCGCTCCCTGGCGAGGATCATCTCGCCGGGCGTCTGGAGCGGGATCGGCGGAAAGCTCGAGCAGGCGGAATTGAACGACCCCCGCGCGGCATGTCTGCGCGAGATCGGGGAGGAAACAGGCATTCCGCCTGCGCATATATTCGATCTCAAACTGCGCTATGTGATCGTCCGGCTCCATCGGGACACGCTCAGGCAGACCTATGTCTACTTCGGGCGGACCGACGCGGACCCGACAATCGCCACGGACGAGGGGGAACTTCACTGGATTCCGGAAGAGGCGCTGCTTGCGCGCGAATACACGCAGACATTTACGCAAATGCTCAGGCATTCTGTCGAACGGCCGGATACGCGGGTGATCGTGGGCGTCGCCGCCCGGGAAAACGGCGCGTGCCGGATGAACTGGACGCCGGTAGAGGATTTCGAGGCGCATTGAGCGTCCATGGGCGCGCCGGGCAGGGGGCGGCGGGTTCGTCGCCCACAGAATGCGCGGACAGGAGAATGGGATTGGGAAGTGCGTGCGCGCAGTCGCGCCGAACAGCGGGCCGTGCGCTGAATGTGCGATTCCCCGCCTTGCATAATGTAGAGGCGGTGCGTTCATTTCCGGAATGGGCTCTATGCTCCGCGGACAGTCTGCCCCCCCGCCGCGCCGGGG
>JAEYRW010000134.1 GCA_023435435.1 Bacillota bacterium | reverse complement strand
CCCCGGGGCTCTAACCCCGGGACGACGAATTCTATTTTGGGAGAGGACTTCGTCGCTCCTCCCCGTGGGATGGGCGGGCGGGCGCGACTCTGTGAGGCATACCCCAATGGGCAATTCGGTCGCGCGGGGGCCCGGGGACGGCGCCCCCGGCGTCTCCCCCGGCGTCATCCTCCGTGCCTACTTGTGGTACCTCTCCCCGGCATTGATCCGCTCGGCGCGGTAGAGTTGTTCGAGCAGGATGACGCGCATGAGCCCGTGGGGGAATGTCATGTGGGAGAAGGAAAGGCGGAAGTCGGCGCGGGCGAGCACGGCATCCGCGAGGCCGAGGGAACCGCCGATGACGAACACGGTGCGGCGGCCCGATTGGGCCCAGCGGGCGGTGAGACGGGCAAGCCCGACGGAATCGGCCGCTTCACCGTCGATGGCGAGGCAGACGACGAAATCGTCGGGCTTCATGAGCTTCAAAAGCGACGCGCCCTCCCGATCCATGACCTGGCGGTTGAGCGCGTCTGAGGGCCTGTCGGGCTCGCGCACGTCGTCCACCGCCGCGAGCTCGTACTTCCCGTATCGCGAGAGCCGTTTCTGGTATTCCGCGCAACCATCCCTCTGCCAGCGCTCCTTGAGCTTGCCGACCGCGAGGATGAGCGCGTTCACGAGAAATACTCCAATATGCCGAAAATATTGTTGGCGTAGAGGAACAGCGCGGTCACCACGCCGGAGATGAGCACCACCGCCTCGCCCACGCCAAAGCCCAGAGGCGCACGGGGGAAGACCGCGATTTCGTTTTTTCTGCGGAAGCGCGCGAAAAAGCGCGCGAACAAAAAGACGATGCCCAGCGCCACGAGCCCATCGAACAAAAGCCCGATGACCAGTGATAGCGTGCCGACATTCTGATAGAGCTCGGAAACCCCGCCGCCGACCTCGTCGGTGGCGCCGCGGACAAGATAGCCCAGAAGCACATATGCCGCGTTGTAGGTGGTGTGGATCATCATGCCCGCGTAAATGGACCCTGTGGAAACCACCGCGAAGCCCAGCACCACGCCCATCATGAACTGCACGGGCAGCCCTTCCAGGGAACCGTGGAGCATGGCGAACAAAACGGCGGAAACGAGAATCGCCCGGCGGGATCCGCCGCGCTCGTAAGCGCTCAGAATCGGGCCGCGAAACAGAAGCTCCTCGAAGATGCCGGGGATAACCGCAATGGCGAAAACACCGGCGATCAAGTCGTTTTGGGTGGAAACCGATACGCTCGACCGGGTCACCGGCACGCCCACCGCATCCAGAAACATGAGCCATAGGGCCGAAAGATTGAGCCCCAGATACGCGCACGCAAGTCCCATCGAGAGGCACAGGATCATGATTCCAAATCCCACGCCGGAAAGCCGCATGGCCCCGACGCCCCGCCACGCCATGAAAAGTGCCACCGGCAGGAGGAAGAACACCGGATAGAGGATGACATCCACGGCGAGTTGAAACTGCACCTGCGTGATGGCGGGCGAAAGCGTGCGCAACGCGGAGACGATGTCCGGCGCGAACAGGGTCAGGAGCACAAGGCTCGCGCCCGCGAGCAGGTACATCCCGTTGGCGGCGAGAAGCGTCGGCCGCGCGGAAGCGGGGTAGGCGGGCGCGGGGACGGGCGGGCGGAGTTCCGTCATACGTTGAACCGGAAGAGGGTGACGTCCCCATCCTTCATGACATATTCCTTTCCCTCGCTGCGCACCAGGCCCTTGTCCTTGCACGCGGCCATGGCGCCCTCGCGGATCAGGTCGTCGTACGCCACGATTTCCGCGCGGATGAACCCGCGCTCGAAGTCCGTATGAATCTTGCCCGCCGCCTGGGGCGCCTTCATGCCGTCCGAAATCGTCCAGGCACGCACTTCCTTGGGACCGGCGGTGAGAAAGCTGATGAGCCCCAGGAGCCGGTAACCCACCGTCACCAGCCGGTCGAGCCCCGACTGGCCGATGCCCATCTCCTCCAGAAACACCTTTTTTTCGGCGGGGTCGAGCTGGGCGATCTCCTCCTCCACCTTGGCGCAGATGACCAGCACTTCCGCGCCCTCGGCGGAGGCGACCTTTTCGACCTCGCCCACGTAAGGAAGATCGCAGGGATCCGTCCCGATGTCGTCCTCGCCGATGTTCGCGGCGTAGATGACCTTTTTCATGGTCAGCAAAAACCACTCCCGCGCCACGGTCCGCTGGTCGTCGCTCAGGGGCGCGGTGCGCGCGGGCTTTCCGGCGTCGAGCCAGTCGGCCAGTATCTTTCCGGCGTCCGCCTCGTCCTGATACTTCTTTTCGCCCTTTTTGACCATGGAAAGCGCGCGGTCAAGGCGCTTTCCCACCGTTTCGATGTCCGCGAGGATCAGCTCGGTCTCGATGGTCTCAATGTCCCGGGTGGGGGACACGTCGCCGTCCACGTGAATGACGTTGGAATCGTCGAAACAGCGCACGACGTGGACGATGGCGTCCACCTCGCGGATGTGGGAGAGAAACTTGTTGCCAAGCCCCTCGCCCCGGCTCGCGCCCTTGACGAGCCCTGCGATGTCCACGAACTCCAGCGTCGCGGGGGTGTACTTCTCGGGATGATACATGTCCGCGAGCACGTCCAGGCGCGGGTCGGGCACCGCCACGATGCCATTGTTGGGCTCGATGGTACAGAAGGGGTAGTTGGCGGCCTGCGCCCCGGCGTTTGTAATCGCGTTAAAAAGCGTCGACTTCCCGACGTTCGGAAGGCCCACGACGCCTAGCTTCATAAAGGCAACCTCCAGTTATATCGCAAGTATTTTGTCCATGTCCCCGGCGTATCCGGCGAGCAGCGCCTCGGTTTTTTCGGGCGAAGCGGACACGGCGTTGATATAGACCTTGATTTTGGGCTCGGTGCCCGACGGCCGCACGCAGACCCACGCGCCGCCCTCCAGCTCGTAGTAGAGAACGTCCGATTCGGGGAGCCCGGCGGGCGTCACGACCCCGTCCGCCGTCTCGCGGGTGCCCTTGAGGTAGTCGCGGGTGGCGAGCACCTTGCTTCCGCCGATCGTCGCAAGTTTTTCCGCGTGGAGCCTCCCCATGATGGCGTCGATCTTGGCCTGCCCGTCCTTGCCGGCAAGGGTCACGGACTTTATATGGTCGCCGTAGAAGCCATACTTTTTCCCGAGCTCGTCCGCCGCGTCCGCGAGGGTCATGCCCCGGGTTTTGTAGTAAGCGGCCGCTTCCGCGATGAGCATCACCGCGTTCACGCCGTCCTTGTCGCGCACCTCGGTGCCGGAAAGGAAGCCGTAGCTTTCCTCAAAGCCGAACAGAAATGTGTGCGCGCCCGTGTCCTCGAAGAGCTGAATCTGCTCCGCGATGAACTTAAAGCCCGTCAGAACCTCCACATGCGCCATGCCGAAGGTTTCGCAGATGGCCTTGGCCATGTCGGTGGACACGATGGACGAAACAGCCGCGCCGTTTTCAGGCAGCTCGCCCCGTTCCTTTTTCTGGGAACAGATGTAGTCGAGCAGAATGCAGCCGATCTGGTTGCCGGAGAGCATGCGCACCTCACCATCGCCGGTGAGGCAGGCGACGCCCACGCGGTCGCAGTCCGGGTCGGTGCCCACGCAAAGGTCGGCCTTCAGCCGCTTTTGCATTTGGATGGCCAGCCGGAACGCGTCCGGATCCTCGGGATTGGGCACGCGAACGGACGGGAAATTACCGTCGGGCAGTTCCTGCTCCGGCACGACGAACACATGCTTCATGCCAATCTCGCGCAAGACCCGCCGGACAGGCAGGTTGCCGGTTCCGTTGAGGGGCGTGTACACGATCTTGAGGGTATCCCCCATCTCCCGCGCCAGCTCCGGATTGACCTGCAGCTTTTTCACCGCCGCCGTGTACGCGTCGTCCACCTCCGGCCCGGGATAGGCGAGCAGTCCGGCCCGGAAGGCCGCGTCCTCGCCCATCTTCACGGCTTCCTCAAAGGAGGTTTTTTCAATCTCGGCGGTCACCTCGTCTGCGCGGGGCGGAGGCAGCTGGCCGCCGTCCTCCCAGTACACCTTGTAGCCGTTGTACTTGGAGGGATTGTGACTGGCGGTGATCTCCACACCCGCGATGGCGCCCAGATGGCGCACCGAGAACGAGAGAACCGGCACGGGCCGAAGCGACTGAAACAGCATTGCCTTAACGCCGCACGCGGCCAAAGTCAGCGCCGTCTCCCGAGCGAATTCCGGGGACATGCGGCGCGAGTCATAGCCGATCACGACGCCGCGCGCCGCGCCGCCGGGATGGTTTTTGATGATCTTCGCAAGGGCACAGGTCACCCGGCGCACGTTGTGAACGTTCATCCGGTTGAGCCCCATGCCGATGACGCCGCGCATGCCGGCGGTGCCGAACTCGAGAGGACGGTAGAACCTGTCCTCAATCTCCGCGGGATCATCCGCAATGGCGGTGAGCTCGGAGACCGTTTCCTTGTCGTCCGCGAACAGCGCGAGCCATTTGCGGTATTCGTCCATGTACGCCATGGCTATGCCTCCGCAGTCTCTTCCAGGCGGCGCTGCAGGATGCGAAGGTGCCGCCTTTCCTGCATGATGATTTCACGGAACATGTGCTTGGCCTCGTCGTCATAGGCGTGGCGCTCGAGCTCCGTGTAAAAGAGAATCGAGTCCTTCTCGGACTGGATGGCCTCGAGAAGCGCGCCCTCGGGACTCGAGAAGCCCGCGCGCCGCAGCGCCATCAGGCCCTCGGGGAACACCACGTCCGCCGCGATGGCGGAAAGGTAGGCGCTGGTTTCCTCGTCGTACATCTCGTCGGAAACGGACGCCTTATCCACCAGCTTTTGAAACTCGCGCATGTGAATCGCCTCGTCGGCGGCGAGCTGTTCGAGGATCAGCACGGTTTCCGCGTTGTCCGAAAGCTTCGCGGCCTTCCGGTAGAACAGTTCGCCGCGCCTTTCGATCTCCACGGCGATTTTGAGGCCTTCCATATCATTGAACGAATGAATCTGCATCATGCCATCTCCCCGATTTCGTATATATGTTCGGCCGATGCGCATATCAACGCACCGGCCGTCGCGCCCTCTTATTTCTTGGTTCCCAGGTACGCGTTCAGCTTCTCGACCAACTCGTCCGCGTCGGCGCCGTGGGCGGCGCATGCCATCTCAAGGCTTTCGGCGGTCGCGTGCGGGCAGCCGAGGCAGTGCATGCCAAACTGCATGAAAATCGGCGCGGTTCCGCGGTCCAGCTTGAGAACCTGGCCTATGCTCATCTGCTTGTCAACCACAGTCGGTTCCTCCTTATTACCAGTCTTATAGTATCTTACAACAAAACCACCGGAAAAGCAAGCGCCGAATGGGCGCGCGCCTCCCCACTTCATAGATACCCGAAATCGTCCGTGCGCATTCATTTCGGGGACGTTGTGAAAAAATATTCGACTAAATTGCCGTGTGGGTATATCGATCAGGACCCGCGCGCATACTCTTAATTAGTATCTATTTGGAGGGAGCAAAATGGAGC
Organism: Bacillota bacterium; assembly: GCA_023435435.1. GTDB lineage: Bacteria > Bacillota > Clostridia > Christensenellales > Aristaeellaceae > RUG11247. The sequence continues at coordinate 1,572 of JAEYRW010000134.1, read as the reverse complement.
AGGCGATCAGGCGCATGAGCAGACGATCCGGCTGGAGCGACTACGAGAACAAGCTGTTGTGGGAAACGGCGGACGAGGCACAGCAGCAGGGACTGCCGCTCAAGGCGGTATTCGAGCGCATCTCGGAAAAAACAGGCCGCCGCCCCAACAGTATACGCAATTATTACTACGCGCAGGTCCGGCAGCGGGAGGGCGAGCAGGCACACACCGCGCGCTTTGTGCCCTTTACCCAGGAGGAAGTCGACGATCTGATGGAGAAGGTACTCCGCGCGCGCGCGGCGGGCCAGTCCGTCCGTTCCTGCCTGCAGGAAATTTCGGACGGCGACCACTCGCTGATGCTGCGTTATCAGAATAAATACCGCTCGGTCATCAAGACGCGGCCCGATTACGTCAAAAAGGTCGTGGAAAGCCTCAACGAACAGGGCGTCGACTGCGCGCCGCCCCAGGTCAACCACAGGCCGCGCGCGGACATGAAGTCGGCGTGCGATGGCCTCCAGGAGGAGGCACGGATGCAGGGAGACGCCGAGCTTGCGCGCTCCATCGAAATTCTGACCAAGCACCTGACGGGCAGGCGGTCCGCGGAGCAGAGCGAGAAGATCATGCAGTGCGCCGAGGCGGTGATCGATCCCGTTCGCGATTTCGTGACCAAACCCGCCCGGGAGAGGGCCCAGGGAATGGATGAATTCTGCGCGGTGCTCGTCACCCGGGTGGGCGAGCTCGAAGCCGCGCTCGCCCGGTCGCCGGGCGAATAGAGATTGACCGGGGTGCCTTTCGGCGCCCCGGCATTTTTTGTGCCGCCGCGCCGCGCGCGTTGACAGAATTTGGCACGCGCATTATAATTGAATTAAATTTTGCGAAAGCTGGTGCCGCCCATGGAAAAGCTGCAGTGGGAAATTCGCGTTCCGATGTTTCGCAATTTTTACCTCCTGCGCGGACTCCTCTTGGCGATTGGCCTGCCCTTTGCCGCCCTGATCGCGCTCCTCCTGATTCTTTCGGGCGGGGATGTGGTGCATTCCGACGCGAAGTACGCGCTTTTCATGATCGGGCTTCTTTTCCTTCTGACATACCTGTTTATTTTGCTCTTCTACGGCGGCGCGTACGCGGCGGGGTTTGTCGTCGACGAAGAGGGCGTCCTCAATTATACGCAGAAAAGGCAGGCGAAGAAAAACGCAGTCGTCAACGGCCTTCTCATGATTTTGGGCGCCTTTTCGGGAAGGCCGGGAACCGCCGGGATCGGCATGATGGCCGCAGCCCGCCAGTCCGTCCAAATCAAGTGGAGCGCCGTTCGGCGCGTCAAATACGACCCCAAGCGATGCACGATCCTGCTGCGGGGCGGCCCGACCCAGAAGATCGCCGTCTTCTGCTCCCCGGAAAATTACGCGGCGGCGGAAACGGCGATTCGCCGCCGGACCGGCATCGGCGGCTGATTGCCTGGGGAATCCGTCGCGGGCGGCAAGATCCATCGCGCCGGACACCTCCTTTGGCGAGGGCTGCGGCATGCGCGACACATACGCGTGGATGAACTGAAAAATCAAACGACAAAGGACGGCGCCGGCCCGGACCCCCCCGGGC
>JAEYRW010000132.1 GCA_023435435.1 Bacillota bacterium | reverse complement strand
CAACCGCCCCCGCGGTTTCCCCCGGGGGTGCCCGCCACGCAACCCAGGTCTACGGTGCGTTCTCGTACGCAATGATTGCCAGCAGCTCAACCGAGCGGTACAGACCGTTGACGATCTGTTGGTTGATGTTTTCGGCGGAGCTGTCAAAGCTCGCGTAATCCGACAGCACGCCCTGAATCAGCGTGTCCGCGTTTCCGGTGCCGTCCAGCTCATAGGCGATGATCGTCAGCATGTCCACCATGCGGTAGGCCCCGTTGACGGTCTGGTAATTGACATTGACCGCCGCATCGTTGTAATTTGCGTAGTCGGAAAGCACGCCTTGGATCAGCGAGGCCGCATTCCCCGTCGCGTCAAGCTCATAGGCGATAATCGACAAAAGCTCCACCGCGCGGTACAGGCCGTTGACCGTCTGCTGATCTGCATTTGCGGCGGCATCATCCTGCGACGCGTAATCCGACTGCACGCCCTGAATCAGTTCGCTGTAGTTTCCGGAGCTGTCCAGCTCATAAGCGATGACGGTCAAAAGATCGACCGCGCGGTAGGCCCCGTTCACCATCTGGTGGTTGACGTTCTCCGACAGGTCGTCGTACGTCGCGTAATCGGAAAGCACGCCTTGGATCATTTCGTTGGCATTTCCGGTTGTGTCAAATTCCATGGCGATCACCGACAGCAGCTCCACCGAACGGTACAGCCCGTTCACCTTCTGCTGGTTCACATTGCTCGCCAGATCATCGACGTCCGAATAATCCGTCAAGATTCCGTCAACCAGCTCGGAATACGTAGAGGCGCTGGCCTGCAACGGGAAAAATACGAACAGCGCCATCGCCAGGGAAACACATAACAACCGCCTCATCATAATCTCTCCTTTCCGGAATTCCTGTGTATTTTCGATCGGTTTCATTCCCGCACTGTCACATGGTCCGCACAGTGGATACCACCAATATGCTATCATTTCGACACATATAAGTCAACATATATCGCTTGCGCAAAACGCCCTGCGCCATGGAAAAATCATCTCCTTTACATCCCCCCGGCGATGTGCTATAATGATCGTCCAGAGGATGGGAAGGAGGGCTTCGCATGCGGCAGACGGGCGTCAAGAGCATCGCACAGAACCGTCGCGCGCGGCACGACTACTTCGTCCTCGAGACATGGGAGGCGGGCATTGAATTGAAGGGCACCGAGGTCAAATCCATGCGCCTCGGGAAGTGCAATTTGAAGGACAGCTACGCGGCCGTGCAAAACGGCCAGATCTTCGTCCAGAACATGCACATCAGCCCCTACGAAAAGGGCAGCTTCTCAAACACCAACCCGCTTCGGCCCAAGCGGCTCCTCATGCACAAAAACGAGATTCGCAGCCTCAACGCCGACGTGATGCAGAAGGGATTTTCCATCATCCCCCTGCAGGTGTACCTCAAGGACGGGAAAATGAAGATGGAGATCGCGCTGTGCAAGGGCAAGAAGCTCTACGACAAGCGCGACGACATGGCCAAGCGCGACACCGACCGGGACATTGAGCGCGCCTTTGCCGGGCGGGATTGAAAAGCCCGCGACAGGGGGGTGTACTGGTTTCGACGGGGGCTCGGAGGACTTGAGTAGCGAGCGGCGGCCCTGTACCGCCCAACAACGGGACAAACAATGAACTGACAACTACGATAACGTAGCTTTCGCGGCTTAGTCCGTGAACGTCGACCCTAAGCCTCCTGCGGCGTAGGCAATCGGCGTCGCAAAAGCAGGGAACCGTTCCGCTTAAGCTTTGCGGCGGACCGGAATTTATGAAGCTACTGATGCCGTAACGCCGTCCATGGCGGTTCGGCGGAGGGAATGTTAAAACGTGGTCTGCGCTCGGAGAAGCTCTTGCCGTCTGGCTTTCGGACTGGGGTTCGACTCCCCACACCTCCACCACACAAAACCCCTTGATTTCATTGAGAAATCAAGGGGTTCATTCATGCCAAAGTATGCGCTGAAGGACATGATTCGACGCCTTAAACGCTCACCGAGCCCGTCAAGTTATTCGGCCCTTCGAACAGCACGAGCAACCGAAGCACCTCTGCTGCGACGTTGAACGCTTCGCTCCGGCCCGCGTCGATGACGCCGTTCGCAGGCGGAATCGCAAAAAGGCTCCCGCCTTGCGGCGGGAACCAGCGGCTGTAGAGAAGTTGCGAAAAGGATGCGGTTGTCTCTGGTGACAAAAAGGAAGTCAGGTTCCGGACGCGGTTTTTTTCTTACCGTCAATGCCGACAAGCAACGGTACAACAACGTCATCATGATATGATTTAAGTAAATGAAGGTTTTGCTGGGTTATCAATTGCAAAACTTCTACAGCCTCAGAGCTTAGTCCCTTTGTAATCGCAATCTTTAAACAATCGTTTCGTGCCTTTACTGCATACTCCTCGAATGACATTTGTTCGCCTCCCTTGTAAGCGATAGACCCAAGGCGTGCCTAATAGGTATTAATTCCCGAATATGCCGATGCCGCTTCCAGAACATTGCCGTTCGAGTCCAGAATTTTGCCAAGGGAATAAACCTTGTAGTTGCCGGGTATCGAGAGGGAATATGTCCTGCTTACGCTGGCGCCATCTATTCCGTAGCCGTACCCGTTCCAGCTTGCCACAGTGACCCATTGACTGCCGCTTTGCCGCAGCAAGGTTACTTTGATGGAAACGTCGTTGGCTGAGGATGTGGCCACAGACCCCCAGCAAGATGCGGTCGAGCCGATGATAGCGATACCAGCTTGCAATGTGCTGATATAGGTAAAGTAGGGTGTAATCAGAACCGCCTGTGCCGGCGGCACGACGTACATGCAGCACAAAACCATGACGCAGACCGCAAGTGCCAACATTCGCTTCATAATTGACCTCTCCTTTGTAGTTCATTCATTACATAAGACAGGTGGGGAGGCTAATATGCAGCACTTTTATTTGTAAAATGCGATAATTTTAACATTATCGACAATTTTTCTTAACTCGTCACAAGCCCCGTCTGTCCAGATGAAAAAATACCTGTCTTCGCTTGACCAAGTTACATATTTCTCGGTGCCACGATCGACGAACATACATGCTATTCCATTCACATCCTCCCATGTAACAACCGATTCTTCCGTGTTGATGAGCGTCTTCTCGTCTTCCTTGCACTCCGCATATACCAACCAGCGACTTCCATCAGGGCTTTTGTATATTACTTTTTGATTTGAAGGGAAAATTGATTGTTCGATACCGTTCAGTTCAAGACCAACCGGTATATAAAGAGGGTAATAAATCCCCTTCCATTCGGATGGAACTGACGAATTTACAATTTCCTCGCGGTGTAATGTCAATTCTGAATAAGCATCTTCGGTATTAACAAGAAACCTATATAAACCCTCACGAACTTGATCCACTGTAGCGACGGCGATGGTGAGACTAACATAAAATAAGAAGAGGACAAAAACGGCTACCTTTCCAACCCTAGGCACCGTCTGAAAAATGGTTTCGCGCATCGCTTTTCGACGGATTGCGCGTGAGAGATCACGATACGACCCGCGCCGATTTCCCTCGAAAGCCGTTTGGGCTAATTCCATATTTTCACGCTCACCTAACCACGAGTCGGTTGCAATTTTCTCTCGCATTGCAAGTTCCACAAAACCTGCTTTTATGAAGGCATTTTCAAGCCGCGCCTCTGCCTCTGCAGCCGTGCGCCCATCCATATTCATAACTCAATATCCCTTTCCCTGCAGATTTGCATAAGCCGATTCCGCGCACGTGTCAGAGACATGCGAACGGTGGAAGACTTCGTGCCGATTACCTCAGCGATTTCCTGATCTGTCATCTCATCGTAGTATTTCATACGCAAAATCTCCCTGTCTCTAGGCCGCAGGCATTCAAGGGCATCAGCCATCCCCTGGATTGTCTCAGTCCTGAGGATTACATATTCCACATTATCGGACGCTTGAACTTCGTTTTCTGTTTCATCAGCGAAAACAGTCTGGGTTCTTAGCTCGCGCGCTTTCTGTTCCGAGAGGTTGAGCGCTGTATTTTTGGTGGCGGAAACAATATACGATCGAAGTGCCCTCGGGTCGATCTTCATGACAGTTTTGATTTTTTCGATTAGCTTCACGAGTACAGCGCTGACGACATCCTCCGCCAGCTCCTTGTTGTGAAGTATGCTGTAGCCCGTGGCAAACATAACGTGATGGTACTCTTCGTATACCATTATCATGAAATTCCGTTCGTCCGGATCGCTGACCGCTATAATTGCAATTGGGAGTAGCATTTCCTCACCTCTGTATGAATTTGGCCCACACGAATATGATACCCCACATCCGCCACACGGGCAAGCCCACGTGTCGATAAAGATGTTGTTCCCCTCTCCCGCACCATTTTATCTCCGCGGACATGTATATCGTTGGTACCGCAACACCCCCACCATTGGCATCATTGTCCTTTCCAATCAGCATGCGGACGCTCTTGTCCGATGGGGAGATTTCTCGGGCAATGCTCCTCACCATGCCGCATTTTCTTTCTGGGCTCCGCGCAGGGAGGAAGACGCGCCCTGCATCCGTTCAAGGAGAGTCCGGGTCATACGCCGCGCGGAGGCGTCAAGCCATCCGGGATAACCGGCATATTCAGCTCATACGTTCTGCTCCTCTACATGTTTTCATTTCGTTTACAGAAAATTACACATATGCATAAAACAGCGCCGGAATTTATCAACAAATACATGTATAATTAAATAAATATGGGCGCACGACCGCCGGATGTCGGTTTTATTGCGCACAGGGCCTGGAGGCCGTATTTTCGGGGGGCGTATCCGGCATATTTTTTTGTCACGCGCCGCGTTCAAAAATGGCCCCGCAAAATACAGACGTTTTTGATTTGAGGGGTGCGAATGGGATTACTCCGCAATATTACGTTGATCGCCTCCTGTTTTTTATTGTGCGCGCTGATCATTCGCACAGGGAGGAATCTGAAAACACCCGGCACGCCCGCGCTGTTCGCCATGATCGTCTTTTTTGCGGTTTGGGTGATTGGCAATCTCATCGACGCGAACGCAGGCAATTTAAAATGGATGCTCTGGGGCAGAAACATCACGCAGATCGGCGTTTTCTTTACGCCTCTGTGCACCCTGTATTTCAGCGCTGATTATACGGCAAATCGAAAGCTTCGAGTATTTGCGTATATCGCCACCGCCGTCCAACTGGCGTCCGTTCTGCTGGTTTTTACCGACCAGTATCACCACATCATGCGCGAAAGCGTTACGGTGCAGGTTGATCCCGTGTTCGGAAGTGCGATCGCCGTTCGCTCGACAAAGATTGCCACCGTGCTGATTGCGTTCAACTTCTGCCTTCCGCTGGTCGCGGTTGTCAATCTTGTAATCTTCACAAGGACGGTCTCCGCGAGATTCCGGCGTTCCATCTGGATGATTATCGTTAGCATCGTGCTGACCTTTGTCGCGGCTGCCGTTCAGTCCACAATCCTGTCCGAAATCGGCATCAATATAACGATTCCGGTTCTGAGCCTTCCGTGTCTCGTGCTGATCTCATATGTGGTCCTGCGAAGCGGTTTTATCGGGGTCGCGCCGATCGCCTTCAGCAAGGTGTTTGACGTGATCGATCAGGGCATCATTATCGTGGACGAAAATGGAATGGTGATTGAGCACAACCAAAGGGCGTCCGAGCTGATGGATGCCATCGGACATCACGTCGGCCTGAAAACCGGTTCCAACATCAAAAGGCTCATTGCGCATGGGGAGGACGCGGACGGCGAAGGCTTTTCGGTGAACCGCCTCCCGTCGGAACTGAGAAGCGCGCAGCGCAATTGCTATGTCTCGATGGCCAGCCACGCATTGGAACCGTTCCACGGAAAACTTGTCGGGTACGCCGTCGTGCTGACCGACATCACACTGTTGAAGCTGCGCGCGGAAATCGATCCGCTCACACAGATCTACAACCGAGAAGGCCTGAACAACGCCTTCTCCGATTTGCAAAAAAATGCCGGGCGGAATCCGTCTTTGTGCGCAATGGTCATCGATCTGGATAACTTCAAAAGCATCAATGATACTTACGGCCATCTGGGCGGAGATGCGGCGCTCAATGATTTTGTCGAGACGGCGCAGGGCATGCTTCCCAGCGATTCTTTCATGGGACGCATCGGCGGTGATGAATTTGTCTTGATTCTGCCCGCGGATATTGATGCGGCCACCATCTTCGCGAAACAGCTGCAAAGCCTCGTTTCCGAAAGGATCGTTTCGTATATGGAGCACCAAATCCAATACACCATCAGCATCGGCGTCGCCGCCTGCCCCAACGCGGACTGTACATTATCGGCCCTCATCCATCAGGCGGATATGTCACTCTACAGGGCGAAGGAGCAAGGGAAAAATACCATAAGCATGTAGTGAATTGAGCCCTTTTGCAAAAAATGGCACATATCGCCGGAGCGAAACCCGGCTTCCATCGAAACCAATCACCCGGAGGCCTTCCTTTTTTACATTTTCCCAGTCTATGATTTGTGGACAGTTCGCGGTTGTGAAACCGTCTGATCCGAAGTATGCGACGGACCGGACGCGGATTTGCCCGACCTCACAGGTATGCCTTCCCCGCAACCGCCTATACTGATACCGGGGTGGTTGCATGGTCTGGTGGATCGTCGGGTGGATCCTTTTGGTGGCGTTCATCGTGCGGTTCGTACACGTCTCCACGCGATAAGGCGCGCGCACATGCAAAAAGAAGCCGGTCTGGCCGGCTTCTTTTTGCATGTGCGTTAAATCTCTCCGCCGCGTTTGCCTCGCGCGGCGTCCGCGTGCTAGAATGTTGTCATCGAATCAATGGGAAGTGTTTATATGCAAGACGGAATCGACCAGATCTACGACAAATATTTCGAAACCTATTACGCGCACATGGCGGACCGGAGGAAAACCGACCGCGACCTCACGAAGCGGTTCCTGCGGGAACTGATCGAATCTCTCTACGTGGCGCATGGCAACAACTGGGAGGGGCGCAGCGAGGTCAAGGACGCCGAGATGCGCGCCATGATCGCCGCCTACGAGGTCGTGCTGCGGGACTGGGAGGAAGAGGACCCTCAGGACAGCGCGCGGCACGCCTCTACGTAGGCAACGACGTTCTCCCAAGGCACCTCCGGCTCCAGAAGGTGCGTGGGCGCGACCCAAAGACCGCCCGCGTTTCCCGCTGCTTCGGCGTTTTTCCAGACGGTTTTCTTGACCTCCCCGGGCGTGCCGAAGGGCATGGTGGTCTGGGTACCGACGGTGCCGTGGAAGGACAGCGCGCGTCCGAATTCCGCGTGTATTTCTTGAAAATCCATGCACTCGGGCTGCACGGGATTGAGAACGTCCACCCCCACCTCGATGAGGTGGGGAATGAAGGGCGTGACGAAGCCACAGGAGTGATATAGAACCACAATGTCCGGCTTGACGGCACGCGCGGCGTCGATGACGCGCTTGAGCCGCGGCTTGAGCCAGTCCGAATAGAGGGACATGCTCATCATGGGCGTGCGCTGCATGCCCACGTCGTCCCCCAGATACAGAAGGTCGGCACCTGCCCGGGCGAACGCTTCGGCGCGCTTTACCGCGCGGTCGGTGACGATATTGAGGAGGCATTCCGCCTTGGGATCGTCCTCCAGCATGTCCACCATCAGGTTTTCCATGCCCCGCATGTACCACGCGGTTTCCCAGACGGTACACTGCATGTTGCCCGTGGCCGCGAGCCCCCGGGCGTGGAGCGCGTCCGCCGCCGCGCGCATGTGGGACGTGTCCGCATGGGCATAGTCCGGATAAGGGTAGGACTGAATCTCCTCCAGGCTGTCCGCGTCGCGCAGGGGATTGCGCATGTATGTCATGTGCATGGCGGCGGCGCTGCCCGGCTCGTGGGCGACGCCCCAGAGGTCGATGGTCGCGCCCGGCTTGAGTGGCTGGCGGTAATAGGGCAGGAAGATGCGCTCGTCCTGGGGCGGCGTGCGCGGACCGGGGATGCTCCTTTCCGAAAAGCCGAAATACTCCTCATAGCCCAGATCGGAGCCCGTCTCCGCCCGATAGCGCTTCTCCAGCGCGGGGCAAAGGCTGAACTGCACCGGAAATTCCGAAAAACCGCGCCGCCTGAGCAGCGAAACGAGGTTCTCCCGCTTACCCACAAACATCCCCTCCATCCTGTCACACATTGTATGTCCTGCGCGGCGCGGTGTCAATACGCGCGCGCGAAAGGAGAATTCCATTGGAACTGAACCGCGACCTGACGCAAATTCTGCTCGACTGGTATGCACAAAACGCCCGCGACCTCCCGTGGCGGCGGGACAGCGATCCCTACCGGGTGCTCGTCTCCGAAATCATGCTGCAGCAGACCCGCGCGGAGGTGGTCAAGGGGTACTTTGAACGCTTTCTCGCGGCGCTCCCGACGCTTTCCGCGCTGGCGGACGCGGACGAGGAGAAGGTCAACAAACTGTGGGAGGGCCTCGGGTACTACAGCCGGGCGCGGAACCTGCAAAAAGCCGCCCGGATCGTCGTCCGCGAAATGGGCGGCGCTTTCCCGGACACATGCGATGGGCTGCGAAGGCTGCCGGGCATCGGGCCGTACACGGCGGGTGCGGTGGCTTCCATCTGCTTTGGGCGGCCCGCCCCCGCGGTGGACGGAAACGTGCTGCGCATCGCGGCACGGATTGCGGGGATCGAGGAAGCCGTCGACCTGCCCCAAACAAAAAAAAGCGTCACAGAAGCGCTGGCCGCCCTCTATCCGGCGGAGGCCGCCGGGGCGTTCACCCAGGCGCTTATGGAACTCGGCGCGACGGTGTGCCTGCCAAACGGCGCACCCAAGTGCGAAATCTGCCCCGCGGCGGCGCTGTGTCACGCCAGAAACACAGGCACGGTCGCGCGCTATCCCGTCCGGCTGGAAAAGCGCCCGCGGCGGGAACAGAAGGTGACGGTTTTCATGCTGACCTGCTGCGACGCGGCGGCGATCCGGCAAAGGCCCAAGCGCGGACTGCTGGCGGGATTGTGGGAGCTTCCCAATGTGCCGGAGGCGCTGAACGAGCAGCAGGCCCTCGACCGCGCGGCGGAATGGGGCGCGAGGCCCGCGCGGCTTCTGAAATCCGTCGCGCGGACCCACGTTTTTACGCACATGATCTGGGACATGACCTGCTACTTCATCGAATGCGCCGCGCGACCGGAAGCGTTTGTGTGGGCGGACGGGAAAACCATTGCGGAAGTCTACGCGGTGCCGAGCGCGTTCCGCATGTTTTTTGAGGAAGGGAGTCTGGATAATTGAGGCCGCGCGGGGGGCTTGGACACTTCGAAGACCCCATACGCCCGGAAATGCGGCCGCGCGGGGAGCGCAGTGAAAATGATGGGAGGAATTCCGATGGGAAAATATGAAATTGCGGCCAGAATCTGTTCCGCTTCTCACCTGACGGGCATGTTCTTGCTGCGTTCCGGCCAGACTTCAAACGAATATTTTGACAAATACATGTTTGAATCCGATCCCGTGCTGCTGCGGGCGATCGCCAAGGAAATGTGTCCGTTGATTCCGATCGGGACAGAACTTCTCGCCGGCCTTGAAATGGGCGGAATTCCCGTTGTTACGGCGCTGTCCATCGAAAGTGGCTTGCCGGCCGCCTTTGTCCGGAAAAAGCAAAGGAATACGGCACATGCAAATTGGCGGAAGGCGGCAATGTAAGTGGCAAAAAGGTCTGCATAAAAGAGGACGTCGTAACGACCGGAGGTCAGATCGTCGAGAGTGCCGGGGAACTCAGAAAATGGGGGGCCGTGATCGACACGGTTTTGTGCGTCATCCTTAGGAACAATGCCGCATTCGACGTTCTTGCCGCGGAATCCCTGACGTTGAAGCCCGCCTTTACGATGGATGACATCAAAAAAACCGTCAGTCTTGATTGACCCCCTCTCCAGACACCTTCGGCATTTCTTTCTTTACATTCGAACAGAATTGTTCCGGCGCGCGATGCGCGCCCTTTTCATAATCGAACATCAGTTTAAATATGGTCCGACGCTCTTGACACCAGCCCCGATCCGGTTTATGCTCATATCGAACAAACGTTCGTATGTGAGGAGATGTGGCAATGGCGGCGGTGATCCTGCGGGAAAGGCCCGAGGGGGCTGCGCTCGTAAAGCGGATGGCGGAGGACGCGGGCTTTGAGGTTTCCGGCGACGCGGACGCGGAGCAGACGGCGCTTCTGTGCGCCGCCGGCATTCATGGACGGCCGCAGAGCGCGAAGGTACCGAAGCTCTGCCTCGCCGGACACTGCGTCTTCAACTGCGCCTACTGCGCGCTCCGGGCGAGCCGGGACGACAAGGCGCCTTACGCGCTGGAGCCCCGGGAACTTGCGCGGATCGCGGTTACACAGGCGGAGAAAAACGGCCGGGGCGTCTTCATCTCCTCCGCAATCCTCAAAAACGCGGACCACACCCAGGAGCGGCTGGCGGAGACGGCGCGGATCATGCGAGAGGAGCTCTATTACGGCGGCTACATCCACGCGAAGGTAATGCCGGGCGCCGATCCGGGCCTCATCGCGCGCACAGGGCAATACGCCAGCAGACTCAGCGTAAACATTGAGGTCGCCAACAGCGCGGGGTATCAGCGCGTGGCGAAACAAAAGAGCCGAGCGCTCATCCTCTCCCCCATGCGCGCCATCTCCGGCCAGATTCGCGCCGCCCGGGAGGACAACCGGCGCTTCGCGCGCTCCCAGACCACCCAGCTCATGGCGGGCGCCATCGGCGAGGACGACCGGACCATCCTGACGCTCTCAAGCGCGCTGTACCGGACGTACGGCCTCAGGCGGGTTTACTATACCGCGTTCGGGTACGCCCACGAGGCGAAGGGATACCCTGAGCTTCCCCTTGCGCAGACCCCCGTCTGGCGGGTGGCGCGGCTCTATCAGGCAGACCGGCTCATCGCGCTGTACGGCTTTTCCCCCGACGACGTGACCCCGGAGGGTGCGGCAACGCTGGAGGAGGACATGGACCCGAAGTCTGCCTGGGCGCTCCGGCACCTGGAAATGTACCCTGTGGAGGTGAACACGGCGGACTATGAGACGCTTCTGCGCGTGCCGGGAATCGGACTCACCTACGCGCGGCGCATCCTCGAGGCCCGCAGGTATTGCGTCCTTACCCACGAGACACTGCGAAAGATGCGCGTCTCACTTAAGCGCTGCATCCCCTTCATCACCTGTGCGGGCCGGTATCAGGGCGGCGGCGCGCTCGATTCGCCGCGGCTGCGGGGGCTGCTTTCCTCGGACGGGAAGGCGGCGTCCATCGGGCGCACGGTGGCGGAGAGTTAAGGCGATGGTTCGGGCGCCGACAAAGGGCCGATGCCGTAATCCTCTTCGCCCATGCCGGGTATCCGCGCCGCAATGCGGTGCGGATGAAAACCGACGTTGCTTTGCGGGCTCGCGCGTGGTAAAATAGGCCAAAAGCCACAGCGGAGGACGTATGAACAAGGGGAACGCGCGACAGGACGCCTGGCGGTTCGTGAAATTCGGGCTGTTTTCCATCTCGGCGGGCGGCATCGAAACGGGCATCTTCTATCTGCTCGGACCCGTGCCCGGCTTCGGTTACTGGGCGTGCTACCTTCCGGCGCTCATCGCGTCGGTGGTTTGGAATTTCACACTCAACAGGCGCTTCACATTTCAGTCCGCGGCAAACATCCCGCGCGCCATGTTCAAGGTCTTCTGCTATTACGCGGTGTTCACGCCCGTTTCGACCATCGTCGGTGATTTCCTGACCGAAGTCGTTTATCCGGCCAACGCGCTCGCCTACAATCTCGTGTTTCTCGCGACACTCCTCATCAATTTCATTACAGAATTTCTTTACCAGCGATTTTATGTATTCCGCGGCGAAATCGGCACGCGGATGGAGGAGGAAAAGACCGATGAATGAAAAATGGACGGCTGTCCCGCAGGCGGATGAGACGCACATCGAGTTGGTCAGAGCGGACGACGCGCGGTTTCAGGCGCTTTGCCGCGCGCTGGACGAATACCTGGACGCGGTGTCCGGGCGCGAAAAGCAGCGCGCTTTTTACGATCAATATAATAAGACGGCAGACCTTCTCGCGGTGGCGCTCGTGCTCGAAGGAGACCAAGCGGTGGGGTGCGGCGGCATCAAAGGGCACGGAGACGAAACGGCGGAACTGAAGCGCATGTTTGTGCGCCCGGAGTGCCGGGGTAAAAAAATCGGCGCGCGCATCGTCAATGCGCTCGCGGCGGAGGCCCGCGCGCGCGGCTTCAAGCGACTGATCCTGGAGACGGGAAAGGCGCTGGCGCCCGCACAGGCGCTCTATCTGGGGCTTGGCTTTCAAATCATTGAAAACTATGGGCAGTACCGGGGCCTCGAAAACTCCGTCTGCATGGAGTTGAAGCTGTAAGGGCGCTTTGCGCAATGACCGGCAATGCGCAAAGCGCGTTCTTCACGCCGTCCATTTCTCGCCGGATTGCGCGCGGAAACGCGGCGCGTAAGCGTTCCGCAGGCGCGAAAGATGATGCTCCCCCTTCTCGAGGCCTCCCGGCACGCAGGCTCGGAGTTTAAAAACACAGGCGGACGCTTGCGGAACAATGGCGGCGGCGCGCAAGCCCGTGATCGGGCCGGATTGGCGCCGAAAAATCCGTGGAGCAACCGGGCACATTCATTGGGGAATTTCGACATCTACGCCCTGTTTATAATAGACTATGGTATATATTTCACATAAAAGTCAGGAGTCTGTTTTATTAAAATGCATTCGCCGACCGCAAAAGACATTTGAAGAGGTTTTCTATGGCTGACATTGAAATGCGGGCGTACCGGCCGGAGGACGCTGCGCAGATGGCGGATATCTGGAACGAGGTCGTGCGCGCCGGGGAGGCCTTTCCGCAGACGGAGGAGTTGGACATCCGGGAAGCGCAGGCACTCTTCGCGGCACAGTCCTACGCGGGCGTCGCGGCGCGGGGCGAGACGGTTCTGGGACTCTACATTCTGCACCCCAACAATGTGGGACGCTGCGGGCACATCGCGAACGCGTCCTTCGCCGTCAAGGGCAGCTTGCGCGGCATGGGGATCGGCGAGATGCTGGTGCGCGACTGCCTCACACAGGGGCGGAGACGCGGCTTCCGGATTTTGCAGTTTAACGCGGTGGTCGCGGCGAACGGGCGGGCGATCCGGCTCTACGAACGGTTCGGCTTTCAGCGCGTCGGCACGATCCCGGGCGGTTTCCTGCTGAAGGACGGCAGATACGAGGACATTCTGGTCTACTATATCAATCTCTGACAAATCAGACCGCGGCGGCAGTCTTTTTGCGCCGCGCGCGCACCTCGGAAAGAATCCACGCAAGCAGGGGCAGCGCGACCTCAAACGGCAGGGCGTAGTAGACGTAATAGGCCACGAAGGTGTACATCTGCATGACGTTTGCGTACAGAATCTGCGAGAGCGCCAGTGCAGCGAGTCCCGTGGGAAACACGATGCTTTGCCAGTTTCGGATTCCCAGCAGGCGCGACAGGCCACGGCTGGCGACGATGAGGCAGAGGGTGATCTTCACAATGCCCGCCAGTATGAAATTGACCGAGATCGAGCCCTCGATGCGCGAAATGAAATCCCCGATGGCGATGATGCGCGCCGCCATAAACGAGGGGAAATACGAGGACGCCATGACGATGGGGCCGAGCACAAACAGGTTTCGGAATGTGACGAACAAAAGTGTCATGGCGCTGATGGCGAGACCCCACAGATACGCCTTATAGGGACTTTCCCGCGGGTCGAAGGAATCGGCGATGCCCAGAATGAGCACCGTCTCCGTAAACGGGAATGAGAAGGCCTGAAACGCGTTTCTGAGAATGTCCGTCATCTTGTGCTCCAGAATCGGCAAAATCAGCTGATACTGATAGATGTTCAGGGACATGACCACCGTAATCGCCACCATGCCCATGACGATGGGCATGACGATGATCGCCCACTTGCCCAGGGCTTTGGGACCGCTGCGTGCCAAAACCCCCACCGTCACCAGCATCACCGCGAGCACGGCGATCTGCGGCGTATCAAACAGCGCCGTGATCTTGAGAAACTCCGAAAAGTTGCGCATGACGAGCGCGCACAGGTGAATCGCGTACCATGTCATGAACACGGTCGCGATTTTTCCAGCCGCCTTCCCCATCGTCCGCTCGAAGATTCCAAAGATGTTTTCTCCCGGATTGAGCCGCACGAGGCGCGCGTAGAGAAGAAGAATCGGAACGGAGCACAGCGCGCCAAGGGTCAGCGCAATCCAGGTATCCTGCGCAACCTCGTTGCTGACACCGAGCACGGCGCTGCTGCCGAAGACGTACATGATGAGAATGGCGGAGATTTGCCGCCGGTTCAGCGGTTGGTTCAGCATGAAACCGCTCCTTTCAGGTCCGTCATTCGACGCCAAAAATCGCGCGCACGGCGTTTTCGATGGGATACGCGGGGGACGGAATGCCGACGCCCATGCCGTAGGCGACGGCCGCCGCGAAGCCGACGGTCAAAATGGCGAGGTATGCGATTTTCTCACCCTTCCCCGCCTGTTTCATTCCGGGCCTATAGTCGAAGAGAAGGATGCCGGCGTACAGGGCGAGGAGGATGGCAATGATCATTCGATGTCCTCCTGCTTCGCGCGGATCGTTGCCGTATTGAGGATGTGGACTTTGGCGGAAACGGCGACGCGCGCGTCGGGGAACATGAGCGTCCATCCCGGACGCAGCTCGTGCCAGAGTTTGAAGTCCTCCTGATGAATGATCCCGCCAAAGCCAAGGATGTCCGCGCCGAACTGGGTTTGCAGCTTCCCGATTACGGTTTCGATCTTCGCGGCAACCATGTCCCCCGCGCGCTTTTCGAGATCGTCGATGTGCGTCTCATCCATGACGTCGATGTCGCACATGGTCTCCGCGAGGAACACCTCAAGGTCCACGTCCACGCGCATCGTCAGGACGCCGTCCTCATACGTGAACGATGTTTTTGCCTTTGCCCCGCTGATTTCAAACGTCGTATCGTCAACATCCGAACCGTTTGCTGAAAACGGAATAACCCCGCCCTTCGCCTTTCCCTGCGCCAGGAGAAGGTACTTGGTCTCCTCCGGCGAGAGAAATCCCGTCAGCTTGTCGCCGTCGAACACCGCGGTGCCGTCCGCCTCCACCGCGGGCTTTCCGTCATTGACGGTGCGGGAAAACGCAGGGAGCGACAGGGCCGTGCCGGAACAGTGGAGCACGCTGAAAACCTCGTACAGCTTCAGATAGACGGTGGAAGAGGTGACCTCGTTATCATCAATGATGATGCCTTGCAGCTCGGGTGCGAGGATTGTCTGGTCGATGCCTTCCGTGAGCAGGAATTGGTGGGCGTCTGTTCCCTTGGCGATGAGCACCACCGTCGTTTCGCGCACCTCAGCGTCGCGCATGAGCCAGTCGATGGCGGGCAGAATGCCGAAGTCGCGCGCCATGTTTTCACCAAAGACCACGACCTCCATGTGCGCGAAGTACAGCTTGCTGATGAGCTTTTTCTTGGCGTTGCGCACGCAGTCGAAGACGGTTGTTCCCTCGGTTTCGATGAGCCGCGCGTTCATGGCACTGTCCTTGCTGGAATTTGCGAGATCCGCGATTTCAAAGGAAACCTTGAACATGTTCGTTTCCTCGTCGTGGTCGACGGCCATCCCCATCACCATCGACATCTCGTTGAGGCTTCTGTAATCCCAGCAGCCGGAGAGGCCGACGGACGTCAGCGCGAGCAGCAGCGCGAGGGCGAGGGACTTACGCATCGCCCTTCCCGTCCTTCCCACCCATGCGCGCGACGTTTTTCGTGAGCTCCTCCGGCCGCGTCTCCATCTCCCACCAGGGCGCGCGAATGCCGACGTCCTTGAGATGCCGCCTGTCCGTGGCGCCGTCCGCCTGAATCATGGGCACGCCGAAGGACGTAAGGCCGATGATGTGAATGACCATCAGGGACATGGCGATGGTGAAGCCGTAAAAGCCGAAGACCGAGGCCATGATCAGCACGAAAAAGCGCAGGTAGATGATGGGCGAGCGAATCTTGGGAACGAGCAGGTTTGTGATGCCCGTGATGCCAACGACAATGATCATGGGCGCGGCAACGAGTTTTGCCTCCACGGCGGCCTGACCAATGACGAGCGCGCCCACGATGGAGAGCGCCTGGCCAATGTTCGTGGGCATTCGAACGCCCGTCTCGCGCAGAATCTCGAAGACCAGCAGCATCACAAACGCCTCCAGCGCGGCGGGAAGCGGCACCGACTGGCGTTCGATTGTGATGTTCAAAAGCAGCGGCGTCGGCAGCATCTCATGATGGAAGGCGACGATTGCGATATAGAGGCCGGGCACCGCGATGGTGAGGAAAAAACCAAGCATGCGGATCAGCCGCGAAAAGGATGCGTAATAGTAATTGAGGAAATAATCCTCGCTCACCTGGAAGTTTTCAATGAACAAAAACGGCACGGTGAGCACGTCCGGCGATCCGTCAACAAGGACGGCGATGCGGCCCTCGAGAATTTTACCGACGACGACGTCCGGGCGCTCCGTTGTGCCGATGGTGCGGAACAGCGACCTTTTGTGGTCGCAGATGAGCTCCGAGACGTAATTTGAATCCACCACCCCGTCGATGTCGATGCTCTTGAGCCGCCTGAGCAGCTCGTCCAACGCGGAGCGGTTTACAATCTCATTCAGGTAGCACACGATGACGCAGGTCTGGGTGCGCTTGCCGATGTTCAGATGGCGCATCTTCAAATCGCTCGTGCGCGCGCGCCGACGGATCAGCGAGATGTTCTGCATGATCGCCTCGGTGAAGCCTTCGCGCGGGCCGCCGATGTTCTTTTCGTTGTCGGGCTCCGAAATGGCGCGCACGGGGAAGGCCTTCGTATTGAGGATGGCGGCCGAATCGCTGCCGTCCACAAAAAGCACGGTGTCGCCGGAACAAACGGATTCGACGATCTTCCGGTAATCGTCCGTGGGCTCCGCTTCGTTAATCTGCACCACCTCGCTGATGAGCCGCTCGAGGAAATCGGGGCCTTCCTCGACGCCCGCGGAGCACATGATGGGCTTGAGGATGCTCTCGTTGATGATGGCCGCCGAAACCATGCCGTCCGAAAACGCGATGGCATACTTTCGGTGGTTTTTGTCCTCCATGTGTTTGTAGCGCATGATATCGACGTCCGCAAACAATGTTTGCATGATCTCGAGGTTTTCCTCGACGGTTCCCACGACGGCGTGCGCCGCCGCCGCGCGGTTATAGGCACTGACCGCCTCATCAAAATCGCGCTTTTTCTTAATCAATGACACCCCGTCACCTCCGGTCATGATGGCTATTATTGCCTCGCCATCCGGTTTTTATGATGCGCCCACCTGACCCGCCATGACGCGCGGGTTCTCATCGAAAAAAACAGATTGGAGGACATGGGGATGGAGATCAAGGCGCTGACGCCGGCGCTTCTTCCGGACTATCTTCGGTTCTTTGACGAAGTGGCGTTTGCGGATCACGCGGAATGGTCGTGGTGCTACTGCACGTACTTTCACCTGGGAGCGGACGACGAAAAGCGGATCGAAGCGGAAAATCCGGGGACATTTTGCCGGGGTACCCTCCGGGACGCCGCCATCGGATTTGTGAAGGGCGGGACGCTGAAGGGGTATCTTGCCTACGAGGATGGCTCTGTGGTGGGCTGGCTGAACGCCCAGGACAAGTGCAATTACGCGAAGCTTCGCGCGCGCGCGGAGCTGTGGGACGGCACGGACGCAAGAATCTTGGCGGTCATGTGCTTTGCCGTCGCGCCGGAAATGCGCAGAAAAGGCGTCGCCACCGCGCTTCTGAGCCGGGCCGTGGCAGACGCGGCGCGGGAAGGGTACGAATTTGTGGAGGCATATCCGGCGAACGGGGAGCTTGATTGCTTCCTTCATTACCATGGCCACCCGGGCATGTACGAAGCGTGCGGCTTTGCGCGTTTCAGGGTGCTAGAACACGATTCCATCTACCGGAGGGCACTCGAATGACCGCCGCCCAGCGGGAAATCGCGGACCTTCTGGAGGAGCTGGGCT
Organism: Bacillota bacterium; assembly: GCA_023435435.1. Taxonomy (GTDB): domain Bacteria; phylum Bacillota; class Clostridia; order Christensenellales; family Aristaeellaceae; genus RUG11247. The sequence continues at coordinate 17,585 of JAEYRW010000132.1, read as the reverse complement.
ACGCGCCCGTGCGGCAGAGGGTTCACGGCGAACTGTGGGCTTGGAAGGATCGGGCAAACGGGCGCGTCATCGCCAAGATGGGGACGCGCAAGGGAGAAGCCTCTGTGGCGGTGAAGTTTTTCGGCGTGAAAAATCCGCCCGCGCGGTTCCGGACGGCGCTTCTTCGCGAGATCGAGGCGCGAAACGGGCAGTATTGCAAACCGGTGCGGCATCCCGAACGCAAGGCGTACTGCGGAAGCTGCCCGGCCTGCACGGGCGGCGGGCTGGGATATTTCTGCGTGCGCGCCGACGGTACCGAGGTGGTGCGCTGCGGCGCCTATCCCATCCCCATTCCAAACTTCTCGGAGGCGGACGTGCGGGAGACCATCGAGGTACTGCGGGCCCAGCACGCATACTTTCTGACGCTGTGACGGGCATCTTTCTGCCCAGACGGCGATTTCATGCCACACACTTGACGCATGCCGTGTATTTATGTTAAAATTATGTTTCCCGCGCGGGCGGGCGAAGGAGGGAACGCATGAAGCTGGATTTGAAGGATCAAGCGATCACAATCAACGGTGTGGTTTCCCATTGCAAGTGTAAGTGCGCCCATTGCCTGCTGGAGTCCGGCGAGGGGATTCTGGGCGGCGTGCCCTTTGAGAAGCTGCGGGCGCTGGCGATGAAGTTTCAGGGCTATCCGGAGCGGACGGGCGTGGAAGTCCTGATGGCGGTGTACAACTGCGCGGATTTTCCCGAGCTGCCCCGCGCCGTTCAGACCAACAAGCTGCTGACACCATACTTTGGATATCAGAACCTCAACGGCACGCCCATCCGCACGGGGAAGGCGCTGGCTGAGTGGGTTACATACCTGAAGCGCGATTGCGAATTAGAACACGCGAACCTCTCGTGGTTCGGACTGCGGGATTTTCACGATGCCTTTGTGCGCGCACCTGGGTACTTCCAGTATCTCATGGATCTGGCGGAGGAGCTTCAAAGACAGGAGGTTCCCTACACCAACAGCGTATTCATTTTGAAAAGCAACCTCGGCATGCTGGAAGAATTGAGTGCGGCGCTCACCCCTTTGGGCGGAGAGGCACACTATTCGCTTTTGGACTACAAGGGCGCGGCGAAGCGGCTCCTGCACGAATTTCTGACCAGCGAAAAGGAACTGCCCGCTTTCCTTCTCGAAAGCGGGCGGTACAACGCGAAGCGCAACCGGATGAATTCCGCGTGGGTGCGCGCAGCCCTCGACGGGAGCGCGCCGGAATACACCAAGAGATCCCTGTTCCTCGTGGCGACGCCGGAGAACATCGACGAATACCTTTCCAGATCGGCGGACGAGCTGGTTGACATGATGCACGAACTCGACCGGCGGATGCAGGATGCCATTCCTTCCGTGGAATTCCTTGCCCGGGAATACGGAAAAAGCGCTCCGGAAGTGCTCGTCGACTTCCGAAGCGCCGTCTGGATATGGACGGATTTATACTTCGCGGACGCGGGGATCGACGAAAGCCTCGCCTTCTCCGATCTGCATCACTCCGTCATGTGGCGGTAGAACCGTTCTTTTCAAAGCCGTTGAACCACGCGCGCCGGTGAAACGGCTTCTTTTGGATTTTACGTCCGGATTCGGCGGCGACGCCCAAGGGGAGAAAGCATACCAGCTCGTAGTCCTGCGGAACGCCGAGAACGTCAGCCATTTTGCGGCCGATCTGGTCGGTGTCGGTGATGTGGCCCTCAATCCAGCAGCTGGAGAGGCCCAGTTCCACGGCGGCAAGAAGCATGTTTTCGATGGCGGCGGCGTAATCCTGGGTCGCGAAGCACACGTCGCGGTAGGCATTGGTCCTTTTTGTGAGAACGCAGATCATCGCTGGGGCTGTCTCGCAAATGGGGGGATCAATCAATGCCTTGAGCTTTTCGAGAAGCGCGGGGTCGTCCACCGCGATGAGGCTGGTGGTCTGCTTGTTGCAGCCCGACGGCGCGGCGAGGCCCGCCTCGAGAATGGCTTTGAGCGCCTCCCGGGGCACGGGGTCGGGTCTGAACGCGCCGCGATAACTGACGCGGGTACTGATTGCTTCCAGCGCGTTCATGAAAGCCTCCCCTTGAAGTCCTCGTACCCGAATTTCTTCACCAGACGGATTTCGCCGTCCCGTCCCTTCAGATAGATGGACGGGAGGGGCATGCCGTTGAATGTATTGTTCTTGACCATGGTGTAGATGGCCATGTCCTCGAAAATCACCTTGTCTCCCGGCTTCAGGGGTTCGTCGAAGGAATAGTCGCCGATGACGTCCCCGGCCAGGCAGGTGGGACCCGCCAGCCGGTATGTGTGCGGCTTCTCCCCCGGCTTGCCGCCGTTTTGGACGGGCGGGCGGTAGGGCATCTCGATGACGTCGGGCATGTGGCAGGCGGCGGAGGCGTCGAGAATCGCGATGTCCATGCCGTTTTTCACCACGTCGATGACCGTCGCGACAAAATGCCCGGCATTGAGCGCCACGGCCTCGCCGGGCTCGAGATAAACCTCCGCGCCGTACTTGCTCCGGAAATGGCGTACGGTATTCACCAGAAGCGGAAGATCATAGTCCGGACGGGTGATGTGGTGGCCGCCGCCGAAGTTTACCCACTTCATGCGCGGGAGGAACGCGCCGAATTTTTCCTCGAAGGCCGCGAGGGTCTCCGCGAGGGCGTCGGCGTTCTGCTCGCAGAGGGTGTGAAAATGAAGGCCCTCGATGCCGTCCAGCATCTCTTCCCGGAAGTTCTTGCGCGTGACGCCCAGCCGCGAAAATGCCGCACAGGGGTCGTAGATGCCGTGTTCCTGGGTGGAGTGCTCGGGATTGACGCGCATGCCGAAGGACTTGCCGGATTTGAGCGCGCGGTCCCGGAACTTCTCCCATTGAGAGAACGAATTGAAGGTCACGTGGTCGCAAAGATCAACGAGCGCGCCGAAATCTGCGTCCGTGTAAGAGGGGGAGAAGACGTGGGTCTCCTTGCCCATCTCCTCGCGTCCCAGCCGCGCCTCGAAAATCCCGCTGGCGGTGGTGCCGTCCAGGTACCAGCCGATCATGGGATAGACCGCAAACATGGAAAACGCCTTCTGGGCAAGCAGAATTTTGCAGCCCGCCGCCTCCCGGACGCCCTCCAGAATCTCAAGATTGTGTGTGAGCGCGGCTTCGTCCACCACATAGGCGGGGGTCGGCACATCGTAGAGGCTTCTCATCAGTCCACCAGCACGGGGTTGAAGTCCTCGACCCACGGAAGGCCCCACTTGTTGAGCGCGTCCATGAAGGGATCGGGATCAAACTGTTCCATGTTCCAGACGCCGGGTTTTTGCCACTTTCCCGTCATGACGAGCATGGCGCCGATCATCGCCGGAACGCCGGTGGTGTAGGAAATCGCCTGACTCCCCACCTCGCGGTAGCATTCCTGATGGTCGCACACGTTGTAGAGGTAGTAGGTCTTTTCCTTGCCGTCCTTCGTGCCCTTGAAGATGCAGCCGATGTTGGTCTTGCCCTTGGTGCGCGGGCCCAGGGACGCGGGGTCGGGCAGCACGGCCTTCAAAAACTGGAGGGGAATGATCTCCTTGCCCTCGTAGAGGATGGGTTTGATGGAGGTCATGCCCACATTCTCGAGACACTTCAGGTGCGTGAGGTAGCTCTGGCCGAATGTCATGAAAAAGCGGATGCGCTTCACGCCCTTGATGTTGAGGGCCAGGGACTCGATCTCCTCGTGGTGCAGAAGGTACATGTCTTTTTTGCCGATTTGGTCGAAGTCGTACTCCCGCTTGATCTCCATGGGCTCGGTTTCCACCCAGTGGCCGTTTTCCCAGTAGCTGCCCTTGGCCGTCACCTCCCGGATGTTGATCTCCGGGTTGAAGTTGGTGGCGAAGGGATAGCCGTGGTCGCCCCCGTTGGCGTCGAGGATGTCGATTTCGGAAATCTCGTCGAACTGGTGTTTCTGGGCATAGGCGGAGAACACGGAGGTGACGCCCGGATCGAAGCCGCTGCCGAGCAGCGCGCAGATGCCGGCCTTTTCAAACTTTTCCTTGTACGCCCACTGCCAGGAATACTCGAATTTGGCCGTCTCAGGCGGTTCGTAGTTGGCGGTGTCCACGTAATTTGTTTTGGTTTTGAGGCACGCCTCCATGACGGTGAGGTCCTGATACGGAAGCGCGAGGTTCAAAACCACGTCGGGCTTGAAATCCTCGATGAGCGCCACAAGCTCGTCCACATTGTCGGCGTCCACCCTGGCGGTATGAATTCTGGTCTTTCCGCCGCCGAGCTTTTCCTTGAGCGCGTCGCACTTGGTCTTTGTGCGGCTGGCGATCATGATCTCCTCAAAGACATCGCTGTTCTGGCAGCACTTGTGAATGGCGACGGAGGCGACGCCTCCGCAGCCGATGATCATGCACTTTCCCATTTTTGACCTCCTCACAGTTGAAGCAGTATTTCACGGACGATTTTGCAGGCGGCGGCGGTAGAGGCACCGCTCTGGTCGTAGTGCGGCGAAAGCTCCACCACGTCGCAGCCGACGATGTTCAGGTTGTGCAGTGCGTGCACGGCGTCCAGAAGCTCCCGGAACGTCGCGCCGCCGGGCTCCGGGGTGCCGGTGCCGGGGAAGACCGAGGGATCCAGCACGTCGAGGTCCAGGGTGAAGTAGACCGGGCGGCCTTGCAGCGCGGCCACCGCCTGCCCAAAGTCGCTCAACCCGAAGGGGTAAAGCTCCGTGTGCGCCCGGGCGAATTGGAATTCGTCCCGATCGCCGGAGCGGATGCCGAACTGGTAGATGCGTCCGTCGCCCACCATGTCCCACACGCGCCGGAGCACCGAGGCATGGGAAAGCTTTTCGCCGATGTAGTCGTCCCGCAGGTCGGCGTGGGCGTCCAGGTGGACGAAGCAGACGTCCGGGTATTTCGCCGCAACGGCGCGGGCCGCGCCCAGAGTCACAAGATGCTCGCCGCCGATGAGGAAGGGGATTTTTCCGTCCGCGAGGATGCGCGCGGCGGCTTCCTCGATCATGGAAAGCGCCTTTTCGGGGCTCCCGAAGGGCAGTTCGAGGTCGCCCGCGTCAAACACGCGCATGTCAAGGAGGTCTTTGTCCACGTAGGGCGAGTAGGTTTCGATGCCGAAGGACTCGGCGCGCATGGCCTGGGGACCGAAGCGCGTGCCGGGGCGAAACGAGGTCGTGCCGTCGAAGGGCGCACCGTAAAGGGCGATCCGCGCCTCGGCGTAGTCGGCGTCACAGCCGATGAATGTCTGAACATTCTTATTCATCGCGCTTCAGCATCTCCTCGACGTAGTTGGGCAAGGCGAACGCGCCCCGGTGGAGGTTGGTATTATAGTACTTCGTCTCGATGCCGAGACCGTTCCACCTGCCGTCGTCCAAATCGCGCACCGGGTGGATGCCCTTGGACGCAAATCCGAACAGCCAATGGCCGGACGGATAGGTGGGGATGTGGGCCTGATACACCTTGCCCAACGGGAACGCGGACAGGATGCGGCGGTGGGCGAAGCGCATGGCCTTCGCGTCCTCCCGGTAGAACGGGCTTTCGTGCTGGTTGACGAGGATGCCGGTTTCGGTGAGCGCGTTCATGCAGGAGCCGTAAAACTCCTTGGTGAACAGTACCTCGCCGGGACCGGAGGGGTCGGTGGAATCCACAATCACCAGATCGTACGCGTTTTCCACGTGGCGCACGTGCTTGAGACCGTCGGCGTACACGAGGTTGACCCGCGGATCGGAAAAGCCGCACGCGGTGAGCGGCAGAAATTCCTTGCAGACCTCCACAACCCGGCGGTCGATCTCCACGATGTCGATCTGTTCCACGGTTCTGTACTTGGAAAGCTCCCGGGCCACGCCGCCGTCGCCCGCGCCGATGACCAGTATTTTTTTGATCTCCGGGTTCACCGCCATGGGCACGTGCACGATCATTTCGTGATAGATGAACTCGTCGCGCTCGGTGAGCATGAGCACGCCGTCCAGCGTCAGAAACCGCCCGAATTCCGGAGAATCGTACACCGCGATGGCCTGATAGTCGCTTTCCTCGGTGTGCAGCTGGGATTTTACCTGAATGGAAAGCCGGACGCCCGGCGCGTGATATTCGCTGTACCAAAGATCGTCCATCATTTCGTTTCCTCCAACACATTGAGCCTGCTTGCGTCCATGGCCTCGGGACCGGTGATGACGCAGCCCTTATCCCGGGCGTAGCGGATGTATTCCGCGATCTCCCTGGTCACGCGCTCGCCGGGCGCGAGGATGGGAATGCCCGGCGGATAGCTCATGACGAACTCGCCCGAAACCTCCCCCGCGCAGTCCGCAAGCGGCAGGCTCTTTTTCTTCGCGTAAAACGCGGCGCGGGGGGACGCGACCACGGCGGGACTGATGTACTCCGTCTCCAGCATGCCCACCTTATCGCGCTTGTAAAGCCGGCGGATTTCGCCCAGCGCGCTGATGAGCCGCTCAATGTTCTTGGTCTTGTCGCCCACGGAGATGTAGGCGAGTATGTTGCCCAGATCGCCGAATTCGATCTGGATGTCGAACTTGTCGCGCAGGATGTCCGCCACCTCGATGCCCGCCAGCCCGATTGCAAGGGTGTTCACCGAGAGCTTGGTCTCGTCGAAGTCGAACACGCTGTCGCCGTTGTTGAGCTCCCGCCCGTAGGCGTAGTAGTCGCCGATGAGGTTGATCTCCGCGCGGGCGTAGCCGGAAAACCGCTTCACCTTTTCGAAAATCGCGACGCCGTCCAGCGCGAGGTTCCTGCGGGAGATATCCAGGCTCGAGAGCAGAAGGTAGGAACCGCTGGTGGTCTGGGTGAGGTTGATGATCTGGCGGACGTAGTGGGCGTTGACGTTTTTGCCGCACAGAAGAATCGAGCTCTGGGTAAGAGACCCGCCCGACTTGTGCATGGACACCGCCGCCATGTCCGCGCCCGCCGCCATGGCCGAGGGCGGCATATCCTGCCCGAAATAGAAGTGGGTGCCGTGGGCCTCGTCGGCCAGCACGCGGATGTTTTTCTCGTGGGCGAGCCGGACGATGGTCTTGATGTCCGAGCACACGCCATAATAGGTGGGATTGTTGACGAGCAGGGCCTTGGCGTCCGGATTTTCGGAAATGGCGCGCGCGACGTCCTCGATGCGCATGCCCAGCGCGATGCCCAGCCGCCTGTTGGTCTGGGGATTGACGTAAATCGGGATCGCGCCTGACAGAACCAGCGCGTTGATCACCGACTGGTGCACGTTGCGCGGCAGAATGATCTTCTCCCCCGCCTTCACCGAGGAAAGAATCATGGCCTGCACGGCGGAGGTGGTGCCCCCCACCATGAAAAACGCGTTCGCCGCCGAAAACGCTTCGGCCGCCAGCGCCTCCGCCTGGGCGATGACCCCCGTAGGGTGGCAGAGGTTATCGAGGGGCTTCATGGAGTTGACGTCCACCGACAGGCATTTTTCACCCAGAAACTCCAGAAGCGCCGGGTTTCCCTTGCCCCGCTTGTGGCCCGGCACGTCGAAGGGCACGAGCCGGGAATCCTTCATTCCCTCGAGCGCCTCCAGTATGGGCGCGCGGTTCTGATCCAAGGCACTGTCCTCCTATGCTTCGTAGATGTTGGTTCCGCTGAAGATCTCGATCATCTCGCGGCGCAGCGCGTTTGTGATGTTGAGCCGGATCTTGGGCGGAATCTCATAAACGTCGGAATTGAAGAGGTAGTTCTGAAGCTGGATGTCCTTGATGAGCATCTTCGTATGGAAAATGTTGGACTGGTAAACGTTGACGTCGATGGCGTCGTACTTTTCCAATGTCTTGTCGTCAATGTAGTCCTGAATCGAGGTCATTTGGTGGTCCATGAACAGCTTTCTGCCGCTCATGTCGCGCGTAAAGCCGCGCACGCGGTAATCGAGGGTGATGATGTCCGAATCAAACGAGGCCAGCAGAAAATCCAGCGTCGAAAGCGGCGTGATCTCCCCGCAGGTGGCGACGTCGATGTCCACCCGGAAGGTGGCGATGGAGGTCTCGGGATGATACTCCGGATAGGTGTGGACGGTCACGTGACTCTTGTCCAGATGGCCAACCACCGTTTCCCCCGAACGGTTTTTCGCCATGGATTCCTCGGCGATGAGGAATGTCACCGACGCGCCCTGGGGCTCGTAATCCTGCTTGGAGATGTTCAGGACGATGGCGCCGATCATCTCGGTGAGCCGCTCCAGGATGGCGGTGAGGCGCTCGGAGTTGTACTGCTCGTTGATGTACTTGATATAGTCCTGCTGCTCCCGCGCCGATTTCGCGTAGCAAATGTCGTAGATGTTGAAGCTCAGGGACTTCGTTAAGTTGTTGAACCCGTACAGTTTCAGCTTCTCGGCCATGCTTCTCCCCCTCCGCAACAAAAAAAGATGTACACAGCGCACTGTGGCACATCTCGATTCGCAGTCTTTAGGGCATACGCATGGGTTTCCATGCTCCGCCTTCATTCGTTAGAGTCTATACAGTAAGAACTTACTTTTACTACTCTTATTGACCGTTTCACAAGCGTGTACCAGGTACACTTGGTTATGAAGTAACCAACTGGCTGTTAAGCAGCCAACTCATAAAAGTTGCGCTCTGAACGCAATCAATAATGTAGGGAACCGCCCTACCTTCGGCAGTTGACCCGGCTGTCCGCATGGCCTTTGTCCCGCCCCGGGGGCGAAACGGGTCAGTAAGTCCTCGCCGAACATACGGCGTGAAGCACTTGCATGATATTATATCGAACCGCCCTTGTCAAGTAATTTTTGTGTTTGCGGCCCTTTTCATGCGCGGAACAGTCAATTCCGCCCAAATATTGCGAAAAGGACTTTCCGAATCGCCCAAAATAGAGTAAGATAAGACTAACCTCATATGTCAGTAACCAGCAAGGAGGTCGGTGAAACATGAAATACATATGCTCCGTCTGCGGCTACGCATACGACGAGGCCGCGGGCATCCCGGACGCGGGCATCGCGCCGGGCACCGGATGGGAAGATTTGCCGGACGATTGGGTCTGCCCCCTCTGCGGCGCGGCAAAGGCGGAATTCCGTCCCGAAGGCGGCGCGCAGGCGGCTCCGAAACCCGCGCCCGTTCCCGTCGAGGAACACGAGCCGCGCGAGATGTCAAACCTCGAGCTGAGCGCGGTATGCTCGAATCTGGCGCGCGGCTGCGAGAAGCAGTACCTCGCCCGGGAGGCTGATTTGTTCAGGCAGTTGGCGGACTACTACGCGGACAGGGCGGCGCCCGCCCAGCAGGGCGACTTTTCCGCGCTCACGGCGCTCATCGAGCGCGACCTTTCTTCCGCCCTTCCCGCGGCGCGCGCGGTGAGCGGGGCGAAGGCGGACCGGGGGGCGCTGCGGGCCGTGACGTGGAACGAGAAGGTGACGAAGATTCTTTCCTCCCTCCTCGCGCGCTACGAGCGGGAACCGGAGGTCATCAAACACACGAACGTTTTCGTCTGCGAAATCTGCGGCTTTGTCTACGTGGGGCTCAATCCGCCGGAAATCTGCCCCGTCTGCAAGGTGCCGGGCCTCAAGATCGCGCAGGTGGCAAGGAGGTAAAAATATGCACGCCGTACGAAACATCAGACTATGCACCAAGGACTGCCTTTGCCTGTACGTCTGCCCCACGGGCGCGACGGACACCGAGACCGGGCAGATCGACGCGGCGAAGTGCGTCGGCTGCGGCCAGTGCGCGCTCTCGTGCCCCTCCCACGCCATCTCCATGGTGCCGGAGGAATACCCCCCGCAGCAGCCCAAGAGCGACGCCGTGGCGGCGGCTTTGCGCGCCCTCGCGGCATCCAAGGCCGGGCAGGAGGCCGTGGCCAGGCGGATCGCCGCGGAGACGGACGATCCGGTGGCGCGCCAGATCGCCGAAGCCGTCGCCAAATCGAACCGGTTCATGGCGGAAGACGCGCTGCGGGAGGCCGGCTTCATGCTGCCCCAGAGCGGGAACGCCCGCGCGTTTTTGATTGGCATCCTCGAGCGGGAGCATGCCGAGGGATTCCCCCGCGAGGCCGTGCTCGAGCTTTTGCGGAATATCAGACCCAACGAGAATGAAAAACAGGAGGAAAAGACAATGGAAAAATGGCGCTGCACGGTGTGCGGATACATACACGAGGGACCCATGACCGACGACTTCAAGTGCCCGCGCTGCAAGCAGCCGGCGTCCAAGTTCGTCCGGATTGAGGAAGAAAAGGCCGCCGCGAATCCCTACGCGGGCACAAAGACCGAGAAAAACCTTCACGACGCCTTCGCGGGCGAGAGCCAGGCGCGCAACAAGTATACCTATTTCGCGCACATCGCCCAGGGCGAAGGCTACGACCAGCTCGCCGAGCTCTTCCTCAAGACCGCGCGCAACGAGCAGGAGCACGCGCGCATCTGGTTTGAGGCCCTGGGCGGTCTCGGCAAAACCGCCGCGAATCTTTTGGCCGCCGCCGAAGGCGAGCATTACGAGTGGACGGATATGTACGAGGGCTTCGCCAGGGACGCCGAGGACGAAGGCTTCCCGGACCTGGCCGCGCGCTTCCGCCGCGTTGCGGCCATCGAAAAGGCCCACGAGGAGCGTTACCGCGCGCTGCTCAAAAACGTCGAAATGCAAAAGGTCTTTGAAAAGGGCGAGGAAGCCATGTGGGAGTGCCGCATCTGCGGACATCTCGTCATGGGCAAAAAAGCCCCCGAGGTCTGCCCCGTCTGCGGCTACGCCCAGAGCTACTTCGAGGTGCGCAAGGAAAACTACTGAGGACGAGGGAGACGCCGGGGACGCCGCCAAAGCGCTGCCCTTTGAAATCCCGGACTGTCTGTGCGTCAGTTTTTTCATTGTCCGTCGGCGGCGCTGGACCCCAGACCCCGCGTTGCCGAGCTTTTTGGGGGAAGTCCGCCGCAGGGGCACGAAACGAAGCGTTCCGTCCTGTCGGCAGGGTCCGCATGACGGGATCGGGGCGCAAGGAGTGGGTGGGCGTAACCACACATCGCCCCCCCCGGCATGCGGTGGGAGCGCGTGAGGGCCGGGCTCCCGGCTCCTTCCCGCGTTTCGGAAAAATTGCGCGAAGCGGTTTCTTTTTATCACAAATGATGTATAATAATGCCAGTGCTCTCTCACGGGAGCCATCAGAAAATAAATGGAGGATGAATCGATGAAGTACGTTTGCACTGTCTGCGGATATATTTACGACGAGGCCGAGGGCGATCCGGACAATGGCGTCGCGGCCGGCACCAAGTGGGAAGACGTCCCCGAGGATTGGGTCTGCCCGCTGTGCGGCGCAGGCAAGGAGGACTTCGAGGCGGAGGGCTGAACGTTCTCCCGCCGGATTCATCGGGAAGGGCGCGGTGGAACCGCGCCTTTCTGTTTTTGGCGCGCGTCTCGATTTGATTCGGATTTTACCGCGGCTTTCTTGCCTCCGCCCCCTGTGCGTAGTATGTTTACTGTGATTGCAAACATGGAGGGATACTATGAAGGGCGTACGCGGGGCGGCTTTGCTGCTCATTGTCTGTCTTTTTTTTCAGGTCGGCGCGGCCGCACAGGAAACCGTCAAAAAGGCTACCGTTTCCGGGCAGGTGGTGGACGCGGAAGGCGCGCCTCTCGTGAGTCAGCTCATCTTTACGTCGGATGACGTCCTCATCCGGCTCAATACCGACCTGTTCGGCCGATTCAAGACGCAGCTCCCCTTGGGCACGTATGAAGTGGAACTCTCCAAAGGCCCGTTGTATGAGCGCAAGGTCCTCTCCCTTCCAATCCCAGACCGGAATCAAATTTACCTTGACAATGTCGTGCTCGCACAAATCTACGAAACGGATTGGCTGGCGGGGGATCTTCACCAGCATACCATCTACAGCTTCGACGGCACCAACAGCCCCTTTGAAGTTTATCTGTCCGATCTCTCCGTGGGACTGAATTTCGGCGTCGTCACCGACCACAACGACGTGCGCGCGGACGACGAATTCGTGTTTGGCGGCGCGGACAACTTCATCGGGCTGCCGGGAATCGAGATCACCACCGACCGGGGACACTTCAACGCCATTAACTTCACCCGATGGGTAGACCCGGACACGGACGGCGGCGAGGCGGACGTCGCGCGGATCATTTCAGATGTCCGGCAGGATGGCGAGGCTCTTTTGCAGATCAATCACCCCGACCGGAACGAGGGCGGGTTCGGGTTCCTGGATTGGAGCCTGGCAGCGCGGTTCGACCTGATGGAGGTCTGGAATGGAAAGAGCCTTCCTCCTTACGCAGACGAAAGTCCCAACCGGATGACCATGGAGCGCTGGCTCTCCATGATCCGGGACGGACTCTACCTCCCGGCCACGGGCGGCTCGGACAACCACGACGTTTCCGGAAACCTCATGTTCGCCCGGGGCGACACCCAGACGGAAGACGAGAAGTTTTTCTACGAGTCCATGTACAGCGGCGCACCCCGCACATATGTGCTGGCGGCGGAGCGGAGCCCCGCCGGAATCCTTGCCGCGCTCAAGGATGGGAACAGCTTCGTCACCAATAACCCTTTGGTTTTTTTCAGCGTGGACGGGGCAATTCCCGGCGAGACGGTGTTGTCCGGGGTGCGCACGGCCTCGGTCCTTATCAAATCCAACCGCCCCCTCACGGCCTACCGGCTGCGCGTCAACGGCGAAGACGCGCCGTGGGTGGACATTACGGGATACGTGTATGAGACCGAATGCGCGATGACGCTCAACGGCGGCGACTTCGTCATTCTGGAAGTGCGCGGGGAGCATGGGGACTATGCGTTCACCAACCCTGTGTTCGCGGCGGAATAACGGTTTCCGCGCACCCCGCGTGCGATGAAATACCCGGAAACGGAATAAAAGGAGGAAGAAAAATGAACAAGAGAATCGTCGCGTTGGCATTGTCTCTGCTGCTTCTGTTCGCGGCATCCGGTCTGGCCGAAGGCGCGGAGGCATCCACCCCCGCCCTGATCGCCGTCTACAATGGCACGCAGATCCCCCAAGCGGAGGTGCGGCTGCGCCTCGTGACCACTGAAGGCGAGAAGCTGCTGGACGGCATGGTGATCGTGGTGGCGGATGTCCCCACGGCGTACATGGCGCTCCGGGCGGGCGCAGACGCGGCGGGCATCGCCCTGGACATCATGGACGAGGACAAGCCGGAGAACATGTTTGTCAACGCCGTCGCGGATCTGGCCAGCGAAAACCCCAATTTCTGGATGTACTACATCAACGGCGAAGCTGCGCAGCTGGGCATCGGCACCCAGGAAGTGAAGGACGGGGACGTGCTGGAGTTCATCTACGGGGACTACAATCTGGGCTACGTGGAAGTCCCGTAATCGCGCAAGCATGAAAAAAGCCGCCGGAGCGTTCGCCCCGGTGGCTTTTTGTATCCGGAATTCCCCATGGCGCGTGCGCACGCCGCGAGAAGCTCTTTTGTGAGGATTTCGACGGTACGGCGGCGCACGTCAGCTATTCTGCGCGCAGGGGCGGAAGCGCGGCTGTCCGCGCGCAGGATGAGCGCGGCCTTTTCTGCTAACGGTTCCCCCGGCCCAGCCTGTCAAAGAACCGCTTGATCTGGCTCGAGTAAAAGATGAGGATGGTCGGGACGATGAGAAAAAGCATGCGCCCGACGACGGTATTGGCGAACAGCACCACCGCGCCCAGACTGCGGTTTACGCCCACGAGCCTGCCATAGACGGCATCCTTGGCGGCCGTCGTCTTCATGACATCCGGAATGGCGTCCGCCGGATAATTGTCGATGTCGAGGTCGAGGATCACGTCCCCCGTCTCCTCGTCGGTGTTGACGGCGTTCACGCGGCGCACCTGCACATCGCCCATGTCATCCTTATACAGAACCACGTCGCCCGCATCGATCTGCACATACTGGTCGATCTTTTCAAAAAACGCGATGTCGTTGAACTTGATGGCGGGATCCATGGTCGAGGACTGGAAGATGTAGGGAATAAAGCCCATCACGGATGTCTCCCGCACGGGAGACGCGTAGTTGAAGGCGAGAATCATGCCGTTGACCAGCAGCATGAAGAACACGGCCACCATGAGCACTGCCGTCATGATGACCGAAAGCGCCGAGGAATGCTTCGCCGGAACGTAGGCCTTCTCGAGCAGCTTTGCGCTCCTGAGAATTTGCCGGTTCTTCGAGTCCGTTTTCACGACGATGCGCGCGTTCTCGCCCCACTTCGGGTCGATTTGCGGCGCGGTGTAGACGATGGGCGGGTTGAACAGCCGCGCCACGAACGTCCCCCGCCAAAGACAGAAAACGATGCAGAGCGCATGAATGAAGACCAGCGTCATCAGATAGGCGCCGCCGTGGGAAAGCGCGAAAAGGTTCGACGTTGTGCGCATGGCCTCCCGGTCGCTGATGAAGCCGAAGTATCCCGTCGGCCACTGGAGCAGCGCCACCGCCAGCAGCGCAAACCCCAGAACATAGCGCGCGTTGTAGGGATCGCGCACGGCGAGGGAAACGGTCATCGCGAAGGTGAGAAGCGTCGAGATGTTGACGACGCCCACGATGAACTGGGTGATGAGGTAGCCCGGAATGAACGGCGCCTTCAGAAACGAGCTGAGCGCGAGCGTGGCCGCAAACCCCACCGCGAACACGAAGAGCGCGTGCAGAAATTGTGCGACGTATTTCGCGAACACCATCGCCTCCACGGAATAGCCCAGGTGCACCATCGTGTACCAGCGGTTGTCGTACACCTCCGCATAGGAAATATCGGTGAGCTTGGCGATGAAATAGGCGCCCATGGAGAGGAACGATACGAACAGGTAGATGAGCGTCGTTGAAAAATAGCTCGTCTGCATGAAGTAGGGTGTGCTGTCCGAGAGCACGGACTGCCTGAGCGTCTGGAGCACAAAAAACACCGCGAACGCGAACATGCCCTGAAAAATCCCCAGCGCCAGCGACGTCTTGAGACTGGATGGGTTTTCGTAGTACGCGTAGCTCCATTCTTTTTTGAGAAGTCCCGTCCTGTAAAGCATTACGTCACCTCCTTCACGGCGGCCCGCATGACTTCGGCAAGGGACGGCGCGCTGCGGGTAAAGCTTTTCACGCCGATCCCAGCCGCCTCGAGCGCGCGGCAAATCTGCGACGGCTCCGCCGCCCCCGCGCTTTCGCCGTAGACGGAGAGCATGCCGCCGTCCATCTCCGCGCGCAGGGTGGGAAACGCGCCCTCGATGGCCCCGCGGGCCGCCGCGGCGTCCGCCGTCACAAACGTATAGAGCCTCTTATCCAGGGTTTCGTAGAGCGTCTCCAGCGCGCCCGTGTGCGCTTCCCGCACCTTGCCCCCGATGAGGAGCGCCGCGTGGGTGGCACACCTGTCCGCAAAGGCGCAATCCGTCGTAGAAAACACGATGGTCTTCCCTTCCTCATCCGTGAGCCGCGCGAACAGCCGGGCGTAGGCGTCCGTCAGTTCCGGCGGAACGGTTATGTGCGAGAGATCGAAGAGCAGCAGCGGCGCGGCGATGTCGAGGGCGAGCAGCGTGTGAATCAGCACCCGCTCGGCGGTCGCCATGTTGCGGATGTACCGGAAGCAAAGCTGGTCGAGACCGAATTCCATGAGCCGGTCAAGCCACAGAATCTGGCGGTCGACCGGGTTTTTATGGATGCGGCGCGCGGCAAACATGAGGTACGAAAGCCCCTGCATGTGAGGATACATGCGCCGCTGGTCGTTGACATAAAAGACATGCTGAAGAATCCGCTGCTTCTCGCGCATCATGCCCAGTCCGATGAGCGAGCACTGGCCGGATTCGTAGGGCTTGATGTTGCCGATGATCTCCGTGAGGAGCCGCAGGTCGAATTTCTCGTCGCCCAGGATGGCGAAGCGCTCCGCGCCGGCGACGGTAAAGGAGATGCCGTCCAGCACTCGGCGCGCGACGGCGCCTTCGGCGTTCGCGTAGCATTCCATGCTTGTGATGTCCGAAAGGTTTGCGATATGCGATGAATCGATGACAAAGCCGCGCGGCAGCTTCTGCATGTCAGTCTCCCCCCCAGATGCTTGGCAGCGTCACCTTGAAAAGAACCGTGCCGATCACGCGATCCGGCGTCAGGTATTCCGTGTCCGGCGAGTTTGCCGGATTGTCGCCCTTTGTCCGGTATTCCACGGTGCCGTCCTCGGCGGTCAGCACTTCGATGATCCTGTGGGTCACGACCACCCCGTCCGTGCGGTAAAATGTCGTGATGGTCCCCTCGGGGAGGGCGGCGGGATCGGCGGGCACGCGCACGACAACGAAACTGCCGATGGGCAAGGTCGGGACCATCGAGCCCGTCTGGACCCGGAAGACGCTGAACCCGAACACGACGGGGATATTTCCCTCGCGCTTGGACTGGAACGCCGTAAACATGATGGCGATCAATCCCGCGGCAAGAACCCAGAATACGGCGTTGAAGCCGATGTGGGCGATCTGTTGCATGGGCGTGCGCGCCGCGCGCTTTTTGCGGGCGAGCTCGCGCGCGGTGCCCGGCCGGCGATGGGCGAGCGTCTCCTCCCGGAGCGCGAGAAGGCGCTCCCGATCCGTTCCGGGCGCGCGCTCGACGAGCCAGGCGTGCTGCTCCCTCTTCATTGTGCGGTCACCTCCGGTGGTGCGTAGCATTTGCGTGCGGAACGGGCGAAACCGTTCGCTTCATTATCCTGCAGGAACCGGGGCGCGTGGCACGCAAGCGCCCCAGTGATACGCCGGCGGGAGGTGATTTGGATCATTCCCCCGTCTGTGCCGTTCCATCGTCCGCTTCAGGACTCAGGGATTCCGACGGGACAGCGTCCGCCTGTACCTTTTCCGTCGCGCCCGGCGTAGGCGTCGGCGCGGCCGTTTCCGACATGCTCATTGCGGACGTTGCAGTTCCGGCAGGCGCCGCGGTCGGCGCGGGCGTGGGTGCCGCGGTTGGCATCGGCGTGGGTGTCACGGTTGGCGTCGCGGCCGGGGTCGGCGTCGGCGTGGGTGTCAAGGCTGGCGTCGCGGTCGGGGGCGGCGCGGGCGTCGGGGTCGCGGTTGGCGTCGCGGTCGGGGTCGGCGCGGGCGTCGGGGTCGCGTTTGCGTCGATGATCCGCTGTCTCACGGCCGCCGCGATGGCCCATGCGTCCTTCGCCGCCTGTTCGGCCTTGCTCAAAAGGTCCTCGGACGAAGCGACGATCGAATCGTGCGTGTCCGCCTGCGCCTTTGCATTGAGCGCATATTGCTTGAGTTTTCCCAGGTGACCGTTTCCGCCGCTCGAATTGCACATTTCGTACTCGTACTCCGCCGTGTGCCAACCGTTCACATACTGGTCGGTTTGCCACTGGTACATGGCGCCTGCCGACTGGGAAATTGTGGAGGCATCGTCCACCGCAAGCTGATGCTTCGCGCCAATCTGGTTGTTCGCGTCGGTCACCCACTGACGCTGTTCGTCGGTTGTCGCAAGCGACCAGAGGTCGGAGATCGAGCTCTGCGCGGCACTTGTCCCTTCCGTGCCCTGATACGTGTTCTGCGCAAGTCCATAGAGCTGGTCCATGTAAGCATCGTCAGCGATGGTTCGCGCAAGCGCGTCGCGGGCGATTGCGATCCAATCGTCGGCGGAACTCGGCGTCGGCGTTGACGTCGGCTTTGGCGTTGGGCTCGGCGTCGGCGTCGGACTCGGCGTCGGTGTCGGACTCGGCGTCGGTGTCGGACTCG
>JAEYRW010000116.1 GCA_023435435.1 Bacillota bacterium | reverse complement strand
CGCCCCGGGGATCCAAGCCCCGGGGCGGCGAATTTGTTTTTTTGGGTTAGCGGACGATGGCGAGGCCTAGGGCTGCCGCGATGAGCATGGCCACGGGAACAGAAAGTTTGGCCTTCCAGAGGAGAAGGGCGATGGCCGCGCCGATGGCGACGGATTGCCAGTTCACGTAATTCTGCATGCCCATGGAGAGCATGACGGCCACCACCAGGCCCAGACAGACGGGGCGGATGCCGGCGAGCATGCCCTCCATGAGCCAGGAGTCGCGGAAGCGGCCCAAAAAATAGCCCACGACGATGGTGAGCGTGAACGTCGGCATGAGCACGCCGAGATTGGCCGAAATCGCGCCCAGAACCCCCGCCACGCGCATGCCTGCGAAGGTTGCGCAGTTGGTGCCCAGGGGGCCTGGCGTCATCTCCGCGATGGCGACGATGTCCGCCACCTCCGTGAGCTTCATCCAGCCGTGGGAGAGCATTTCCGCGTTGATGAGGGGCACCATGGTGGCCCCGCCGAAGCTGGTAAACCCGATTTTGACAAAGGCGAGGAACAGCTCAAGATAGACCACGCGCGCGCACCTCCGAGATGACGATTCCCAAAACCGCGCCGCCGAGGATGACGTAGATGATTCCGACGCCGGACAACACGGAGAGCAAAACCGCCGCGCCGAACAGAACCCAGGAGAAAACGTCCTTGAGCGCGCCCTTTCTGAGCTTCAGGGCGGCCATGCCGATGATGGGCACCACCGCCGCGCGCACGCCCACCAGCGCCCGGGCGACGAACACGTTTTCGCGGAACGCGGTATAGAACAGCGTAATGACAGAAAGCATGAGGATGGGCGGGAGCATGATCCCGAAAATCGACGCGACCCCCGCCGCCGGCCCGCCCAGGGACGCGCCGAACAGGTAACTGACGTTCGCGATCATCAGTCCCGGAAGCGAGCGGCCCACCGACGTCTGGTCGAGCAGATCCGCCTCGGAAATCAGCCGCCTCTTTTCCACAAAGTCCTTCTGCATTTGTGCGATGATGCTGAATCCGCCGCCGAACGTGAACCAGCCGATCCGGAAAAAATAAAGAAAGAGCTTCAGTGCGACACGAAGGTCGTTTCTCTTGCTGCGCATGTTATAATGGTACCATGGACGGGTATGAATAAGCAAGAGGAGCCCGGAAATAATGAACGAAGCTGTGAAAGGCGGTGTTTTGAATGCGCATTGAGAAAGTTGACGCGCGGGAGATATTTGATTCAAGGGGATTCCCCACCGTGGAGGCGAAAGTGGAGCTGGAATGCGGCGCAATCGGCGTCGCGAGCGTGCCCTCCGGGGCGTCCACCGGCAGCCACGAGGCTCACGAGCTGCGCGACGGCGGGAAACGGCTCATGGGGAAGGGCGTCACAAGGGCCGTCGACAACGTGCGCGGTGAAATCGCCAAATCGCTCGTCGGCCGGGACGCGGACGACCAGAAGGGCGTCGATGCCGCCATGGAAGCCCTCGACGGCACGGAAAGCCTTTCGCGCCTGGGCGCGAACGCCGTCCTGGCGGTTTCCCTCGCTACCGCGGACGCCGCGGCCAATGCCTACGGCATGGAGCTTTACCGGTACCTGGGCGGCGTTCAGGGCGGGCGGTTCCCGCTGCCCATGATGAACGTCCTGAACGGCGGCGCGCACGCCAGCAACAACGTGGACATTCAGGAATTCATGCTGGTGCCCGTGGGCGCGGACTCGTTCGAGCGCGCCATGCGGATGTGCGTGGAGGCGTACCACGCGCTCAAATCCATCATCCATGAGAAGAGTCTTGCCACCACGCTGGGCGACGAGGGCGGCTTTGCGCCGAACATCGAGTCGGACGAGGAAGCGCTGGACCTCATGACCGAGGCGGTGGCCCGGGCGGGCATGACCCCCGGCAAGGACATCGCCTTCGCCCTGGACGTGGCGGCGTCCGAGTGGTTCGACGACGGCGCCTACGTGCTTCCCAAGCGCGGCACGCGATTCACGCGGGAGGAGCTCATCGACCACATCGCGGGCATCGCGGAAAGGCATCCCATCGTTTCCATCGAGGACCCACTCAACGAGGACGACTTCGAGGGCTTTGCCATGATTTCCAAGCGGCTTCCGAACATCATGATCGTGGGAGACGACCTCTACGTGACCAACGCCGCCCGGCTTAAAAAAGGCATCGAAATGAAGTCGTCCAACGCCATCCTCATTAAGCTCAACCAGGCGGGCTCGCTCTCCCGTACCCTCGAGACCATCGAGACGGCGAAGCGGGCGGGCATGGACACCATCATCTCCCACAGAAGCGGCGAGACGGATTCGACCTTCATTGCGGACCTCGCGGTGGCAGTCAACGCGCGCTACATCAAAACCGGCGCGCCCGCCCGCGCGGAGCGCGTGGCCAAGTACAACCGTCTGCTCGCCATCGAAGCAAAATTCTGAAAATTGACCCGCACGGTCCCCGGAAAACATCCGGGGCCGTGATTTTTTTGCGTAATACCGTACATACTCGTCCCATCGGGATAGCCAAACCCCAACGCGGTCGGTCCGGGTTTGGGCCCCCGACCGATCCGACGGACAAGACAAAGAGAGCCCGCAAACAGGAAGGGATTCCAAAGGGTCTATGGCCCTTTGGCGGGGGTGCAGGGGGCAGAGTCCCCTGCCCTCCCCTTTTTTCGTCGTCTTTCCGTATAAAATCCCAAAAATCGCCGACGCTAACGACGGAGGTGATGGGATGCTTCGCAGGATTTTATGCGCGGCGGCGGCGGTTTTGGTCTTGGGCGCGGGCGCGGCGCGCGCGGAATATTTTAACGATCTGGTGCGCCTGCACGTAGTAGCGGACAGCGATACGCAGGAGGATCAGGCGTTTAAGCTGCGGGTGCGCGACGGAGTGCTCTTGTACGCGCAGGAATTGCTGAAGGACTGCGAAAGCGCGGACGAGGCGTACGCGCTCATCTGTGAAAACACGGACGGCTTTCAGAAGGCGGCGCAGGCGGTGGCCGACCAAGAGGGAAATCCCGCCGAGATACATGTCGAAACGGGCGTATACGCGTTCCCGGACCGGGAATACGACGGCGCGACCGTGCCCGCGGGCGACTACCGCGCGCTGCGGGTGGTCATCGGATCGGGCGAGGGGCACAACTGGTGGTGCGTACTCTATCCCACGCTGTGCGTGCCCGACCCGGAGACGGAGGACGTCATTTATTACTCCGCCATTGTCGAATGGCTGATGAACGTATTTGGGGGTGGCGCATAATGAAACGACCCATGGCCGCGCTTTTGGCGCTGATCTTCCTTGTGGCGCTTGTACCGCAAACGGCGCTGGCCGCGACGGTTCTGCAGGTGGGCTCCACCGGGACAAACGTCACGAAGGTGCAGCAAAAGCTCATCGCCTGGGGCTATATGGACGGCTCGGCGACGGGCTACTACGGAACCGTGACCCGCGACGCGGTGAAATGGTTTCAGAAAAACAACGGCCTTACGATAGACGGTAAGGTCGGTTCCGCGACGGCCGCCAAGATGGGCCTCACGTTCTCCTCCTCGTCGTCCGCCACCAGCTCGTCGTCCGCGACGATCATCTCGGCGGACCACAGGCTTCTTTCGAAGCTCGTGTACGGCGAGGCACGGGGAGAGACGTACAAGGGTCAGGTGGCGGTGGCGGCGGTGGTCCTGAACCGCGTCGGCTCTTCAAAATTCCCCAATACGGTGAGCGGCGTGGTCTACCAGTCGGGGGCGTTTTCCTGCGTCTCCAACGGCTCCATCAACAACACGCCCAACTCGAGCTGCATCCGCGCGGCGCTGGACGCCCTCAACGGCTGGGACCCTTCCGGCGGCGCGCTGTACTTCTATAACCCCAAGGGCACGAGCGATACCTGGATCCGCACGAGAACGGTGGTGGCGGTCATCGGCAACCACTACTTCGCGGTGTAGGGGGTTTTGAGATGCAAAGAATTGCGATTCGGGAAAGGAATTGGCCGCTGGTGGCACTGGTGGTGCTGGGCGTGGCCGCCGTGGCGCTCACGGTGCTCGCCTTCGCGCGCACGCGCGACCTCAACACCGCCAACAACACGATCACCAGCATCTATTCCAAGGCGTTTTACGAAACGTGCGAGCTGACGGAATCCATGGCGGTGAACCTCAATAAGCTGGGTGTCGCGGGCGGAAGCGCCCGGGAAACCATCCTTTCGGACATCATCCGCCAGGCCCAGGGCGCGGAATCGAACCTGGCTGTGCTCCCCGTGGGCACCACGGTGACGGCCGGAACCATCAAGTACGTCAACCAGATCGGCGACTTTTCGCAGACGCTTCTGCGCCAGCTCGCCCAGGGCACGGACATCTCGGACGAGCAGTATTCCACCATCGCCCAGCTTTCGGAGACGGCCGCGCAGCTCACCGTCGGGCTGGGAGACCTGCTCGACCGGTACGAGTCGGGCGCGGTGACGTTCTCGGGCGACCTCGCCATGGAGCAGGATTTGACGCCCATCTCCAACGAGGCGGCGGACTATCCGGTGCTTCTGTATGACGGGCCGTTCTCGGACGGCGCCCAGGGCGCCAACTTCAAGGCGCTGGAGGGCCTTTCGGAGGTGACGGGCGAGGAAGCGACGAGGCTTCTCCGGGAATACGTGGGCGCGGACGCCGTGACGCAGTTGAGCCTTGACGGTGAAAGCGTGCAGGACATCCCATGCTATGACTTCAGCCTTACGGCCAACGGGTACAGCCTCTCCGCGGCGGTGACCAAGCAGGGCGGGCGCGTTATGTATATCCTGTGTGCGGACGAGGTGACGGCCGCCAACCTGTCGGTCACGGACTGCCTCGGCAAGACCCAGGCGTTCCTGCTTTCCCGGGGCTACGGAAGCATGGACATGAACTATTACGCCCAGTACGACAACATTCTCACGGTCAATTACGCGGCCACCCAGAACAGCGTCGTTCTGTACCCGGACCTTGTCAAGGTGCAGATATCCATGGACAACGGCGCGATCATCGGCGTGGAGGCGGGGAACTACCTCAGGAACCACGCGGACAGGACGCTGGAGATTCCGGCAATTTCGGAAACGGATGCCACCAAATACGTGAGTCCGCGGCTGAGCGTGGAATCGGTGACCCTGTGCGTGATCCCCTACGGACTGTCGGAAAAGATGTGCTATGAGATCTCGGCCACCAGCGCCGGGGATACGTACCTCATCTACGTGGACGCCATGACGGGCGAGGAAGTGGAGATCATGCAGGTGGTGTCCGACGGCACCGGAACGCTCGTGATGTGAGGGGGGATATGATGCAAAGGATGGATTCGCGGCGGGAGGGCTACCAGCATAGTATGGGGCAGACCCTCTACGCGGAGCGTGATCCCATGATAAACAGGGGCGATCTGTACAGCGCCTGTCTGGATCCCGTGGTCGGTTCGGAGCAGGGCGGTATCCGGCCTGTGCTCGTCATACAAAACGACGTCGGCAACCGGCACAGCCCCACCGTGATCGTTCTCGCGGTCACCGGACAGGTCAATAAGGCACGGCTGCCCACCCACGTGCCCGTTCCCGCCGATGGCAACGGACTCCAGAAGGACAGCGTCATTCTCGCCGAACAGATCCGAACCCTCGACAAGCGCAGGCTGCGCGAGCGCATCGGCACGCTGCCGCCCGAGATCATGGATAAGGTCGGCGAGGCGCTGAAAATATCGCTGGGGTTTCCGCTTTCCCAGTGAACGCGGACATCCGGTGATCCGCAAAAGCAACCCGGGCCGAAAGGCCCGGGCTAAATTTTAACAAATCCATGCTATACTGCGGCCAAAGGATGTGGTTCCATGCTCATCGACTTTCACACCCACGCGTTTCCGGATGCCATCGCCCCGCGCGCGCTGGGGCTTCTCATCGAGCGGATGGAGAAGCGCCAGGGCGAATCCATTTTGCCTGCGGCGGACGGCACGGCGGCGGGGCTTCTGCGCCTGATGGAGGAGGAACAGATTGACAAAAGCGTCCTTCTTCCCATCGCCACCCGGCCCCAGAATACCGCGAGCGTCAACCGCTTTTCGAAGTCCCTCGAAAGCGGGAAAATCGTCCCGTTCGGCTCCGTCCACCCCATGCAGGAGGATTGGGAGGCCGCCCTCGAGGAAGCGGCCGCGTGCGGCTTTCCCGGCATCAAGCTCCACCCGGAGTTTCAGGAATTTTTCGTGGATTCGCCCGAATCCGTCCGCGTGCTCAAAAAATGCGCGGCGCTCAAGCTCATCGTGGTGTTTCACGCGGGGGAGGACGTGGGGTACGAGCCGCCCGTCCACTGCACGCCCCTACGCCTACTCAGCGCCATGGACGCGGCGCCCGGTGTAACCGTCGTCGCGGCGCACATGGGCGGCTTCCGCATGTGGGACGATGTGGCGAAATACCTTGCGGATTCCCCCTGTTACATAGACACCGCGTATGTGCAAAAAGAGATGCCCGCCGACACCTGTCTCGATCTCATAAGGCTTTTCGGCGCCGAGCGGGTGCTGTTTGCCAGCGATTCGCCCTGGTCGCGTCCCCGCACGGAATCCTGGGCATTTCTTGAAAACCTGGGCCTTTCGGGGGCGGAAAAGAACCTCATCTCCCATGAAAACGCCTTCCGGTTACTTGAAAGTCGGAAATAGATAACTTTGCTCCAGGCGACCACTTGTGCGCGCACGGATTGCAAATTCCTCGTAAATCGTATATCATTGTATGCGTAAAGGAGGAAGATCCTTATGCGGAATCTTGAACAGAAACTTTTAAAGCCTGACATCCAATATCGAAACGATGTGCGCTGGTGGCTCGCGGAGGGTCTCCATACCGACGCGACCCTCAAAAACGACATCAAAATGCTCGACGAGGCCGGCTTCGGCGGGTTAGAA
The DNA here is from genome assembly GCA_023435435.1 of Bacillota bacterium. Taxonomy (GTDB): domain Bacteria; phylum Bacillota; class Clostridia; order Christensenellales; family Aristaeellaceae; genus RUG11247. Next base: position 2,931 of record JAEYRW010000116.1, on the reverse strand, counting down.
TTCCTCGCCATGGACGAATTCGGCGCGGACTCCAAAAGGTACGGCTGGGGCAGCGAGGAATTTGTGCACGACACGCACACGATCCTCGAAGAAGCCACGTCTCGCGGCATGGGCGCGAGCATGACCAGCGGCACCAACTGGTCGAACGCAAACCTCATCACCATCACACCGGACGACAGGTCCGCCGCCAAGGAGCTCACCTACATCGCCGAGACCCTCGAGCCCGGCGCGCGCTATTCGAAAAAGCTGCCCCGTCCGGAGAAGTTACGCCCCAATGTTCATGCGCTCACCCTCATCGCGGTGGTCGCCTCGAAAATCGCGGGCGAGGAAAACGGCAAGAAAATTCTTCACCGGGACGGCGTGGTGCTCACCGGCCAAGTAAAGGACGACTTCCTCAACTGGAAGGCCCCGGACGATGCGGCCTACGAGCTTTTCACCGTTTGGATGCACGGCACCGGCCAGACGGCCTCGCCCTCCTGCGCCGTTTCCTATACCATCAACTACATCGACAAATACGGCACCGAGGCCCTCATCGATTACTGGAACGAGGTGGTATTGACCCCCGCGCTCCGGGGAAACATCCTCAAAAACGGCCGCGTGCAGCTCTACATGGACTCCCTGGAGCTTACGACGTTTGCAAACGGCGGTCAGTTCTGGGGCTATCATTTCATGGATGAGTTCAAGGCCCGGCGCGGCTACGACCTCGCGCCGCAGCTGCCGCTGATCTTCAAAAAAGCGGGCATGATGATGCTCGCCACGGCGGAGTACCGCTACGGCTGCGCCGACGCCGACTTCTGGGCGCGGCTCAAGAACGACCTTTACCAGACCATGACCGACATGTACATGGAAAACGTCTTAAAGCCCATTCAGTCGTGGCTCCATTCGGTGGGCATGACCGTGCGCGCGGAAATTTCCTACGGGCTGCCGTTTGAAATTTCCCAGCCCGGCAAGTACGTGGACGGCGTCGAGACCGAATCCCTGGAGTTTGCCAGCCAGATTGATTCCTATCGGGGCCTTGCGGGCACGGCGCACATTTACAACCGCCTCTTTTCTTCGGAGACCGGCGCGACCCTCGCCAACTACAAAAAACCCATCGATTTCTACACCCAGATCATCTTCACCCAGTTTGCCGCGGGCGTCGCGCGCACGGTGCTCCACGGCTATTCGTCCATCTGCGGCTCCGAGAAGGCCACCCAGTGGCCGGGGCATGAAGGCATGTGGCCCATCTTCTCCGAGCGCTTCGGCGTGCGTCAGCCCGCCTTCCGGCACTACAACGACTGGAACGACATGATCGCCCGCTACCAGTATCTGCTCAGGCAGGGGAAACCCCGGATCGATCTGGGCATTCTGCGCCTCGACTACGCGTTCAACAACATGCTGATGATGGCCGGCGGCGAGGATCATGTGTATGAACACGCCCTCATGCGCGACAACAAGGGCTTGTACTGGCAGAACACCGACCTTCAGAACGCGGGCTACACATACGATTACTTCGCGCCGCAGCTCCTCCACGACGCGGGTTTCGACGGCACCGTCTGCCCGGACGGCCCCGGCTACCAGGCGCTGGTGGTCTATCAGGGCGCGCTGTCCCTTCCCGAGGCGAAGCGCATGCGCGACTGGGCGAAGAAGGGCCTCAAAATTGTGTTCGTCAACGGCGTCACCGAAACTCTCGCGGTGGGCATGGACGTCACCCACGAAAGGGCTGCCGCGCAGACCCCCTTCAACGACGGCGGAGACGCGGAGCTTGCGGTTGTGGTGGCCGAGATGAAAGCGCTTCCCAACGTCGCCGCGGTGGACGGGCCCGAAAACGCGCTGCCGGCGCTGAAAAAACTGGGCGTGGAGCCCCGCGTCCGCTTCGCCGTGCCCAACCGGAACGTCTTGCCCTTCCTGCGGGCGGACGGCGACGCGCGCTACGCCTACTTTTATAACTGCATGTACACCGAAAAGGAGCCGGTCTTCTTCACGGCGGAGCTGGAAGGGGAGGGCGTGCCCTATTGGATCGACTGCTGGACGGGCAAGGTGGAGCCCTACGCCCAGTACGACGCAAGGGACGGCCGCACCCTCGTCGCGCTCACGCTCAATCCCGGTCAGGCGTGCATGGTGGGTCTCGATCTCTCCGAGAAGCCCGGGCCGCGCGTGGTGGGAACGGACGCCTCCTTTGCCAGGCTTGCGGACGGAAGGCTTTTCCTCGGCGCGCGCAAGTCCGGCGCGTATGTGGCAAGGCTTGCGGACGGGACGGCAAAAACCGTGCAAATCGATGTGCCCGCCGACGTGGATATTCCCGTTTGGCACCTCAAGGTGGAGGATTGGGATGCGGGCGAGAAGGTGGAGATCACCGAGGACCGCGGGCTCGGCTACGTGAGCAAGGAGGTCTGCTACGAGACGAAAAAGACCGTGCTCGACGCGGGCGCCGTGGAACTGAAACCTTGGAAGGACATCCCGGAAATCGGCGAAAACGTTTCCGGCGTGGGCTTCTACACCGCCGCGTTCACCCTCCCCGATTCCTGGGGCCCCAAGAACGTCGCCAAGCTCATGATCGGCTCCGTGAACGGCCAGACCTGTGCGGTCTATGTCAACGGCGTAAAAACCCCCGGCGTAGACTTCGACCGGCCTGAGATCGACATCACCGCCCTCGTGAAGCCCGGCAAAAACGATATCGCCGTGGAGGTTTCCTCCACCCTCACCAACCGGCTGCGCGCCCGCGGTTACTTCGCGGGGCTCATCGGCCGGTTCATGGAACTCATGAGCGAGTCTACCTCCATGGGCGAGATGGACGAGGGCGGCGACAACCCCCTCGGCCCGCTGATGGCAAGCCTCACCGACTGCGATCCGCAGGACTACGGCATGACCGGATTTGCCAGGATCGCCACATATACGCTGGAGGAAGTGTAGGGGAACGGGGAGACGGGGGGGGGGGGGGGGGGGGGGGGG
>JAEYRW010000063.1 GCA_023435435.1 Bacillota bacterium | reverse complement strand
CGGCCCCCTTGACAAAGGGACACTGTCCCTTTGGGATCCCATACTGGGGAGGGAAATTCATGTTTTTTCCGTCGGATCGCCCGGGGGGCCAGACCCCGGGCGACCGAGAGACCATTGCCGCCATTGCCACCGCCGAGGGCGAGGGTGGGATTGCCATCATTCGGGTCAGCGGGCCGGACGCGCGCGCTGTTTTGCGGCGCGTGTTTTCCCGGCGGGGGAAATTTGAACCGAACCGGCTTTATCATGGGCGCATTGTCGCAAACGGCGCGGTGGTCGACGAGGCCATGGCGGTCTTTATGAAGGGGCCGCGGTCCTATACCTGCGAGGACGTCTGCGAACTGCACTGCCACGGCGGGCGGGTCGCGGCGCGGCTGGTGCTTTCCGCCGTTCTGGCGGCGGGCGCGCGGGCGGCTGCGCCCGGGGAGTTCACCCGGCGCGCGTTTTTGAACGGGCGGATCGACCTTTCCCAGGCCGAGGCGGTGATGCAGCTCATTTCCGCCAATTCGGAGGCGGCGGCCCGCGCGGCGGTCAGGCAGCTGGGCGGCGGAGCTTCTATTCTGGTGGGTCCCGTCGTCGACGGGCTCACCGGGCTCATGGCCGTCATTGAGGCATCCGACGATTTTCCCGAGGAAATCGAGGAGGAAGCCGGAAAGCGCGAGGTGGGCGCGGGGCTGGACGAGGCAATCAATGCCCTGTCCGGAATGGCGGACGAAAGGGCGGCGCGCATCGTGCGCGAGGGCGCGTCCGTGGTTTTGGCGGGACGGCCCAACGTGGGAAAGTCTTCCCTGCTCAACGCGCTTTTGGGTGCGGAGCGGGCCATCGTGACGGACATTCCGGGAACCACCCGCGACGTGATTACCGAAAAGCTGTCAATCGGCGGGCGGATCGCGGAGATATCCGATACCGCGGGCATGCGCGAAACCGGCGACGCGGTGGAGAAAATCGGCGTCGCCCGGGCCGCCCGGGCGGTGGCCGAGGCGGACGTGGTGCTGATGGTGCTCGACGCCCACGAGGGACTTTCTCGCGAGGACGAAACGCTGCTGAAAGACGCCGACGCGCGCTGGGTGGTTTGTGTAAATAAACTGGATGCCGGCGATAAAATTGATGCTGGGTTCATATCGCGGGTGTATCATCTTGAGACGGTGGAGCTTTCGGCGGTGACGGGCGCGGGGGTTCCGACGCTCCGGGACGTGCTCGCCCGGCGGATCGGCGCGGGAGAAGCGCCCTTGGTCACCGAGCGACACCTCGCTCTCGTGAAACGGGCGATTTCAGCGCTGGAGGCGGCGCGCGCGGCGCTTTCGGATTTCCCTCTTGACGTGTGCGCGGTGGACATTGCGGAGGCGTTGGCCGCGCTTTCGGAGATCACCGGTGAAAACGCGCGTGAGGCGGTCATCGACCGGGTTTTTCGGGATTTTTGCGTCGGAAAGTGATGATTCGGAGGTATCTTTTTGAAAATCGGAATGGTATCGCTGGGGTGTGCCAAGAACCGGGTGGACGCGGAGCATTTGCTCGGGCGGCTCACGGCGGCGGGGCATGTGATCGTCGGCGACCCCGCGGACGCGGACGTGATCTTCGTCAACACCTGCGGGTTTATTGAGTCCGCGAAAAAGGAGTCCATCGACGCCATCTTCGAGATGGTGAAGTACCGCGAAAACGGCGCGCGCCTGGTGGTGACGGGGTGCCTGGCCCAGCGCTATGCCGACGCGCTGCTCGAGGAAATTCCCGAGATCGACGGATTGCTCGGCGTTTCGGATTACGACAGCGCCCTTTCCATGCTCGAATCCGAGGCGCGGGAACGGCACACGGACAGGCACGAGCGCTTTCCGGACCCGGACTGTGCCCGCGTGCTCACCACGCCGGGGTATTCCGCCTACGTAAAGATCTCCGACGGCTGCGACAACCGTTGCGCCTACTGCGCCATTCCCCTCATCCGGGGCGGCTACCAGTCCCGGCCCTTCGAGGAAATCGTGACCGAGTGCGAGCTGCTGGCCTCCCAGGGGGTGACGGAGCTCATCCTCATTGCCCAGGACACCTCCCGCTACGGGAATGATCTTTACGGGCGGACGCGGATGGCGGAGCTTCTGAGGCGCGTGGCCGAAATTAAGGGCGTTCACTGGGTGCGGGTTCTGTACTGTTACCCGGACACCACGGACGACGAGCTTCTGGAGACCATCGCGAAGACGCCCAAGGTATGCGCTTACCTGGATCTGCCCCTCCAGCACATCGACGGGGACATACTCCGGCGCATGAACCGGCGCGGCGCGCCCGAGTGGATCAAGTCGCGGATCGAGAAGTGCCGGGCTCTGGGGATCACCCTGCGCACCACCATGATCGTTGGTTTCCCGGGCGAAACCGAGGCGCAGTTTCAGACGCTTATGGACTTCGTGCGCCGGGCGCGCTTCGACCGGCTTGGGGCCTTCGCCTATTCCGCCGAGGAGGATACGCCCGCCGCGGCCATGGGGAGCCAGGTGCCCGAGGAGGTCAAGGCCGAGCGGCTGGATGCGCTCATGTCCATGCAGCAGGGCATTTCCCTTTCCCTGAACGAGGCGCGGGTGGGCGAAACCTGCGAGGTGCTGGCGGAGGGCTTCGAGGACGGAATGTTCTTCGGCCGTTCCATGCGTGAAGCGCCGGAATCCGACGGGGTCATCCGGTTTTCGTCAGAGAAGGAATTGAAGCCCGGGCAATACGTCACCGTTAAAATCACCGGCGCGGACGCCTATGATTTATTTGGGGAGGAAATCGGATGAAGATCAATTTGCCCAACCGGCTTACGCTCATCAGGATCGCGCTCATCCCCGTTTTCGTCGTTCTCATGTCCTTTGAAAAGCTGTGGTGGGCGCAGGTGTGCGCCGCCGTGGTGTTCGCGGCCGCCTGCGTGACGGACTATCTCGACGGGGACATCGCCCGCAAGCGCAACCTCATCACCAACTTCGGCAAGTTTGCCGATCCCATCGCCGACAAGCTGCTTGTCATGAGCGCCTACGTGGTGCTCGTAGGCCAGAGCCGCATGCCCGCCTGGGTCTGCATCGCCTTCCTCGCCCGGGAATTTACCGTTTCCGGCTTCCGGCTCGTCGCCGCCGGCGGCGGCAAGATCATGGCCGCCGGAAAGCTCGGCAAGATCAAGACCTTTACCCAGATGGTCGCCGTTATTCTGCTCATTCTCGCGCCCACCTTCACTGCCCTCGATCCCTTCGGGCTCATCTTCGCGGACGTCATGATGTATGTCGCCCTCTTCATGACCATCTGGAGCGGCGCGGATTACATCATCCGGAACCGGCAGTTCATACAGGACATGTGAGATGGGGAGGGACGCCGGGGAGCGGTCCCCCCGCACAAGGGATTTATCCCTTGCGAATCCCTTGCTGGTTGTGGGAAGTTCTGTATTGTCCGTCGGGGGGGGGGGGGGGGGGGGGGGGGGCGGGCGGCCGGCGGACGGAGGGGT
>JAEYRW010000062.1 GCA_023435435.1 Bacillota bacterium | reverse complement strand
CCGCGCCGCCGCGCTTTTCGTTTGGCACATACCCGCAACACAAAATCGGATCGGTCGGGGCAGGGTTGGTTTGCCGTTGGCAAACCAAGTCGCTTCGCGACCGCATCGGACGAATTGAATTCGTCTGATGCGCCTCTGGCCTCCGGCCGATCGACGGACAATGATTTTGGTTTATCCCAGTATGGGATTGTTAAGGGCGTTAGCTCTTGGAGGTTGGCCTGCCTTTGGCAAGCCAAGTCGCTTCGCGACCGGGTTGATTGAATCGTGATTCAATCAACTGGCCGCTGGGCGCGCGAGGGCAACGCCCTCGCCGTTCCTCCCCTCGTCCCTACAACGCCTGCTCCGTGCGCGCGATGATGTCGTCCTGGGTCTTGCGGGAAAGGACGTTGAAGAAGGCGGAGTAGCCCGCGACGCGCACGATGAGGTCGCGGTGCTTTTCGGGACGAACCTGGGCGTCCAAAAGGGTTTCCCGGCTGACGACGTTAAACTGGACGTGGTAGCCGTGGAGGTGGTCGAAGAACGCGCGCAGCAGTGAGATAAGCTTTTCGCGGTTGGCGTCGGAGTCGAGCATGGCGGGAGTGACCTTCTGGTTGAGGAGCACGCCGCCGGTGATTTCCCCGGTGGGCAGCTTCGAGACGGACTTGAAGACGGCGGTTGGGCCGTTTTTGTCCGCGCCGTGGCTGGGGCTGCAGCCTTCCGCGAGGGGCTCGCCCGCAAGCCGTCCGTCGGGGGTTGCCAGCGTGCCCGCGCCCTGGGGGACGTTGGCGGAAATGGAGCTTGTACCCGCGTAATAGACGCCGCCGATGGGCCCGCGTCCGAACCGCGTGTTGTGGTATTTTTTCATTTCGTCGATGTAGACGTCGTAGGCGTCCGCGACGAGGCGGTCGACGTAATCGTCGTCGTTGCCGTACTTGGGCGCGGCCTCGAGGAGCGCGCGAATCTTCGCGTTTTCGGGTCCCTCAAAGTTCGCCTGCAGCGCCTCCCAGAGTTCCCAGGGCTTCACGGCGCCGTCCTCGAACACCACCTTTTTGATGGCCGCCAGGGAGTCCGCCAGATTCGCGATGCCCACCTGCAAATCGCTGATGAAGTCGTAAACCGCGCCGCCTTCCTTGAGGTTGAGGCCGCGCCCGATGCAGTCGTCGGTGAGGGCGGACAATAGAATGTCCGCGGTCTCGCGCTCGAGCACCCGATCGCAGGTTGCGTCGATGATGGTGCATTGGCGGCACATTTCCCGGATCACCACGTCCCAGGCATGAAGCACTTCGCCAAACGTCTTCATGTCCCGGAAATGGCCCGCGCCGCCCACGAGCATGATGCCGGTGGCCGGGTCAACCCCGTCGTTGAGCGCGATGAGAAGCGCCTTGGGGAAGTTGAGAAAACTCATGCCCGTGCAGCGGTAGCCCCACTTGCCCGGCACCGCCGTCTCCACGCAGCCGATGGCGCTGTAATTGTACGCGTCCTCGCGCAAAACGCCGTGCCTGAGGAAGGAAGGAATGATGACCTCGTCGTTGTTGAAGGCAGGCATCCCAAAGCCGCAGCGCACCACCTCCACGCAGGCGCGCATGAACGCGCCGGACAGCCCCGCGTGGTAGCGCACGGTGAGATTGGGCTGCGTCAGCCGCGTCTGCGCCACGGATTTGAGCACCAGATAGGACATGGCGTTCACCGCGTCGCGTCCGTCCGCCGTCTGCCCGCCGATGGTCACGTTCTGGTAGAGCGGGCTCCCCGCGCTGAATTGGGTGTGGCTCCACGAGCGGATTTTGTTAATGGTGAATGTCTTGAGCCAGAGATTGGTGAGAAGCTCGCACGCCTCGTCCTCGGTGATCCGTCCGGCGGCAACGTCCGCGTCGTAGTACGGTCCCAGATACTGGTCCAGCCGCCCATAGGACAGGCTGTGGCCGTTGGACTCGATCTGCAAAACGAGGTGGGTGAGCCAGAGCGCCTGCACGGCCTCGCGCAGCGTTTCCGCGGGCTCGTAGGGCACCTTGCGCAGAATCCGCGCCATTTCGCGAAGCTCGGCCCTGCGCGCCGCGTCGCTTTCGCCCTCCGCGGTGTCCGCCGAGAGGTCCGCGTACCGGCCCGCGAATTCCTTCACCGCCTCGATCGTGATGAGGATCGCGCGATAAAAATAGCTTTTTTCAATGTTCCGGTAATCCGTCAAATCCAGCGCCGAAAGCATCTCCTGCGCGCGCTTTTCGTAGTCCCTGAGACCCACCCGAAGCAGTTTCTCGTAATCCGCCGCGATGTGCGCGTCGCCGGAGGTGATGTTTCCCTCGGATTTTATGATCCCCAAATCATAAAACAGCTTGCTGTGAGGCGGGAAGGCCGCGAGGCCCCGGTCGTGCAGCGTGTTATTCTCCCAAAAAGGCGCGATGCCCCGGAGCGCGTCCTTGCTTGCCTCGGAAATGTAAAACACGTCCCCGTCCCGCTTTTCGAACTGGTCGAGCTCGTCGATGACCCACTTCATGGCGTATTCGGGAAAAATGGGCGCGCTCCGGTTGGCGCTCGCCTGATTTCCCGCGAGCAGCGTCTGCGGCTCGATGAAGATCGACATGCCCGAAAGCACGTTTTTCAGCATCAGCGCGCGCTTGATGGCAAGCGGTTTGTCCAGATGCTCCCGGTATGTCTTTGTGGTCATCAGCGCGCGCTCCACGCATACGCGCGGCTTCGCGCTCAAGAGCTCATCGCGAAACTCCCGCATCCGCGGCGTCAGCTCACCGAAGTATCCCATGTGCGTTCCCTCCCTTTGCGACCGTTATAGCATGCGCACGGTCAATTGTCAACGAAGAAAATAAGAATTGCGAAAGAAATAATATTTACTTACGAACGAAAGAATAATTGAAAGAAAAGGCGAATCCCGCGTCCGGAATTCGCTTCTTTTCAAAACGGCACATCGCCGGGTCGCGTCGCCTCGTTGGGCCTGGGGGAGAGGTCGATGAACTTGGTGAACTCGCCCTTCCACCCGAGCTTGACCGTTCCCAGCGCGCCGTTTCGCTGCTTGGCAATGATGAGCTCCGCAATGTTTTTTTCCTCGGTATCGGGATTGTAGTAATCCTCGCGGTGCAGGAACATGACCACGTCCGCGTCCTGTTCGATGGCGCCGGACTCACGGATGTCCGAGAGCATGGGGCGGTGGTTGGAGCGGCCGGTGGGGGCGCGGGAAAGCTGCTGGAGCGCGATGATGGGCACGCTCAGCTCGATGGCCAGGCCCTTCAGGGAGCGCGAGATGGAGGAAACCTCCTCCTGACGGCTTCCGAACCTTCCGGACGCCGACATGAGGGAGATGTAGTCGATCATGATGACGTCCAGCCCGTGCTCGATCTGGAGTCTGCGCGCCTTGGAGCGCATTTCGGAGACCGAAATGCCCGGCGTGGCGTCCACGTAGATGGCCTTGTCGCCGATGCGCATCATCGCCTCCGAAAGCCTGAGCCAATCCTCGTCCGCCAGCTGGCCGCGCCGGACCTTCTGCATGTCCACCAGCGCCTCCGTGCACAGCATGCGCATGGCAAGCTGCTCGGCGGGCATTTCCAGGGAAAATACCGCGCCGCACTTGCCCGCGCGAATGCACGCGTTTTCGATGAAGTTCATGCCGATGGAGGTTTTGCCCATGGAGGGGCGCGCGGCGATGAGCACCATTTCGCCCCCGTGGAGGCCCGTCAAAAGGTCGTCCAGTTCGGTATAGCCCGTGGGCACGCCTTCGATCCTGCCGTGATTTTTGAATATCTGCTCAATTTTCTCAAACGTCCGGATCAGGATCGGCTGGATGGGCTGAAGCTCCACGCCGTTTTTGCGCATGGTGATGTCGTAGACGAGCTTTTCGGCCATTTCCAGAATTCCGCCCGTCTCAAGCTGCGCGGCGTAGCACTGGGCGAGGATCGACTCCGCGGCCTGTATGAGCCTTCGCAGCGTCGAGCGCTCGTCCACGATCTTTATGTAAGCCATCGCGTTCGCCGCCGAAGGAACTCCCGCCGAAAGCTCAATGAGATAATCCGTGCCACCCACCGCGTCCAGCCTGCCCTTTTTTGAAAGCTGGTCGTCCAGCGTCACGATGTCGATGGGCCGGTTGGAGGCCGCGAGGGAGGTCATCGCCTGGAAGATCTCCCGGTTGGCCGGATCGTAGAAGTCCGCCGGGGAGAGTGCCTCGATGGCCAAAAGCGCCGCTTCGCCGGAGCGCAGCATCGCCCCCAGAACCGAGCGTTCGGATTCCGGGTGGTTGGGCGGTATGCGCGCGATCTGGCTGCCGGCGAACTGTTCCATTAAATTAACTCCCGCTTACTTTTCTTCCACTGTGACGTTGAGGATCATCCGGGTGGAAACCCCCGCGGAGAGGCGCACGGTGCAGAGCGTCTGTCCCGCCGCGCGAACCGGTTCCTCGGGCTCGAGCTTCCGCTTGTCCACTTCAATGCCGTACTGCTCCTTGAGCGCCTGCGCGATGGCGTCGTTGGTCACCGCGCCGTAGAGCTTGCCGTTCGCGCCGCCCTTGGCGGTGAGACTCACGACCTTGCCCTTGAGCTCCTTTGCCTTTGCCTCGGCTTCGAGCTTTTTCACCTCGTCGCGGTGCTTCTGGGCGGACTGGGCGTTGGCGATGGCGTTCATCGCGTCGCTGGTGGCTTCCCGCGCGAGCTTCCTGGGCAAAAGATAGTTGCGCGCGTATCCGTCGGATACCTCGAGAACCTGATCCTTTTTGCCCGTTCCGCGAATGTCCTGTTGCAGTATTACTTTCATATCATAACCTCCTCGTCGGTCGGCTGCCCTTGCCCCTTTTGCCGGGTGGGATCTATTGTTTTTTGGCCCGCTTTTCCATCAGCTGTCTCACCGCGCCCCGGGAGCCGATCAGCGCGGAAGCGCCGCCGTAATACATCGCAAGATCGCTGAAAAGCAGCTCGATCAGCAGAATCACCACCACGCGCATCCAGGTCCGCGCGCCGAAGGCCTGCATTCTCCGCTCGATGGATGCCGCCGCCTGAATCATGAAGACCACGCCCAGGATCGTCCGAATGGTGGCGAAGAGTGTATCGCCGCCCTCGACATGTTCCGCGTAGAGCAGGTAGGCGACGGCCAGCGTGGCGAGCATCCCGAGGGAAAGCTTGTAGGGCGCATACCAGTGGGCGAGCGGCAGGTAGTTGATGTCATTCGTCTGCGGCTCATTGCGCTTCACACAGCCCGGCCACGCGACGGCGAACACGCCTGACAGAACCGACATGCTCAAAAGATAACCCGGGAGCGCAAGCGCGAGGGTCGTCTGCATGTCATTGAGCAGCGCTTCGATATAGCTCGCGCGCTGGGCCGCCGTCAGGAAACCGCTCAGCAGGACCTCTGAGGTAATGTTCTCCGGCGCGGCGGGAATCGCATACGTGCGCGCGGCGATCATGTCCACGAACCCGGGATACACCTTTGCCATGGAGTCCATGGCCTCGCGCATGGTTTCCGCCAAGGCGTCGATGAGGTTTGACCCTACGGCGAGATAGGCGATCACCAACGCTGCCACCGTGCCCGCCGCGAGGGACGCAATGGCCAGCGAGATCTGCCGGTGGAATGGGATCCGCGCACGAGTGCCGCGCACGATGAGCGCCGCGGGCGCGATGTGGGCGACAAAGCCCAGAAGCGCGCCGATCCAACCGTACGAGAGGGTGTAAGCGCCCAGCGTGAATGCCGCGCAGGCGGCGGCGGGGACAAGTCCCGCATACGCGTACAGGAACGCGATGATCACCGGCACGAGGGGCACCACCGCGAGGTAGGGCGCCAAAAAGCCCATCACGAGCGCAATGAAGAAGCCGATGACCGCGTGGGACGACTTGATGTGCGGAGATTCTGGTTGAGCCAAACGAAACTCCTTTCCCCATAGGGCAGGCATAAAATCACAGGTTCTATTATAGCACAAGCGGCGGCGCGAGGCAAGAAGTGGTTGCGGGAACAGGGGACGCCGGAGGCGTTGCCCCCGGACCCCTGCTTAAGGGCCGACGCCCTGAAGAATCCCTTGCTATTTGTGGGGAAATCAGATATCGTCCTTCGGCGGTCTGGGGGTCCAAACCCCAAGCCGCCGCGTTGGCAAAATCGGATCGCCCGGGGCTGGCCCCGGGCGATCTGACGGATGAAAACAGAATAGTTCCTAAATTGTGGGGTTTCAGAAGGGCCTTAATTCCTTGGGGGCTGGCTTACCGAAGCCAGATCAGGCCGTGTCGGCGAATTTGCCGCATGAAATGTGCCAAATTCGGTCCGGTATGCACCGGCTTCGCCCACGGCGAAGCTGCGGTATAGCCGAGCGGATTGAATCGAGATTCAATCCGCTCGCCGCTGGGGGCCCGGGGACAGCGTTCCCGGCGTTAGTCCAGATACTCGTTCAGTTTCTCGATGGCGTCCCAATCGCCCGCTTCCGTCGCGATTTCGATGAGCGCCGCGACGGTATCTTCGTCGCAGTGTTCCGCCAGTTCCGCCGCGCGGTCGAGTTTTCCGGCATTGGCGAGCTTGCGGCAGGCCTCACCCGCGAAGTCTTCGCCGCCGTGCTCGACGAGTTCCTCGATGAATTCAAAGTCGCCCTTTTCAATGGCGGGGTTCAAAAGCGCGTGCAGGTCCATTTCGTCCGCGTGCTCGTCCACGAGTTCGGTGACGAAATCGCGCGCGCCCGCGAGATAGGCCTTCATGGCGAGGTCATCCGCGAGGTCATCCATGTCCATTTCGTCCATGTGCTCACCCAGCCAGTCCCACTGGCCTGCGTTTACGGCGGCGCTCGCGATGGACTCGACGTTCTCTTCGGTCAGCTCCATCTCGTCGATATGCTCGCCCAAGAAGTCCCAAGCCCCGTTGTTTGCGGCGGCCTTCACGATGGCTTCTATGTTATCCTCGCTCAGCGTCATCTCGTCGATGTGCTCACCCAGAAAATCCCATTGTCCGCCGTTTGCGGCAGCCGCGACGATGGAATCGACGGCTTCCTCAGCCAGATCCATCTCGTCCAGATACTCACCCAGCCAATCCCACTTGCCCTCGCCCAGCGCGGTGGAGACGACCACGCCAAGAGTCTGCGTGTCAATGTCTCGGAGATGTTCGACGATGTAGCTCCAGTTGCCCGCCAGCAGCGCGTCGTCCACGCTGGCTTGATCCCACACGTCGCCCATGTTTTCCTGAATCCAGTCGTTCATGCCCAGCTCCCGGGCGCGGGCGAGGATCTTCGACTTGAACTCCGCGTCGTCGAGCTGGTCGAGATGTTCCGCGATCCAGTCCCACTTGCCGTCGGCCAGCGCCCGCTCGAAGATGCGCTTGCGCGCTTCGTTCGCGCGGCTGGGCGCCTTGGGGGCTTCCGGGGCGTTCGGCGCCGCGGGAGCCTTGGGCGCGCCGGACTTTGTGACGTGGATGTTCACGGTCTCGCCGTTCATCTGCGCGCCCATGGACTTCGCGAATTCGATGGCCTTGTTGATCCCGAATGTGACGTGCTTCGCGATGGTTTCCGCAGCGGGGCGCGCATACTTTTCACCCGTCGCCACCGCCATGGTGAGCGCGTCCACGACCTCCTTTTTGAGGAAGGGGGCGAGCCGCCGGAGCGTTTCCCAGTTGATGTCCGACTCGCTGTTCACGATGAGCTTCTCGAGGCACTCGCTGGAAACGAAGGGGGCGAGGCGGGAGAGCTGCTTGGGCGTGCAGGTGCCGGAGTATTTTTCGATGAGCTCCTCGAGGGCCGCTTTAGACATGAACGGCGCCATCTGGATGATCTTGTCGATGTCCACGGGCGGTTCCGCGTCCGTCTTTTCCTCGGCCTTTGGCGCTTCCTGCGCTTTGGGTTCGTCCTCGACCGCGTCCTGCGCGCCCTTGAGCGCGTCGTTTACCCGGTCGGAGAGTCCGGTTCCGTCGAGCTTCAGTTCGATGACGCGCGGCTTTTCCTCGGCGGGCGCGGCGCCGGTCTTTTCGAGCCGGTTCCCGATGTCGCCCGCGAGCAGCTGCTCGAGGGTCACGCCGAACATGCGCGAAATTTCAAGCAGTGTTAAGACGTCCGGCAGCGCCGCGCCGTTCTCCCACTTGGATACGGCCTGATGCGAAACGTTCAGGCACGCGGCCAGCGTCTGCTGGGTCATGTTCTCTGCCTGCCGAAGCTGGCTGATGGCCAGCCCGACCACCTTATTATCAATCATTGTAAATCCTCCTTCAGCACGCGTCCGCGCGCATCGCGTTCAGCCGCTCGGCGATGTCGATCGTCAGAAGCTGTTCGATTGAAATGTTGAAGAGCTTGCACAGTGTGTAAAGCGTCATCACGTCAGGGAGCGCCACGCCGTTTTCCCACTTGGATACGGCCTGATGCGAAACGTACAGGCACGCCGCCAGCGACTGCTGGGTCATTCTCATGGCGCGCCGCAACTGCGCGATTGCTCTTCCGATCGCCAACGTATCTGCCATAACATAGCCACCTTTCTTGCCGTTGCCTGTATGATACACCCTTCGCGCCGAAATTGCAATCAACTGTGAGTTGCATTCTACGTTAAATTCGAATTCTTGTTAGCACTCGGCCATAAGGAGTGCCAAAAAACCCTTGACAACCTCCACGCGCATGGTTACAATATGGGTATCAATTTAATGGAGGCGATTTTTATGCCCGAAAAAGGCAGCATTTCCATACACGCGCAAAACATCATGCCCGTCATTAAAAAGTGGCTGTACTCGGACAAGGACATCTTCGTGCGCGAGATGGTTTCCAACGCGTCGGACGCCATCAGCAAGATGAAGCGGCTGGTGTCCGTGGGGGAGGCTGAAAACGATCTCGACTACCGCGTGGACGTGGTGGTCGACAAGGCGGCGGGTACGCTGACGTTCTCCGACAACGGCATCGGCATGACGGGCGATGAGGTCGTCAAGTACATCTCCCAGGTGGCCTTTTCCGGCGCGGAGGATTTCCTTAAGAAATATAAGCAGGACGAGGGCGACAAGGGCGGCATCATCGGCCACTTCGGCCTGGGCTTTTATTCCGCTTTCATGGTCTCCAAAAAGGTCGAGATCGATACTTTGAGCTATGTACCCGGCTCCAGCGCCGTTCGCTGGGTGAGCGAGGATGGCATGGAGTACGAGATTTCAGACTCAGACAAGGGAACGCGCGGCACGTCCATCGTGCTGTTCCTCAACGACGAGGACAGCGAGTTCCTTGAAAAATGGACCGTGCGCGAGACCCTCGAAAAATATTGCGGCTTCATGCCCGTGCCGATTTTCCTTTCGGAAGTGGAAGCGCCCGCCGAGGAGAAGAAGGAGGACGGGGAAGAGGAGAAGGGACCCGAGCAGGTCAACGAGACGACCCCGCTCTGGCTGAAAAAGCCCACCGAGGTCACGGACGAGGAGTATCGGGCGTTCTATCACAAGGTATTCCGCGACTATGACGAGCCGCTTTTCTGGATTCACCTGAACGCCGAGTATCCCTTCAACCTCAAGGGCATCCTCTACTTCCCGAAGATTAAAAACGAGTTTACCGCCGGCGAGGGCGTCATCAAGCTCTACAACGATCAGGTATTTGTCGCAGACAATATTAAGGAAGTCATTCCGGAATTCCTGATGCTTCTTAAGGGCGCCATCGACTGTCCGGATTTGCCCCTCAACGTGTCGCGCTCCTTCCTCCAGAACGACGGCTACGTCAAAAAGATGGCTGCCTACATCACCCGCAAGGTGGCCGACAGGCTGGTGACGGAGTTTAACACCAAGCGCGAGGATTATCAGAAATACTGGAGCGACATCCACCCCTTCGTCAAGTACGGCTGCATTCGCGACGACAAATTCTACGACCGCGTGAAGGCCGCCATCCTCTACAAGACCTCCGAGGGCGCGTACCTGACCCTGGAGGAGTACAAAAAGCAGAACTGCCCCGAGGGCGACACGGTGATTTACTACACCTCCGACGAAAAGCGGCAGGCGCAGATGATCCGGATGTACGTCGATCAGGGCAAGGACGTGGTGGTGCTCGACACACTCATCGACAACAACTTTATTTCCTTCCTCGAGTATTCCGAGAAGGAAGAGAAGGTGAGCTTCAAGCGCGTTGATGCGGCGGCGGACGATCTCACGGAGTCGGCGGAAGTTTCGGAAGACGAGCGGACGGCTCTGGAGGGCATGTTCCGCGACGCCACGGATGACAAGGAGCTGGAGGTGCAGCTCAAGCCGTTTAAGTCCAATGACCTCGTCTCCATGATCACCGTGGACGAGCAGAACCGGCGCTTTACGGAAATGAGCCGGCAGTGGGGCCGCGACATGGCGCTCCCTGAAAAGCGGACGCTGGTCTTAAATGACAAGCACCCCATCGTCAAGTGGCTCAAGTCCGCGGAGACGGGGGACATCCGCACAGCCGTCTGCGGGCAGATCGTGGATCTGGCCGAAATGGCGCGCCAGCCCCTGGTCGCCGAGCGGATGATGGAGTTTTTGAAAAGATCCAACGAGCTTCTCGCCATGTTGGTGGAATAATTTCCCGCAGCCGTCGGTCGTTCCGGCGGCTGTTTTGCGCACGGTGTTTCAAAATCGCGCCAACCGATGATGGTATGGAAAAAGGAGATAGGGGTCCAATGGCGGCCGATTTCAGCTGGGAACTGGAGGCCTTTCGGGAGCATCTTGCGCTTTGCCGCGGGGAGGAAGCCCATCGCTTCAGCGGCATGCTCCGAACAGAGGGGCTCGTGACGGTGCCGGAGCGCTGCGAGCGCGTGCTGCCCCCGCGCTTAATCCCGTATTTGTCTGCCGGGAAAACGAGGGCGAAATGATTTGGCGTGCGCATGTGAGGGCCGGCATCGCCAGAAGCGCCGTTCAAAGCCACGTTTCTCATCATCACCCACGACAGGCGCGCGGCGCAGAAGGCGGAGCGGATCATCGAGATTCGGGATGGCCGAATTTCTCTGGATATTGAAAAACAAGCGGTTTGAGGAGAAGAAAATGCCAAAACAGTTCGTGTGGATCATGACCGACACCACCCGCTGGGACATGCTGGGCTGCTACGGAAATCCGGAGATGAAGACGCCCTGCCTCGACAGAATGGCGGAGGAGGGGCTGCGCTTTGCGCGCGCCTATACCTGCCAACCCGTGTGCGGCCCCGCGCGCTCGGCACTTTTCACGGGACTTTTTCCCCATTCCAACGGAAGCTGGGGAAACTCGATGCCCCTGGGCGCGGACGTCCTGACCCTTGGGCAAAGGCTTTCCGCCGCCGGAATCCATTGCGGCTACATCGGCAAGTGGCATCTGGACGCGGGCGATTACTTCGGAAACGGCGCCTGTCCCGCCGGCTGGGACCCAGAATGCTGGTACGACATGAAGAATTATCTGGACGAGCTGACGCCCGGGGAACGTTTGTTTTCCCGGGACGAGGACGCCTCCGATGCGGGCGTCGATCCCGCGTTTACCTTCGGGTACCGCTGCACCCGCCGGGCGCTTGACTTTATCCGGAAGCATAGGGACGAGGACTTCCTGCTCGTGCTCTCCTACGACGAGCCGCACGGCCCTTTCCTTGCCCCCGAGCCCTACGCCTCCATGTACCGGGATTACGAGGCGGGGAAGACCCCCGCGCATGGGGATTCGCTGGAGGGGAAGCCCCTTCTGCAAAAGGTCTGGGCGGGAGAGAACCTCGCGCGCAACAAACGGGGCGAGTCCGTTCGCCCGCATCGGCTGCTGGCCTGCAATTCCTATGTGGATTCGCTCATCGGTGAGATGCTTGACGCGGTCAGGGCGACGCTTCCCGACGCGACTGCGCTGTTTACCTCCGACCACGGCGACGCCATGCGCGCCCACAGCCTTTCCGGCAAGGGGCCAAGCGTGTACGACGAGATTGCGCGGGTACCGTTGATCCTTGCCGGAAAGGGCGCCCCGAAAGGCGCGGTCTATCCGCACACCGTCTCCCACATCGACCTCCCCGCCACGGTGCTCGACTTCATGGGACTCGCGCGCCCCAAAATGCTGCAGGGCAAGAGCCTTTTGCCCGTGCTCGCCGATCCGGAGACGCCCGCCCGCCGTCCGGCGTTTGTGGAGTTCACGCGCTACGAAATCGACCACGACGGCTTCGGCGGCTTTCAGCCTATGCGCGCGGCGGTTACGGACGAATACAAGCTCGTCATCAATCTTCTGGACACGGATGAGCTGTACGATGTGAAAAATGACCCCTACGACCTTCAAAACCTCATCGATGATCCGGCGTACGCGTCGGTCCGCGACCGGCTGCACGACGCGCTCATCGACTGGATGAACGAAACGCGCGATCCCTTCCGGGGCTATCAGTGGCAGGTTCGGCCGTGGCGCGGGGACAAAAAGCCCGCGTGGGCGGTGGACGGCTACACGCGCCAGCGGGACAATGACCCGGGCGAATCACGCCAGCTCGACTACAACACAGGTCTCCCCATGGAGACCGCGACGCGGAAAAAATAAAAACGGAAAGCCCGCGCGAACGAGCGAACGCGCGGGCCTTTTTTACCTTGAAAATGCCTGGACGGCGTCAATCAGCCCTTCCTCATAAGCCTTGCGCAGCAGTGGGTATTGTCCCAGCCTGGCGAAATACCGCGCGCAGTAATTCCGCTGAATCTGCGTGCCGAAAAACAGATGGTGCTCCATGGCCTCGGCACCCTCGGCGGTCGCGATTTGCGACAGCGCGAAGTCGATGAACTTTGATTCGGCGATGGAAATTTCCGGCCTCAGATTGGACATGAGCGCGTCCACCGAGGCGCGCGTTCCCTCCTGCGCAAGGGCGATGAAGCGGGCGAGCGGCGAATCGTTCATGGCGCTTTGAGCCCCCCGTCCACCAGGAAGGGAATCAGGTAGTCGACCGCATTTGTGATGATGTGCCCGACGCCCTCGAGCAGCAGCACCCGTGCGCAGGGAATCAGCGCTTCTGCCCTCTTTGCCGCCGTTTGCATGTCAAGCATGTCGTCTTCCGTCCCCCCGACAAGCAGCGCCGGCATGGTGAGCCGCTTGAGGGCGTCGTCGGAAAAGATGGGCAAGGCTTCCGCAATGGGGTTGAAGCCGGAGAAAATCAGGTTCATGAATTCCAGCACCGGCGGGGGCAGGGTTGCGCCGCCGGAAACGGAGGCATCGACGGAAAGGGTTGCGCCCTCCGCTTCCGCGCGCCTGGCCCGCTCGAACACTGCCTCGTTGACGCCGGACAGTCCGCCCGGGGCGATGAGGGCGAGTCTCAAAACACACGCCGGGTACTTGGCGGCAAACCGAAGCGCCATCCAGCCGCCCAGCGAATTGCCCGCCACCGACGCCCGCTCGATTCCCAGCGCGCGAAGCGCGTCCATCAGCCAATCCGCGTAAGCCTCGCCATGCAGGTCGAGCCTGTTGTCGGCGCTGTTCCCGGCCTCGCCGGGGATGTCGAAGGCGTATACCCGGTACCATCGGGAAAGGGCGGTCAGTTCCGGGAACCAGAACGCGCTGTTGGAGCACGAGCCGTGCAAAAGGATCAGCGCCGGATTTTCCACCTTGCCCGCCGCGAGGGCGAAGGTCTCCCCAGCGCGCGTTTCGAGGCGAAGCTTCTCGAAGGGGAAGCCGTCCAGGATTTGGTTGTAGCGCGTTAAAATCTTCTCGCGCAGCGCGGGTGATTTGAAAACCGATTTCATTGGCTTTCCGCCTCCTCATACATTGAAACTGTCCCGAAGATGGCCTCCATGAACCGCGCGCCGCCCCAGAGCGTGACGCGCACCATTCGTCCTTCTTCAATATATTGAACGTGCAGATTCGAGCGGCCGAATTCCGGCGGCTTGCCGTTGAGCGCTGCGGTCAGCCCGTTCATAATGCGAATCGCGTCGTCCCTGCCGCGCACCCGGATGTCGACCACCGACGAGGCGGAAATCCGCGCGCCCTCGATGGGGGCTTCGGGCTCAACGCTTTCGGCAAACTGGCTCAGATCGTGTCCCGCAACCCGCCAGCCCTTGCCGATCTTCGTCGCGCGCAGCTTGCCCTCCCGGATGTAGCGCTGAATCGTCTTGGGATGCATTTTGACGAGTTCGGAAACCTGCTCGACCGTATAATACCTCTCTTCCATTCAAATAGCTCCTTATCATTCCTTATAACGCAATTATAAGGAATGATAAGGAGCTTGTCAAGCGATTTTGGGGAATAATGAGGAATGTTTTAGCGCGCGGTGGCGACGAAGACAGAATAGTCCATCTGCGCGCCGTCCGCTTCGCGGACACCTTCGTAGGCCGTCTCGATCGTGATGTCCCGGAAGCCCGCCTCCGAAAGCAGCCCGCGCGCCTCGTCGCGGCCGAAGCCGTCGTGGCCGTCGAAGTCCGGCTCGTTTTTATGAAATGTGCCGTCATCTTCGTCGATGTCGAGCCACACGAAGCAGCCGCCTGGCTTGAGAAGACCCTTGAGTCTGCGAAGCGTCGCACCCGTATCCTTGATGTGGTGAAGGACCATGGAGCTGAAGATGGCGTCAAACCGCGCGGACGCAAGGGCCGCCTCCGTCAGGAACCGTACGTTTTCCGCACCCGTTTCGGCGATCTTGCGCCGGAACCTGGTTCCCATCTCCTCGGACGTATCGTAACCGGCGATTTCTCCCGCGAAGGGGAACAGTTCAAATGTCAGAAGCCCGGTTCCGCAACCGAAGTCGAGCACCTTTTCCGGGCGCTCGCCCCAATGGGCGCGCACGATCCCAGCCAGCGTCTTCGCCCGCGCTTGGCGCCTTTGCGTATCCCATGCGGCGGCCTGTTTGTCAAAGTTCATAAACGTCTCCCTTGCGCACTCTGGCGCGGCGCAGAATCCGGGGCGGCGGCAGGGGAAAATTCCGCGCTTCCATTTGAATGGGCAGCGTCGGGGATCCCGGGTCGAAAGAGGCGCCGCGCCCAATTCTCTGACCGCGGCACCTCTTCTCCGTTGCATGTAAGCCTGCGCTTACAGGAGCTTTTCGATTTCTCCGCCAATGTCCGCGACGGGATGCGTCGGCTCAAAGCGATGGACGACGTTCCCCTGCCGGTCGACGAGGAATTTGGTGAAATTCCATTTGATGTCGGCCTTCTTCGCGTAGTCGGGGTCTTCGGCGGACAGCATTTTTTCGAGAAC
Organism: Bacillota bacterium; assembly: GCA_023435435.1. Taxonomy (GTDB): domain Bacteria; phylum Bacillota; class Clostridia; order Christensenellales; family Aristaeellaceae; genus RUG11247. The sequence continues at coordinate 5,253 of JAEYRW010000062.1, read as the reverse complement.
CGGCGTCAACTCGTGGGCCTTATGGAAGCCGCCAAAGTCTTTTTCGCTCTTGAGGAATTTGTAGAGCGGGTCGGCGGTTCCGCCGTTGACCTCGATTTTGGCGAACTGCGGGAACGTCACGCCGAAGCGGCCCGTGCAGAACGCATGGATTTCATCGATGTCCCCGGGCGCCTGATTGCCGAACTGGTTGCAGGGGAAGTCCAGAATCTCAAAGCCCTGCCCCGCGTATTTCTTGTACAGCTTTTCAAGGTCGGAATACTGGGGCGTGAAGCCGCAGATGGTGGCGGTATTGACAATCAAGAGTACCTTGCCCTTGAAGTCGGAAAGCGCCTTTTCCGTTCCGTCCATATTTTTGACAGTAAAATCGTAGATGGTCATTTGAATGCCTCCCTACAACATGTTTTCTGTCTATATGATACCCGCTGACGGGGCATATGTAACGCGCGCGGGAAATTCATTCACCGTTTTTCGCGCCCGATTCATCGATGTTTGCCAACACCTTGTCCAAAATGGCGATGAGCACTTCCCGTTCGATTGGCGTAAAACCCCGGGTGAGCCGTTCCTCGCTGTCCGCGGCGATTTTTTGGATGTCCGCATACGCGGTCAAAGCCCGCTGCGTGGGGCGGATCTCGTACTGCCGCCTGTCCGCCGGAGAAGCGCGCCGCACCACGTAGTCCGTCTCCTCAAACTGCTTCATCGCCCGGGCGACGGAGCCCTTGTCGATCTTCAGCCGTCCTGAAATCTCCTCCTGGGAAATACCGGGGTTTTCGCAGATCACCAAAATATAGGTGTACTGGCTCGCCGTCATGCGGTGCGCCCGCAGCCGCCGGTCCAGATACATGGCGGATTGTCTGTGAATAACCGAAAACCGGCGCATCAATTCATGCATCGCGCGTTCCTCCCCGCCGGAAGTTTGCCCCGGCAACAAAATGTTACGCCAATCTACGGCGTATGTCAACGGAATCTTCCTTGAAAGTCTGGGGACGCGCCTTTACAATATAGTTGCTAAAGCAACTAATTAGGAGGGATTCAATGGAGAATACAGATCACGCGGGGGAGAACTCCCTGGAGACCCGGTCTGTGGGGAGGCTCATCGCAAACTACGCCATTCCGTGCGCGGTCTCGCTGGTGATCAACGGACTTTACAACATCGTCGATCAGATCTTCATCGGAAACGGGGTCGGATACCTGGGGAACGGCGCAACCAACGTGGTGTTTCCCCTGACGATTCTGTGCGTGGCGCTGGGCGTCTTGTTCGGGGACGGCGCGGCGACGTATCTGAGCATCAAGCTGGGGGTCGGCAGCGAAAAGGAGGCGCGCGCGGGGGCCGTCAACGGTATTTTGCTTTCGGTGCTCGCGGCGATTCTTCTCACCGGGGCGACGGCGATTTTTTTGCGGCCCATCGTGTACCTGTTCGGCTGTACCGCGACCATCGAGCCGTACGCCTTGGGCTACGGAAGCATCGTCATGGCCGGGTTCCCCTTTGTGCTCGTGGCGACGACGCTCAACTCCGTCATCCGTGCGGACGGGAGCCCGGGGTGGGCCATGGTTTCCCTCGTTTCCGGCGCGGTGTTCAACACCGTCATGGACCCGGTGTTCATCTTTCTGTTCCACTGGGGCGTGCAGGGTGCGGCGCTGGTCACCATTCTGGGGCAGATGATCTCCTTTCTGATCTCCGTCACATATTTGGGAAAGTGGAAGTCCATTCGCCCCGGGCGGGGGGATTGGCGGCTGCGCACGCGATACATCCGCGCCATCGTGCCTCTGGGCGTTTCAAGCTTTATTAACCAGATCGCCACCGTCGTCATGACCGCCGTGATCAACAACATGCTGGCGATCTACGGTGCGCGCTCCGCCTATGGGACGGACATCCCTCTGGCCGTGATGGGCATTACCCTCAAGGTCAACCAGATATTGATTTTCATCGTCGTGGGGATCGCAACCGGCGCGCAGCCGGTCATCGGCTATCATTACGGGGCGGGGAACATCGGCCGCGTCATGGAGGCGCTGCGCATCTGCGTCCTCGCCGCCATCGCCGCGTCCGCCGCCGCGTTTTTGGTGTTCCAGCTTGCACCCATGTCCATCGTCTCGCTCTTCGGCGCGGAGAGCGCGCTTTACAACGAATTCGCGGTGAAGAGCCTGCGCGTCTACCTGCTTTTGTGCGTGCTCAACGGGTTTCAGACCGTGGCGAGCATCTTTGTTCAGGCCATCCAGCGGCCCGCGCGGGCAATCGCGCTGTCGCTTTCACGCCAGATCGCCTTTTTAATTCCAGCCGTGGTGCTGTTGCCCCGCGCGCTGGGGATCGAGGGCGTTTTGTGGGCGGGGCCTCTGGCGGACGCGCTGGCGTTTTTCCTGGCCCTGGCCGTCCTCGCTTCGGAGATTCACAGGCTGCGCAAAATGGCCATTGAAAACCCGCGCGAGGCTGTCGCGCGGGCAGAAAGTCAGAACAATCCTTAGGGCGACACCGCACAAATCCTACGCGGACGGGCGGCTGGATTTCCGCCATCTCGCGCCCGCAGAATTCTTGCCGCAGGCGGAAAGTCCGCCCCCGGCCGCTACACCGTCGAATTCTGCACACACAATCCACGGGGGCAGCTCTGTCGCCGAAAATTCATCTCGCCGGCACGCGCAACCTTTGTGCGGTGTTGCCTAAGAGCAAGACGCAGAAATACCGAGAGAAGAACGGCGGCGGATTTTCGCGCAAGGCAAGGAGCCAGGCGCAGGCGTAACCGCGCTACGTCAGGCCGATCGCGAAGCCGAAGGTTTGATTGCCTGTGGCAATCAAAGTCGCGTCGGTGAATTTGTCGCATGAAATGCGTCAAATAAAGTCCCGTCGGGACCGCTTCGCGGAAAGCAAAGCTGCCGTGCGACCGGGCTGTTCCATACAAAGTATTGCGAAGTCCGCCTCTTGGGCGAAAAGACGCGCCGGGCGTCTCGGTATTTCTGGGGATTGCCTAGAAACACCAAGAAGCTCGGCGCCTTTTCACGCAATGCTTCGCCGCTCGCTCGGCGCCAATGCGCATCTGCTGCGGCTCCTTGTTTGGGAAGAAACGCCATCGCCGGACTTCCGGCGTCCTTTTCTAGAAATGATCCGTGAGGAAAGCGGGCTTTTTCACGAACACCTTTTCGAGCACCGCGCGGTTTGCGTTAATGCAAACATCGGGCCGCAGCTCCGCCTCCGAGAGGGAAACGTAGCCGACGATCAGCGGCGCGAGGGCGTGGATGGAGAGCGCGATGTCCGCGGGCGCTTCCGTCTTTTCGACCGCGCCGCACGACACGCGCCATGTGCCCGCGTTTTCGGGAAGGAGCTCGTCCTCCACCGCGATTGTGAAGCTTGTGCCTTCCGGTTTGTTCATGAGGGAGAGCGCCGCGGGCACGTCCACCACGCGCCCCATGTAGTTGTGGGACTTGATGGTCTTTACGGTGTACGGGTCGTCCACGAGGTTGTTGAGGTCGATGTCGGAGGGCATGGGAATGCGCACGCTCTTGTAATCCGCCGTGAAGCGCGCGAGGAAACCGAGCAGCGCATACAGCCCGCGCTTTCCGTCGAAGGCGCAATCCTCGATGGCGATGAGCCGTCCGTCGCCGGTCTGCATGTCGTCGTAGCACACAAACGCGCAGGGGCCTTCCTCGTCGCCGAGCAGGTAGCAGAACTTGCCGTCCTTCCAGAAAACGCCCTTGACGTGGCGCGCCATGATCTCATCGTCGCGCACGAAGGCGAGGTTGTAATTTTTGTTGCATGCCTCAAAGACGCCATGAAACAGCTCCGTCGTCTCGCTGGGGTGCCACATCTTGGCCCAGCCGTCGAAGCGATAGCCCCGAAGCGACGCCACCGGCATCTCAAATTCGGTCTTTGCGTAGCAAAGCTCGTAGCCGAACTTGCGGTAGAACATGTGGTTGAAGGGGAAGAGCGTCGAAAGCACCACGCCCTCCTTGCGCGCCGCGGGCAGGAGCACCTCGAACATGTTGCGCACCGCGCCGCCCACCCGGTATTCGGGCAATGTCGAAACCGCCGCGATGCCGCTTGTCAGCACCTTGTGGCCGTCCAATCGCGTCACGTACCGCGCGTCCTCGATGCGCGCCATGATCGCGCCGTCCTCGGAAAACGCGCCCCAGTTGTCGTTTTTGTAGTTGTTTGTGATCTGTTCTCTGCGCGTCTCGATGTCCTGAAGCCGCGCGTGAAACGCGATGACCGAAATCAGCCCCGCCTCGGGCATCTCTTCCCGCCTGAGTTTGCGGATCTCCATTGTCACACCTCCGGAAATATGTTTTCGAGAGAAAGGCCCGTCCTCTGGGCCCAGGAATCCAAAATGCTTGCGCCGAACCCGTGTAGAAGAGCGGCCGCCATCATATCCTTTCGCGCCCGGGCGTCCCAGTTCCTGCCGGAAGACGCGAGAAATGTGAAAAACGCCCCGGGATCGCGCCGCGTCAGTTCGAACCAAACGCACAGCCATTCCACCGGTTCCACCGTCATCCTGCTGTCGGCCAGGTCAATGACCGCGTATCTGCCCCCGGAAATCAAAAGATGATCCTCCGTCAAGTCGGCGTGGACGAGCACGGGCCTTTCCCGCGCGCAGAGGCCGTCAAGGTTTTGAAACGCGGTTTGCCCGAATGCGCCCAGCTTTGCCGCCGTGTGCGCCGCCGTTTCCCGCCATCCGCGGAGAAATCCGTCGGCGGAAAGGGGAGAGGAGGCCTCAAATGGATCAGGCAGGGCGTGGTACGCCTTCGTCCACGCGCCCAGGGCGCGCATGGCGTCTGCACGTTCCCGGGCGTCCATCTTAACCCATATCTCGCGCACGGTCCTTCCGGGCATGAATTGGTTCATGATGTAGGGCCACTCGTGCCCGCCCGCCCGCAAAATGCCTTCGCCGTAGAGCTTTGGAATGAGCGGCATTCCGCTTGCGGCGCGATAGCATCGCCGTTCGGCGTACGCGTCCGGAATGTCGAGAGGCGCGTAGAGCTTGACCACGCGGTTCCCCGCGCGAAATACCGCATGGGTGCCGGGAAAGCCCGCGACGATGGGGGAGAGGGGAAGTCCGTGCGCTGCCAGGGCTTGAGCAACAAGCGGAGCAAAGAGTTCCGCGTCACACATCAAGGAACCCCAGTTGTCCCAGCCGATCCGTGCCGGGAACTCCTTCACTGCACCCACCTCCCGCACGCTCATTTTCCGCTCATGTTCCAATCCGCTTGCGCGGCCGCGCGGGGGTTGGGCCCCCCCCGGCCGCCCGGCCGTGTGCGTTTTTTAGAAATTAT
>JAEYRW010000029.1 GCA_023435435.1 Bacillota bacterium | reverse complement strand
CCGTTTCCCCCCGCCTCACTTCCTCAGCAGGTGCACCGCGAACCCGGCGATTTCGTTTTTGAGGTAGATGGCGGTGATCCTGCCGTCCTTGGTGCCGATGGGCGTGTCCTCGAAGGCGAAGCCCCGGAGCTTCAGGTGGAACATGGCGCGCTCGACGCTGTTTGTGGCGATGGCGATGTGTCCGCGCGTGCCGCGTCCGGGTGCGTTCATGAGCTCGAAGGCGTCGCCGACCATGAGGGACTTGGCGCTCCCGGAGACCGTCCAGCCCAAGAGGTTTGCCAGCATCTGCGCGTCGGCGCGGGCGGTTTCGGGGTCGCCCGAATTGATGCCGATGTGCTTGAGTTCGAGGCCGAGAACCTTTGCCACCGCGCCCGCCGCGAGGGCCGCGATCCGGTCCCAATCCCGCGCCTTGATGGCGTCGGAAGGGGCCATCCAGCTTCCGCCGACGGCCAGAACCTTGTCAAAAGCCAGGTAGTCGCCGACGTTTTTTTCGTCGACCCCGCCGGTGGGCACGAAGGAAATGTTCCCATAGGGCGCGGACATGGCCTTAATGAGCTTGAGTCCGCCCAGGGCCTCGGCGGGGAAGAACTTCACGGTGGAGATGCCGAAGCCCAGCGCCGCCTCGATGTCGGAGGGCGTCGCGCAGCCGGGCAGAATGGGCACATCGTGCTGGACGCACCAGCCCACCACGGCGGGATTGAGCCCGGGCGACACAATGTAGGTCGCGCCGGCCGCCACGGCCCTTTCCGCCTGGTCGACGGTCAAAACAGTGCCCGCGCCCAGAATTACGTCCGGCAATTCCGCGCTCACCCGGCGGATGGAGTCCTCGGCGGCGGCGGTGCGGAACGTAATCTCGGCCACCGGCAGTCCGCCCTTTTGGAGCGCGGCGCACAGCGGCACCGCGTCGGCGGCGTCGTCGATCTTGATGACGGGCACCAGCCCCACCAGTCCCAATTTTTCAAGCGCTGTCATGATTGCCTCCTATCTTTGCACGCGCCCGGAGCCGGAGCCGCCCATGAGGGCCAGCACCTCGGCTTCGGAGGCGTGGTTGAAGTCGAACTCGATGGTCTGCTTGAGGCAGCTCGCGGCCACGGCAAACTCGATGGCCTTCTGGGCGTCCCAGCCCGAGAGCATGGCGTGGATGAGTCCGCCGCCGAAGCTGTCGCCGCCGCCCACCCGGTCCACGATATGGATGAGGTAGTTCTTCGCGAAGAAGGCTTCCGTCCCGTCCCAGAGCATGCCCGACCAATTGTTCTCGCTGGCGGAAAGAGAGCCGCGCAGGGTGATGGCCACGTGCCCAAACCCGAACCGCGCCATGAGCTGCCTGGCGACGGAGACGTAGCCGTCCCGGTCGATCCTGCCCTCCTCGATGTCCGTGTTCTCGGCGGCGATGCCGAACACGTCCTTGGCGTCCTCCTCGTTGGCGATGCACACGTCGACGTAGGGCATGAGCTCCGCCATGGCCGCGCCCGCCTGCGCCCGGGTCCAGAGCTTCTTGCGGTAATTGAGGTCGCAGCTCACCTTGACGCCCATTTCCCGCGCGGCTTTCAGCGCGTCCATGCAGATTTCAGGCAGCGTGCCGCCAAGCGCCGGGGTGATGCCCGTAAAGTGGAACCAGTCCGCGCCGGTCAGGATCGCCTTCCAGTCAAAGTCGGACCGCTTTGCCTCCGCGATGGCCGAATGCGCGCGGTCGTAAATGACCTTGCTGCCGCGCTGGGACGCGCCCTTCTCGACGAAATAAATGCCCAGCCGCTCGCCGCCGCGCACCATCAGGGAGGTGTCGACGCCGTACCTGCGCAGCTCGTTGACGGCGTTCTGGCCGATTTCGTGGGCCGGGACCTTCGAAACATACGCGCTCTCGTGTCCGTAGTTGGCCAGTGACACCGCCGCGTTGGCCTCGCCGCCCGCGTAGGTGGCCTCGAACGCGGCCGTCTGACAGAACCTCAGATACCCGGGGGGATTGAGGCGCATCATGATCTCCCCGAACGAAACGATCTTGCCCATTTAATCTACCGCCTTCCTGTATGCGCGCGCAAGCGCCGTGATTTTGCAAAATTCCCCCGCCTCGATCCATTCCCTGTTGACCAGCGAGCCGCCGACGCCCAGCCCAACGGCCCCGGCCTTGAGAAATTCCGCCGCGTTTTTCTCGTTGACGCCGCCCACGGCCAGAAATTCAATGTGGGAAAGGGGCGCGCGGATGGCCTTCAGATAGCCCGGCCCCAAATCCCCCGCCGGAAACAGCTTCACCGCGTCCGCGCCCGCCAGATGCGCCGCCTGGCACTCCGTGGGCGTGAGCGCGCCCGGAAACGCGCCCATCCCAAGGCGCTTGGCCTCCCGGATCACCGCCTCGTCGACGTTGGGCGCCACGATGTACTCCGCGCCCGCGTCCTTCGCCATATTCGCCTGTTCGACGCTCATGACGGTGCCCGCGCCAGCGACGACGACACCTTGAAATTCTTCCGCGATGGAATGGATCGCCGCCCGCGTGTCGGTCCACGTTTCGGGCCGCGCCTGGTTGAACGTCACCTCGATCATGGTAATGCCGCCCTCGATGAGCGCGCCCGCGAGCGAAAGCATATGGTCGCGCCCCAGGCCCCGCACGATGGCGATGAGCTTGTCCCGCCGGACTTTTTCCATCAAATCATTCATTTTATCCGCCTCCCGTGTTCGTCCGCGCGCCGATTCCGCGCATCGTCTCTCGACCGGCAACCCGTGCGCGGATTGCCCAACTGAACCCATTATATCATATTGCTTCCACACTTTACATGGGAAATTTGCTGTGTTACAATGGCGAAAAAAGGGGCGAGCGGCATGAAGGATTGGCTCAGGGAGATGGCGGTCGGACTGGGCGCGGACGTATGCGGCTTCGCGAAGGCGTCCGATTTTTTCAACGCACCGGCGGGATTTCGGCCCACGGACGCCTGGAAGACCTGCGAGAGCGTGATGGTGATCGGCCTCGCGCTGCCCATGGGCGCGATGGTGGCCGACACCCGGCTCGCCTATACCCGCTACAATAACCTCATGACCCAAAGGATCGATCTTTTGGCGCTGGACATCGCCCGGCAGTTGGAACGTGAGACGGGGCGCCCCTGCGTGCCCCTGCCCTCGGACGACCCATACGATGACTATGACCCGGCCACGCGCACCGGGCGCGGCGTCGTCTCCATGAAGCACGCGGCGGTGTTGGCGGGTCTGGGACGGCTGGGCAAAAGCACGCTGCTGCTCAACCGCAACTTCGGAAACCGGCTCACCGTCGGCGCGCTTCTTCTGGACATTCCGCTGGAAAGCGATGCCCGCGCGCCCGAGGTGTGCCTGTCCGGCTGCAACCTGTGCGTGGACGCCTGCCCGGCGCATGCCATCGAAAACGGCGCGGTCGACCAGATGAAATGCCGGGCGGTGGCCTACCTCACCAACGCCCGAGGTTTTTCCATCACGAATTGCCGCGCCTGCCGGGACGCCTGCCCCGTGCGCTTCGGGCGGGAAGGGGGATTCCGGTGACGATCCGAAAATCCCATGGCGCGGACGCAAAAGTGCGCGCGCTCATGGCGGCGCTCTGGGGCTCTACCGACGTGGTTCTCGACGGAAGGATGTACGATCTCACGACCTGCGACTGCCTCCTGTGCGAGGAGGGCGCGGACCTTCTGGGCTTTCTCCACTACGACGCGCGGGGCGAGGCGTGGGAAATCCTCGCCTTGGACTGTCCCCGGCCGGGCGCGGGCGCGGGCACGGCGCTCGTGGGGGAGGTGAAAAAAATGGCGCGCGCGGCGGGTGCGAAAAAGCTTACTGTCGTCACCACCAACGACAATACCGCCGCCATGCGCTTTTATCAAAAGCGCGGCTTTGTGCTGGCGGACGTCCGCTTCGGCGCGGTGGCGCGGTCGCGGCGCATCAAGCCCGAAATCCCCGAGAGCGGCGAGGACAACATCCCAATCCTGCACGAAATGGTTTTTGAAATGGAGATTTAGCATTCATGTTTCGCATTTTGGTGGTCGAGGACAATTTAAACACCCGAAAGCTCATGGCGGCGGTTTTGGAGCAGCACGGCTATGAGCCGGTTTGCGCCATGGACGGTGTGGAGGCGCTGGAAGTCCTCGACAAAAAACATGTGGACCTGATCCTTCTGGACATCATGATGCCGCGCATGGACGGCTACGAGTTTACGGAGATTCTGCGCGGCAACCCCGCGCTGGGAGAGATCCCCATCCTCATGGTCACCGCCAAGGAGACCCCCGCCGACCGGCGCAAGGGGTTCATCATCGGGACCGACGATTACATGGTCAAGCCCGTGGACGAGGAGGAAATGATCCTCAGAATCGGCGCGCTCCTCCGGCGCTCGCGCATCGTCAACGAACGGCGGCTTTTCATCGGCGGGACGCTGCTCGACTATGACTCGTTTTCCGTTTCGTCCGAGGGCTACATCATGGAGCTTCCCAAAAAGGAATTTTTGCTCCTCTACAAGCTGCTTTCCTATCCCAACAAGATCTTCACCCGGCGGCAGCTCATGGACGAGATCTGGGACATGGACACCGAGACCGACGAGCGCACCGTGGACGTGCACGTTAACCGGCTCAGGGAGCGCTTCCGCGAAAACCATGATTTCGAGATCGCCACCGTGCGCGGGCTCGGCTACAAGGCCGTGCGCCAGCAGGAAGCATGACGGGGCGGCGCGTGGACGTCCGGGTGATCGAGGAGCTGCTCGAGGGGCAGTACCCGGACGCGTGCACAAAAACGGCCCCCCTCGCATTCTGGAAGATGCGCGCCCTCATCCGGGACGGGGAGGCGTATGCTTTGCCCGATTTTGATTGCCATTACATGGTGCGGGACGGGCACCTTCTGTATTATTCGGCCCCGGACGGGCGCTGCCATTTGAGCGCGGAGGAGCTCAACGGACTCGACGCCGTCAGCCTGCCCGTCTCCGTTTTTGACGAGGTGCGGGACAAGCTCGACGGCTTTCAGGTCAATGAAGGCTGGATTCTCCGCTACGATTTTTCCCATGAACAGCCGGAACCGGACGCCTCCGCCTGGGAGACGCTGGACTTCGATTTTGCGCGCGACGCCCACTACCGGGCGGCGGCCGAAATCATCGCCGGGGAAGGCGGCTTCATGACCGCCGATCGCATCCGCCGCATGACGGGGTTTTCCGCCTTCGACCCGTCCCTGTGGTTCTTTGTCCGGGATAAATCGGACGGCGCGCTGGCGGCGGTGAGCATTTCCGCCCATTCGCCCGCGGTGCGGGAGACGGATCTCGATTGGATTTTCGTCCGTCCGGATCGGCAGGGAATGGGGGTGGGACGCTTCCTGATGGGCGAGACGATCAGGCGGTGCGCGGAAAAATCAGATATTATCCGCGTCGGCGGCACAGAGGGATTCTATCGCCATTGCGGCTTTTTCAACGACGTGCGCTGGGTCTGGGCCACCAAGCCCGGCTACGCCTTCCGCTGCCCGGAGATTCAGCCCTGATCAAAGACAAACCCCGACGCTTTCGGCGTCGGGGTTTTCTGTGTACGAATCGGTCGAATTAGCCCTGGGTCGCGGCGGTCGCGGTGGCTTCGGTGGTCGTCTCGGCGGCGGGCTCAGTGGCCTCGGCAGTCGCGACGGCTTCCTCAGTTGCTTCCACAGTGGCCTCGGCCACGGGGGTGGCGGTCGCGGTCGCTTCCTTGGACTCATCGGAAGAGCAGCCAACAGCAAAGATCGCGATCATCATGAGGGAGAGAACAAATATCAAAGCCTTCTTCATTGTAGTAACCTCCTCTGTCTGGGGCGCAAGCCCTTAATGACATGACGTAGTATATCTCGAATAGTGGTCCTTTATTACCTCATTTCTGATAAGAATTCGCAAATTATCAAATTATTCCCTTTATGCCTATGTTATGACACATTTTTCCAACTTAAAGCGGCCTCTTTTCGGGCATTCCGGGGCGTCTGGGGTACTTTTCGGGCGTCTGGGCCGTTTTTTCGATCCGCAAAAGCACGTGCGCCCAGTCGCGGCCGGGGACGTTTGCGTCCCGCGCCGAGAGGAAGCGCCCGCCCAGCGCGGCGAAGGCGGCTTCGGCCTCCCCGAGCTCTGTCTGCCAGGCCGGACCCTTGTAGGCGACCATCACTCCGCCCACCCGCAAAAGGGGAAGCGCGAATTCCGCCAGCACGGAGAGCGGCGCCACCGCGCGGGAGACCGCCACGTCGAACGCCTCGCGCAGGCCGGGGGCGCGTCCCGCCTCCTCGGCGCGCATGTTCACCGCCCGCGCGTTTAACCCGAGAACAGCGACGGCGCCTTTCATGAATTCGACGCGCTTTCCGAGGGAGTCGAGGAGCGTTACCTCGATCTCCGGCAGCATGATCGAAAGGGGAATGCCTGGGAAGCCCGCCCCCGCGCCCACGTCTACCAATGTGCGCGTTCCCGTTGGAAGGTTGTCCGCCACGAGGGAGATGGAGTCGAGATAGTTGCGGTCGACCGCCTCGTCCGCGTCGTCCGGCACCCGCGTAAGGTTTGTCCGCGCATTGGCTTTGACCAGCATTTCGTGAAATGCCGTGAATTTGTCCGCCTGGGCGTCGGACATTTGTATGCCCATCTCCGCCGCGCGGGTCATCAGCCTGTCACGCATGCTCCCGCCTCCTTTTTTCCAGCCAGATCATGAGCACGCTCACGTCCCCGGGCGAAACCCCCGGGATGCGCGAAGCCTGCCCCAGCGACTGGGGCCGCGCCCTTTGGAGCTTCTGCCGCGCCTCGATGCGCAGGCCGGAAAGCGCCATGTAGTCCGCGTCCTCGGGCATGCGCGCGTCCTCCATGCGCCGGAAGCGCTTTTCGTCCGCCGTCTGGCGGCGGATGTAGCCGTCGTACTTGACCTCGATTTCCAGCTGGTTCACCGTCTGGGGGTCGAGCGCCGGCAGGTCTTCGTTCTCCGCCCGCAGGCCGGCGTAGCTGACCTCGGGTCTGCGAAGCTTTTCCGTCAGACGCCTTTTTTCGACGTCCGCAATGGCCGCGTCCGTGCTTTCGCGCCTTGCAAGCATCCTTTCATACCGTATCCGGGTGGCCAGCCCCGCCCGGTAGCCGCGCGCCGTGAGCCGGAAGTCCGCGTTGTCCTGTCGCAAAAGCAGCCGGTATTCCGCCCGGGAGGTCATCATGCGGTAGGGTTCGTCCACGCCCTTCGTCACCAGATCGTCCACCAGGACGCCGATGTACCCGTCTGTGCGGCCCAGAATCAGCGGTTCCTCGTTTTTGAGGTACAGGGATGCGTTGATCCCCGCGTACACGCCCTGGGCGGCCGCCTCCTCGTAGCCGGAGGTGCCGTTCACCTGCCCGGCCAGATACAGCCCTTCGACGTTTTTCGCGCCCAGGGCGAGGGTCAGGTCCGTCGGGTCGATGCAGTCGTACTCGATTGCATAGGCCAACCGCAGAATTTCGGCGTTTTCAAGCCCCGGCACGGAGCGGTAGATCATGCGCTGCACGTCCTCGGGCATGGAGGTGGACATGCCCTGAGCATACCATTCGACGGTGTACAGCCCCTCGGGCTCCAGAAAGATGGGGTGCCGCTCCTTGTCCGCGAAACGAACCACCTTGTCCTCGATGGAGGGGCAGTAGCGCGCGCCGGTGCCCTTGATGGAGCCGGAATACATGGGTGCGCGGGAGAGATTTTCGTGGATGATCCTGTGGGTATCCCCGGTTGTGTACGTGAGGTAGCAGACCGCGCGGTTTTGAAGGGGTGCGGGATCGGTGAGAAACGAAAACGGTGTGATGGGGTCGTCTCCGGGCTGGAGCTCCATCTTTGAAAAATCGATGGTCCGCCCGTCGAGCCGCGCGGGCGTGCCCGTCTTGAAGCGGCGCACGGAAAAGCCAAGGTCGGAAAGGCTCCTGGTTAAGTGGTTCGCGGCGAGAAGCCCCTGAGGCCCGCCGTTCCACTGGCAGTCCCCAATGATGATGCGGCTGCCCAGATAGACCCCCGCGCACACGACGACCGCGCGGCAGGCGATTTCGCTGCCCGTGGTGGTGGAAACCCCTGCCACCCTGCCGTTTCTGGTCAGAATTTCCCGCGCTTCCGCCTGTCGGAGGTGCAGGCGCGGGCATTCGTCCACGGCCTTGCGCATGCGAAGCTGGTAGGCCTTCTTGTCCGCCTGGGCGCGCAGGGAATGAACCGCCGGGCCCTTTGCGGTGTTGAGCATGCGCGACTGGATGAACGCGTCGTCGGCGGCCAGGCCCATTTCGCCCCCCAGCGCGTCCAGTTCCCGCACCAGATGGCCCTTGCCCGTCCCGCCGATGGAGGGGTTGCAGGGCATCATGGCCAAGGCGTCGAGGTTCAGGGTCATCAAAAGCGTCTCGTGTCCCATGCGCGCGCACGCCAGCGCGGCCTCGCAGCCCGCGTGTCCCGCGCCGATCACGACCACATCAAACGTATCCATCGGTAAAAAGGCATCCTCCGTTCAGACCAGTTTCCAGCCCAGCACTTCCTCCACGTCCGCCTTGGTCACCCGCGCGGCGGGAAACACTTTGGCGTTGGCGGCTCCGGCGGCCGAGGCAATCATAAGCGCGGTTTCCAGGGCATACCCCTTGACGGAGGCATATAAAAATCCCGCCACGAAGCTGTCGCCCGAGCCCACGGCGTTCACCGCGTCGACGCGCGGGGCGGGACAGTAGAGTTCGGAATCCTCCGTGGCGTAGCAGCAGCCGCCCGCGCCCATGGACGCGAGCACCGCTCCGACGCCTTGCTCGATCAGTTTCCGTGCCGCCGGGCCGACGTCCTCGATGCCGGTAAGGGCGAGCAGCTCCGCCTGATTGGGCTTCAGAAGGTCGGGATGCGCCGCCGCGCCCAGTTTCAGCGCCGGGCCGTTGGAATCAAGCAGCACCGGAACGCCAAGCGCCTTGGCCCGCCCGATCAGATCCGGCACGCGGCCCGCCGCCGCCTCGCAGCTGGCCGAGCCGCAAATGGCCAGTGCCCGGGCCTCGGGGAGAAGCCCAAAAACCGCCCCGGCAAGCGCGTCCAGCTCCGCCCCGGAAAGGGGCTCGCCCCGGGCGTAGTCCACCTTCTGGTCAAAATCGCGGACGCGCACCCGCGTGTCGATCACCCGGGTGGCTGCTTTCACCGGAACGGGACAAAGGGAAACGCCCTCCGCCGCCGCGCGGCGCTGAAATTCCGCGCCCGTCTCGCCGCCCAAAGGGCAGACGGCCACGGCGGAAACGCCGAGATTCCCCAGCACGCGGGCGACGTTCACGCCCTTGCCACCGGTCTGTCCCTCGATTTTATGGGGGATGTCCCCGTGCGCCCCGACCCACAGCGTGCGGTCGATGCAGGGATTGAATGTAACGGTCAAAATCTCCATGTTCTCCATTATACCGCACGCCCGGCGCGCGGCCAAACCCGAACGAAAATTTTACGGGGAGGAATCCACATGGCGGCCGTCCCGCTTACCGCCGCCAAGGGCGGCGTGATCGTCAAAATTTCCCTCGGCACGGCCGCGCGCAGGCGACTTGTGGAAATGGGCGCGACCCCCGGCGCATACGTCGAGGTCATTCGGCGCGCGCCCTTGGGCGATCCCATCCAGATTTCCCTCAGAGGCTCGGCGGTGACGCTGCGCCGGGAGGACGCGGCGGAAATTTTTGTGGAGGAACGGACATGAAATACACCGTCTGCCTCGCGGGCAATCCCAACTGCGGAAAGACCACGCTGTTCAACGCCCTCACCGGCTCCAATCAGTATGTGGGCAACTGGCCGGGCGTGACGGTGGAGAAAAAGGAGGCGAAGCTGCGCCGCGACGGAGATGAGATCCGCGTGGTCGATCTGCCGGGCGTCTACTCCCTCTCGCCATACTCCATCGAAGAAAAGATTGCCCGGGACTACATCGATTCCGGCGCGGCGGACGTGGTGATCGACATCGTGGACGCCACGAACCTCGAGCGCAACCTCTACCTCACGCTCCAGCTTCTGGAACGGGGAAACCGCGTGGTGATCGCCCTCAACCTGATGGACGAACTCAAAAAGCGCGGCATCGGGCCGGACGTCGCGCGGCTTTCGGATGCCATCGGGGCGCCGGTCGCCCCCATTTCCGCCAAGAAAAATCAAGGAATCGATGGCCTCATGGCATTGGTTGCCCGCGCCGCGCGCGAAAAAAAAGAGCCCGCGCCCCGGGCCTTACGGGCGGGGGAGGACGACTTGGCGGACGCAGATCTCATTGCCCTTGCCAGGGCGCGGTATGACCGGATCGAAAAGGCGCTTTCCGTGGCGGGTTTTCCCCGGGGCACGTATAAAAGGACGGTGTCCGACGCGGCGGACGGTTTGGTCATGAACCGCTATCTGGCGTTCCCACTGTTTTTCGCGTTCATGGCGCTGATGTTCGTTGTCACGTTCGGCGCGCCCGGCGAGGGGTTGCGCCTCCTTATGGAACGGGTGATCTCTCTGGCGGGAAAGGGCGCGGCGCTTTTTTTGAACGCGGCGCACGCGCCCGCGTGGGCGCGCTCCCTGGCCGTTGACGGCGTGCTGGCGGGGGTGGGCGGCGTGCTGGCATTCCTGCCCCAGATACTGCTGCTGTTTTTCTGCATGTCGGTGATGGAGGATTCGGGCTACATGGCCCGCGCCGCGTTCATGACGGACCGGCCGCTGCGCAGGCTCGGTCTTTCAGGCCGTTCGTTCATCCCCATGCTCATGGGCTTCGGCTGCACCACCACGGCGGTGATCGCCGCGCGCGGCGTTGAAAACGAGCGCGACCGGCGGATGACCATCATGCTCACGCCCTACATGTCCTGCGGGGCCAAGCTGCCCGTGTACGCGCTGTTCGCCGCGGCATTTTTTCCGGCCTCCCGGGCGGGGGTGGTGCTGGGGCTTTACGGATTGGGCGTTTGCGCCATGGTGCTGGCGGGCGCCGCCATGCGAAAAATATGGTTTCGGACGGGGGAGACCCCCTTTGTGATGGAATTGCCCGAGTACCGCATGCCGACGGTGAAGTCGGTTCTGCGCAGGCTCTCCGACCGGGCGCGGGATTTCATGACCCGGGCGGGCACGGTGATCTTCGCCATGAGCGTCTTGATCTGGTTTCTGCGCGCCTTCACGCCGGGGCTTCAGCCCACGGGGGAAATCGCGGGCTCCATGCTGGGCGCGCTGGGCGCGTTTGTGAGCCCCGTCTTTCGACCCCTGGGGTTCGGCGACGCCGCCAAGTGCGTGGCCCTTGTCGCAGGCATGGTGGCCAAGGAGGCCGTGGTTTCCACCATGCGGGTGATCTATGCGGCGGCCGACGCGGGCGCGCTCATCGCCACCCTCAGCGTCCACTTTACGCGTGCGTCCGCGGTTTCGTATCTTGTGTTCATACTGCTCTACACGCCCTGCGTTTCCGCGCTGGCGGCCATGCGCCGGGAGCTTGGCACCACCCGGTGGCTTTTGCGCGCCGCGCTTTCGCAGCTGGCGCTCGCCTGGGTGTTCTCCTTCTGCGCCTACCGGCTGGCGCTGCTTCTGTTCTGAAACTCAGTCGGCCTTCAGCCGGCCGTTCTCGTCGAAGTTCTTTTCCAGCGCGGCGCGCGTGTCCGCGACGGCCTGTGCCATTCGGCTTGCGGCGTCCTCGGTGGAGTGCCCCGCGCGAAACGCGTCGTCGAAGGCGCTGAATGCCTGGTCGAGTTCCTGGACGAGGGCGTCCGGCAGGATTTCATATCTCGTGCCGAACGCGCCGGTCATGGCCTCGTTGAGCGCGATGGTCTGCGCGTAGTAGGTCCGCATGGCGGGCAGAATCTCGCCCTCCACGTCCGCGCCCGCCAGCGACGCCTCATCGTATTTGAGTGCCATCATGTATGCGGCACTGTACAGATTTTCGCCCACGGTCTCCCGGGATCGTGCATATTTTTCGCGCATATTGGATGCATCGGATGTGGATATGCAGCCCCAGATGATGACCGCCGCGAACAGCGCCGCCAGGGCGAACCGTGCGATCACCCGCCACTTAACCTGCGTCAGCGATGCCGTGTCCTTGGTGCGATCCATGTAAATTCCCTCCATCATTCCGTATATCGTTGTATATACAGTGGCAGTGCTTTGTATATTCATTGAATATGCACTATAAATATACGACAATTTCCTTTTATTTCCTGCATTTGATTTTGAAGATAATGTATATATACATAGTATATTCGCGAGTTTTATAACACAATTTATGCAACCCGTCATAGTTTGAGAACAGGGGGCGCATTTTCCTGTCAAATTTAATAATTGCGGGAAAAATGAGGGGATGCTATAATGTGCCAAAGGAGGATGATCTCATGCGATACCGTGATTTTCTGGGACGCAGGACGTCCGTCATTGTAATGGGTTCAACGGGGATCGGATTTGACTTTTCGCAAAAACAATCGAACGAGTTTCTCGACGCCTACGCGGCACTCGGCGGCAATTTCATCGACACGGCCCGGGTGTACGGGGATTTTGCGGGCGGTGTGTGCGGCGTCTCCGAGCGCGCCATCGGCAACTGGATGGCGGCGCGCCACAACCGTGATTCCCTCGTCATCGGCACCAAGGGCGGGCATCCGCTCCTTACTTCCATGAGCGTGGGCCGTCTCGACCGGGAAAGCCTCAAGTCGGACATCGCCGAAAGCCTTTCCGACCTCATGACCGACCACGTGGACATCTACTGGCTGCACCGGGACGACGTCTCCCGGCCCGTGGGGGACATTCTCGAGACGCTGAACGGTTTTATCTCTTCCGGGCTCACCCATGCCATCGGCGTCTCCAACTGGTCGCCCGCCCGCATCCGCGCGGCCAACGACTACGCGGCGAAAAACGGGCTCGTCGGCTTTGTCGCCAACCAGCCCCAGTTCTCCCTGGCGCGCCAGGATCTCATCGAGGACCCGACCCTCTGCCAGATGGACGCCGAAATGTACGATTTCCATCTCGAGACGAAGCTTGCCTGCATTCCCTTTTCGTCCCAGGCCAAGGGCTTTTTCATCAAGCTCTCCGAGTCCGGCGCGGACGCGCTTCCCGACAAGGCCAAGCGCCGCTTCCTCACCCCCGATAACCTCGCCGTCTACGACCGCCTTCTGGCGCTCTCCCGCGAGAGCGGTTTTTCCGTCGGCGCGCTTTCCCTCGCCTATCTGACCTGCCAACCCTTCGACGTCTACCCCATCGTCGGCGTGAGCCGCCTCTCCCAGGTGGAAGCCCTCCGCGAGGCCGGCGACGCCGTCATCACCGTGGAACAGGCCATGGGGCTGAGGAGGCCGTAGGAACGCCGGGGGCTCTGCCCCCAGACTCCCGCGCAAGGGCTGGCGCCCTTGAGAATCCCAGGCCGGGTGAAAAATAGATCCTTTGTCCGCCGGATCGGTCGGGGCCCAGCCCCGGCCGACCGAATTTCTGGCGGCGGGTTCCCGCAAACAAAGTTCGACGGCCCGGGGTTTGGACCCCCGGGCCGTCGACGGATCGTATTGAACTTTTCCCAAATCAGGATGGGATTCCAAAGGGACATGTGCCTTTGGCGGGGCCCGGGGCGGAGTCCCGGCGCGTCCGCCCCTGCCTACTTCCTCGCCACGAGGATCGCGGCTTTTTTGCCGTTGACGAGGATGTCGTAGCGCTCCTGAAGGTTCAGGGAGGAGTCCTTGAGTGCTTTTGTGAATTCATCCTTCATGGCGGTCAGCAGGACCAGCGTGCCGTAGGGGGCGAGTGCGAACGCGAGGTTTTCCATGGTTTCCCGCGCGAACGCCGCCGGATCGCCCTTCAGGGGCTTATAGAGGCCCCAAGGCGGGTCTGTGGCGATTTCGGTGAATTCGCCCGCGGAGAACCGCTCCGTGAGCCGCGTGGCGTCGAGTTTCTCGATCTCCGCGCGGGAAGGGATGCGCAGCCTGAGCTTTTTCACGGCATTTTCATCCGCGTCCGACAGGAAAACGCGCTTCGACTTCCCGAGCTCCATGCGTGCCACGCCGACGGCGCCAGAGCCCGCGAACGGATCGAAGAACGATCCGCCCGGCTCGGGCCTGGCGAGGAACGCCAGGCAGCTCGCGACGGCGGGGGAGAGCTCGCCCTTCTTGGCCGGGCGGGGTTTTGTGAGCCGGAGAAGCAGCATGGCGCTCCCCTCGCTGCGCCGCAGGACGAGCAGCTCGGTCTGGGGATTCACGCGGTCGTTCCGCACGCGGATGGCGCGCTCGAACGCTTCGCGGTATTCCTTTTCGACGCCCTCGAGCTTGTTTGCGTCGGAGAACATCGCCCGGAAACTCTCGAAGCCGTACGCGCGCATGGCCCGCTCGGCGTCAGACAGCACGCGCCGCTCGGCGAGGAACATCTTCGCCGCGTGAGTTACGGAGCCGCATTTATCGACGCGGGCAACCTGCAGATATGTGTTCGTAAACCCCGCGCATTCGGGCCGCTCGACCTTCGCCGCATACAAAACCGCGCCGGACATCGCCGCCTTGGCCGAAAACCCCGGCACAACCCTTTCCGCCAGCCGCCGCGCGGGCTCCTCGAGTCCCGCCGGGCAAGTGGAATAAAATAATCGCATAAAGCACTCCCCATTGTGAGTTCGGTCGTCCGGGGCTGGACCCCCGGGCGACCGACGGACAA
>JAEYRW010000027.1 GCA_023435435.1 Bacillota bacterium | reverse complement strand
GGGGCGGGGGCGGGGGGGGGGCCCCCCCCCCGTCACTCCTCGCCCACTTCCCTGAGCCTGCGCTCCACCGCCCGGGCGCGGGTTTCCACGCCATCCAGGTCGCCCTCAAGCTGACGGGCGCGCTGTTTGGCGCGATCCACAGCCTCAGCGTATTTCGTGAATTCGGCCTGCACGCCGCGCAGGGTAGCCATGACCTCGGCGCCGCGGCGCTCGAGGGCCGCGCCGCGAAAGCCCATGCGCAGGCTGGTGAGCAGCGCAGCGAAGGTGGACGGGCCGGCCACCAGCACGCGCAGCTCGTTCTGGAGGCGCTCCACGAGCCCGCGCCGACGGGCAACCTCGGCGTAGAGGCTCTCCGCGGGCAGGAACATGACCGCGTAATCAACGGTGTGCGGCGGACGGATATACTTTCCGGAAATCCGCTTCCCCTCGTCGAGCACGGCCTTTTCAAAGGCTGCCGCGCCGTCCGGGAGCCGCAAGAACTGTTCGACGGGGAACTTGGAGTCCACCGCAATGAGCGTCGTTTCCCCGGTGGCGTCGGGCAGGACGATGGCAAACTCCACGCGCTCGGCGGCGCCGGGCTCAACGGCCGCGTTCTCGAGGTACTGGGTCGGCGCGAGCACCTCCTCCATGAGGGCGCGCAGCTGCACTTCGCCCCATGCCCCGCGTGCCCGGGCATTGGTCATGATCTTTTTGAGGTCGCCCACGTCCGCCGCCAGCCCGCGCATCTCGCCCAAGCCCTTGTCCACCCGCGCGAGCTGCTCGTTCACGGTGCGGAAGGATTCGCCCAGCCGGGCGTCGAGTTTGCCGGCGACGATCTCCCGGAGCTGGTCGAGCTTCCTGTCGTTGGAGTCCCGCAGGGCCTCCATGCGCTCGTCCAGGGAGCCTCGCAGCCTGTCCTGCCGCTTCTCGATGGAATCCGAAAGCTCCGCGACCCGGCGCGTCGAGATCTCCAGCGCCCGGTTCATCTGCGCAAGCTGCCGCTCGAGAAAGCGCCTGCGCGCCGACGCGGCGATGAGCGCCGCCAAAAGGACGAGCAAAAGCGCGCCGATGAGGATGAGCTGGTAATTGTCCCGGATGTAATCAGGCATCTTTCCCCTCCGCCAAAGCCTCCGCGCACCGAATCCCGTCCACCGCCGCCGAGAGAATGCCCCCGGCATAGCCGGCGCCCTCCCCGCAGGGATAGAGCCCGGCGACGGACGAGACGCAGTTTTCGTCCCGCTCGATGCGCACCGGCGAGGACGAACGGGTCTCAACTCCGGTAAGAACCGCGTCGGAGGCGTCGTATCCGCGTATTTTCCTTCCAAAAACCGGCAGCGCGCGCCGCATGGCGTCCACCGCGAACGCGGGCAGGCAGCCGTCGAGATTCGTCCACGTAACACCCGGCCTGTATGTGGGCGAGACGTCCCCCGCGCCCCGCGAGGGCCGACTTTTCAGAAAATCGCCCGCCAACTGGGCGGGGGCGCGATGGTCCCCGCCGGCCAGCCGGAACGCCGCTTCCTCCCACGCGCGCTGGAATCGCACCCCGGCGAGGGGATCGTCCGCGCCGAAATCCCCCGGCCCCACGGACACCAGCAGCGCCGCGTTCGCGTTTTCGCCCGCCCGGGCGTGATAGCTCATGCCATTGGTGACCACGCCGCCCGCCTCGGACGCCGCCGCCACCACGTACCCGCCGGGGCACATGCAGAACGTGTAAACCCCGCGCCCATCCGGCATGCGGGCGGAAAGCTTGTAGTCCGCCGCGCCGAGGGCCTTGTGCCCGGCAAACCCGCCGTACTGGGACGCGTCGACGAGGCTTTGCCTGTGCTCGATGCGCGCGCCGATGGAGAACGGCTTTTGGGCCATTTTTACGCCCAGCTTGTCGAGCATCTGAAACGTGTCCCGGGCGCTGTGCCCCACCGCGAGGATCACGCCGTCCGCGTCGATTTCCCGCGTCGCGCCGTCCTTTTCAAGCCGCGCGCCAACGACGCGCCCGTTTTCCACGAGGAGCCCGGTGAGCGCGCACTCAAAAAATACCTCGCCGCCCAAGGCGACGATCTTTTCGCGCAGGCTCTTCACCACCCCGCGCAGCCGGTCGGTGCCGATGTGGGGCTTGGCGGCGTAGAGGATTTCCTCCGGCGCGCCCGCCTCGTAAAGCGCGCGCAAAACATCCCCGCAGCGGGGATCCTTGATGCCGGTGGTAAGCTTTCCATCGGAAAACGCCCCCGCGCCGCCTTCGCCGAACTGCACGTTGCTGACGGGATCGAGCTTTCCCGTCCGCCAGAACGCGTCCACATCCTTGGCGCGCCGCTCCACGGGCCGTCCGCGCTCGATCACGATGGGCGAAAGCCCCATCCGCGCGAGCGTCAGCGCCGCGAACAGCCCCGCCGGGCCAAGCCCCACCACCAGCGGCCGCCCATCCAGCGCGCGGATTTTCGGGTGCGGACGCTCCGGTTCCGGCTCCGCGTACGCCGCGTTTCCGGGCAGGGCACGAGGCGTTTTTTCCACGTCCGCGTCGAGGGTATAGGAAAAGTGCACGTCGGACTTGTCCCGTGCGTCCACCGATTTTTTGACGACGCGCGCGGACAGGATGTCGCCTTCGCCCAGGCCGAGCGCCCGCGCCGCCCGGCGGATCAGCTCGCCCCCGTCATGATCGAGCGGCAGTTTCAGTTCTCTGAGCCGTATCGTCAGCATTCGCGCCTCCCACGAGCCCCACGGGGATCGAAAATAAGTAAAACCGCGCAACATCGTCCCGGGAGAACTCGATGCGCCGGACACCCTCCTCGACGTAACCCCGCGCGCGGTAATAATCCACATCGGAATAATCGTCGGTAAACAGGAACATGGTGCGCGCGCCGTTTTCCTCGAGGTAGCGCCGGAACAGGCGCAGCATCTCGCGGCCCACGCCCTTTCCGCGCGCCTGTCTGTCCACCACGAACAGGACGAGCTCGCAGTCCGCGGGCGGCGCGTGGCGGCGCATGGAACGGTCGGCCCGCCCGATGAGCCGACGGCCCCGGAAATACGCCCAGCCCGCGGGCCGGAAGATCAGAAAGAACGCATGGTAGAGCTCCATCAGCCGGTAGCCGATCCGCTCGTCGAAGCGCGAGGCCCCCAGAAGAAAACCGAGGGTGCGCCCGTCCTCCTCCGCGACCACCGAATAGGTCGCCCCGCCGAGGTACGCGCACAGATAGTGATCGAGCAGATGACGCATGACAAAGGGTTTGTCCGAATAAGTCCCGAGCTTGAACGCCTCCGAAAACATGTCCCTGACGCGCGCGATATCGCGCGCCTCGAATCGTCGGAAATGGACGCCGTCCATATGGTCGCCGCCGCCAGGCTCGCCCGCGCGCGGCATCTGCCCCTTTCGATTTGAAAACTCAAATCACCTGAAAACCCCGTGCCGCCGCAAATCGTCCCGTTCTCTTCGCGCTCACCGCCCAAGAATACCCCGCGCCGCCGCCAGCGCCGACGACCACGCCCATTGGAGGTTGTAGCCGCCGCAGTCACCGTCCACGTCGCACACCTCGCCCGCGACGAACAGCCCCGGGACGCGCCTCGATTCCAGCGTCGCCGGCTCGAATTCGTCCATGTCGGCGCCGCCCGCCGTCACCTGCGCGGCCTCGAAGCCCATGACGCCCGTCACCCGCAGGGGAAACGCGCGCAGCGCACGTCCCAGGGCCGCGAGCTCCGCCCGGGCAAGCGACGACGCCGCCCGCCCGGGATCGCCGATCCCGGCGGCCCGGATCACCGCCCAGCCAATCCGGCGGGGCAAAAGCCCGTTCAAAAAATCCTCGAGTCTGCGGTTCGGGAGCGCTTCCGCGCGCCTTTCAAGAAGACCGTCCTCCGCCTCCGGCGCGAAATCCACGCAAAGCCGCGCGTCCGAAAGCTCCTGCGACCTCCGGGCAAGCTGTAGGACACAGATGCCGGAGACGCCCGTTTCCGTGAACAGAATCTCCCCCGCTTCGTCCTGAACGGTCTTTGGCCCGTCGAGAAGCGTCACCCGGCAGCGCGCGCGCTGGCCCTTGAGGCCCTTGAGCGGCTGAAGCTCCGTCCGGATGGGGGTAATGGCGGGCATGAGCTTCGTGACGCGGTGCCCCAGCCCCGCAAGGAGCGCATGGCCGCCGCGCGTGCCGCCGAGGTTGGGGGCAGCCGGCCCGCCGGTTGCGATGAGTACCCGGTCGCAGGCAAGCGCCGCGCCGGCTTTGGCGCGCACGCGGAAGCCGCGCTCGATCCTCACCGCGTCGAAATCCGTCCGCTCGACTCCGCCCGACTCCGAAAGCGCCAGCCGGAGGTTGTCGAGCACCGAGGCCGCCATGTTGCTCATGGGATAAGCGCGGCCCTCGGAATCGATCCGTGCGGGCACGCCCAGCGTCTCAAATTCCGCCAGCACGCGCGCGGGTGGGAACGCCGCGAGGATGCCCGCCGCAACCGCCTGCGCGCCGTGGTAGTTCTCCTTTGACGCGTGAATGTTGGTCAGGTTGCAGCGGCCGTTTCCCGTGGCCAACAGCTTTTTGCCCACGCGGGGCTGGCGCTCAAGCACCGTCACGTCCGCGCCCGCCCGGGAAAGGACGCACGCGGCCATGAGGCCGGAGGCACCGCCGCCGATGACCGCGACGCGCATCAGAGCACGATCCCCAACTCCGCGATCAGCTTTTCGCCGCCGAGCAGCGCCGCCGCGTGGAGCGCCCGGGAGCACGCCGCGTACAGCCGCCGCCGCTCCTCGTCGGTGAGCGCGCATTCCGGCCAGCAGGCGATGACCGCGTCGAACTCCATGCCCTTGACCAAATGGTAGCAGCCGACCACCGTGTCCCCCGGCTCGTAATTCTGGTCGTCCTCGCCGTCGAGCCGGTAGACGTTCTCGAGCTTTTCCGCGACGGTCTTCGCCTCGTCGGGGGTGCGGGTGAGCACGGCCACGGATTTGTGGCCCGCCGCGCGGAAGGACGCAAGCGTGTCCCGAAGAAGATCGTCTGTATACGCCGCCACCAGCGGCATCGCCCCCTCGCGCCCGAAGGGGATCAGCCGCTCGCCGCCGGGGAGAATGGCGTTGCACAGCCGCGCGATGGGCTGAGTCGAGCGGTAGCACTTGGTGAGCTCGAAGACGCCCGCATCGGGCTCGCCAAAGCATGCGCCCCACGCGCCGGGATCGCATTCGTCCATGGCGGGGCAGGTTCTCTGCATGGGATCGCCCAAAAGTGTTACCTTCGCCCGCGGGAAGTACGCGGAGAGAAGCCCCAGGGCCGCGTCCTGATAGTCCTGCGCCTCGTCCACGAGCAGGTGGAAGATGCTCTTGTCCGGCTGGCGGAAGCCGAGCTTCACCAACATATAGGCCTGGGCGACGGCATCCTCCCACCAGACGAGACCCGCCGCCATGTTGTCGGCAAGCGCTTCCTTGAGGGGGCGCGCCGCCGTGCGCAGCGCCGCCTTCAGGAGATGATCGCCCTGCACGTTCAGCATGGACTTCAGCTGCAGCCGCATGGGCTGGAGCCGCTGGGACACCGCCATCCGGCACACCAGCTGCAGCTCGCGCCCGCGGTACTTGCCGGCATACTGCTTTTCATACTGCGCGTACATGGACTTTTCCCAGCTTTCAAAGCGGGAATCCAGCGTCGCGGAGACGCGGATGAGCCGCTGGGCAGGGGTCAGAATCTTGAATTCGTCCTTGTACATGCGCCGGAGCTCCTCGCGCCGGATCATGAGCTTGCCCTCGAACCAAACGTTGGCAAAGTCCGGGCCAAAGGTTGTGAAGGATTCGACGTACTTGTCGAGCTCCTCCATGAATTTTTTTCCGGTCTTGTAGGCCACCGACTGGCGGCGCAGCTCCCCGCCCTCGTCCAGAAGGCGCGTAAGCTGCTGAAGCGGCGTTTCGCACCTGCGGGCAAGAATTTCCTCCACGATTTCGTGGAGGGTGCGCGCCTTGATGTTCTCCTCGCCCAATTCGGGCAGCACGTTTGAGATGTACTCGGAAAACGCGTTCGAGGGGGAAAGGATCTGGATGCGGCTGGGCTCCATGATGTCCCGGCGGCGGTACATGATGTAGGCCGCGCGGTGCATGGCGACGCTGGTCTTTCCCGCGCCCGCCGCGCCCACCACGGACACCACCTTGGAGGCGTCCGCCCGGATGGCGGCGCTCTGCTCGGCCTGGATGGTGGAGACGATTTCGTGCATGTGGCGGCTGGTCGCCCCGGAAAGAAGGTCGAGAAGGATCTCGTCGTCGATGTTGAGCTGCGTGTCCACGTAAAAAAGGAGCTTGCCGTTTTCCATTTTGTACTGGCGCTTGAGGGTCATTTCGCCCCGGATGGGGCCGGAGGGGCTGCGGTACTCGACAGAGCCCGGCATGGCGTCATAAAAAAGCCCGCACACCGGCGCGCGCCAGTCGTGCACCATGATTTCGCCCTTTTCATTTTTGAGGCTGTAAAGGCCGATGACGATTTTTTCGAGCTCCGTTTCGCCCTCTTCCACGAAATCAATGCGCGCGAAAAAAGGGCTCATGAGCATGCGGCGATAGCGGCGTGCCTGCTCGTCGGTGAAGGTTTTGCGCACGACGAAGCGGTCGATCTCGGCGGACAGCTGCTCGATGTCGTAGGGGGAAAGCGCCGTCGGACGCATGCGCAGATCCTCCCACGCGTCTGCGATGATCGCGCGGATCGATTCCGAGTGGCTGCCGGATATGATGTCGGACTGTTCAATCACCGCCAGGAGCAGGGCTTGCACCCGCGCGGTGTATTCCCGTTCCGCCTGTATGTCGGCCAGCTGTTCCATTAAAAATAGATACCTCCATGAAAATCGGATGCCTCATTATACCACAGTCCGGTGGGAAAGAAAAGCGCACAAAAGGGTTCCGCGTGGGCGGAACCCCCTCCAAATGATGTCGAAATCAGGCGCCTTCCAACTGCCATTTGACGTAAAGTTCGGCAATCACGCGCTCGATGGGCGCGCGCAGCATTTCCGCGTCCTCAACCCCCGGCGTGGCGGCCAGGGCGGAAAACAGCGCGGCGCTGGGCGTCCTCATGGCGTCGTACTCGTACTCGCACACGCCGTCCGCCCGGGAGACGAGGGTCAGGCCTGAAATATCCGGCGTTGGGCCCGAAACCGTTGCGCGCAGAATCCGCCGGTCGCCCGTCAGGCGCATGAGCTTGGCATAATCGCCGTCAAAGGCCAGCGCGCCCTTGTTGATGAGGATGAGGCGCTTTGCCATTTCGGTCAGATCGTCCATGTCGTGGGAGGTGACGAGGATGGTCACGCCCTTTTCCTGATTGATTTTTTTGAGAAAATCGATCATCTGCCGCTTGGCGAGGACGTCCAGGCCCAGCGTGGGTTCGTCCAGCAGCACCAGTTCCGGCGAGTGGAGCAGCATCAGCGCCAGATTCGCCTTCATCCGCTGGCCCAAAGACAGCTCCCGGGCGAAGGCGTTCCAAAATTCCCCGAGGCCGAGGAGCTCCTTGAGCATGCCGAGGTTTTCCTCGTACGCGGCATTGGGAATGTCCCAAACGGTCTTTTTCCACTCAAAAGATGCGCGCACGGGATGGTCCCACCACAGCTCCGAGCGGTTGCCGAACAGAACGCCGGTTCTGCGCATGAGGGGGATGCGGTTCGCGCCCGGGTCCATGCCCAGCGCCGTCACCGTGCCCGACTGGGGGGCGAGCATGCCGGAGAGCAGCTTGAAGGTGGTGGACTTGCCCGCGCCGTTGGGCCCGGCGTAGGCGCAAAATTCCCCTTTGTTAAGGGTGAAGGAGACGTCGTTGAGGGCGTACACGCGCACGCTTTCGCGCTTGAAGAGCGAAACGGGGCGCTTCTGGTCGAAGTATTTTACAATGTGGGAAAGGCTAATTGCGGTGTCCGATGTCGCGGTAACGGTTGCAGCTGTATTGCGCATAATGTCTCATTCCTTTTCTGAAAAAATAGGTTGCGGCGGTGAGGAAAGCGGCGGCCACGGCCACGGGGAGGGCGAGATAGACGCTCTTTCCCAGCTTTCCCAGGAGGATGAGCGCGGGGAGGTAGGCCATGAGGCCCGCCGGGAACACGGTGAAAAGCGCCCCAAGCGCCCAGCCGGGCAGGCCCGCCAGGGGATATTTGCCCAAAAGACTCGTCAGATGGATGACCTGCGCGGAGATTTCTTCCAGCGCAACAGGCTTGTAAAACGCGCCCGCGCCGGTTAAGAAGCCCTCGCCCAGCTTGATCCCCGCGTGGCAGAGCACGTACAGGAGAAACGCAAGAATCCAGAGGGGAGACACCGCGAGGTGCAGCCGCGCGCAGGCGACGATGGTGACGATGAGACCCATCCAAAAGGCGCTGGAACCCGAGACGGGCATGAAGCCCTCGCCCAGCATCTGGAGGATCAGCGGGCGCGGCTGGATGAGCATGTGGTCGAGTTGGCCGCGCCCTACCCGGCGGCTGATGACGAGGACGTTGAAGCCGCCGAACATCATGTAGGTAAAGCCGTCGGCGAGCTGGAAAAAGCCCAGCATGAACAGCACCTCATCTGTGGAAAGCCCCCCCACGCCGCCGAAGCGCGCTGCCAGCAGAAGGACGCCCGAGAGCCCGGCGACGTTTGAAATAAGCTCCGAGAGGATGACGATGACGCACACCACGCTGTCCTGCAAAAACCAGTTGAGGTCCATTCTGCCGTATAGTTTGTAGAACTTGAAAAGTTCCTTGATATCAGCCACCGTAGGACACCATCCTTTCCCTGGATTTTGAGAACCACCAGACGGCCAGCGGCCAGAGCGTCAGCGTCCAGAAGAGCTGGGCGATGAGAATGGTTCCCGGCTGTTCGAGCCCCGAATAGATGGACAGGGGCGCGCCGGCGAGCATGCCGAAGGGCGTGAGCGCAAGATATTTCCCGATGCCCCACGGAAACGCCGCGAAGGGGATGACCGCGCCGGTGAAGATCGCGTTTACCGCCTCGCGCAGCCCGACGATGGGCCAGGAAAGACTTCTGGCACGGATCGTGAGGCAGGCAAACAGGAAATCAACCGCGAAGCCCTGGGTCACCGAGAGGAAGAGCGACGGCAGAAACCAGACGCTCCGGGGCGTCATATCCACTCCGGCGAGGAGGGCGATCCCGAAGGCGGGCGCGGCCAGCAGCAGAAAATGCGTCGCCCAGCCGCCCACCGTGTGGGCTACCAACTGGCCAAGCACGGGCATCGGTCTCTGATACATGGAGAGGATGGTTCCGTCATGCCACCAGTCGGACGCGGGCGTATGCACGTCCAACATGGGATTAAGCACCGTGGAGAGCACCGTATAGACATACAGTTGGTTGAGCGTCATGCCGCCCATGTCCGCGCCCTGCAAAAACAGGGAGCGCCAGATCATGAGGAGCGCGCCCATGACGATGGCGCGTGCGAGGTATGTGCCGAACAGCTCCGCAAACCCGAAGTAGCTTTTTTCAATGAGGCACATCTTCGCCGTGGAGAGGTATCGTTTCATGTCTTATCACCTTTTCGTATCAAATTCCAAAACACAAAAACAGCGGCCCTTTCGGACCGCCGCATCAAAAACGTCAGTTAAACTGCGCGCGCGGAGCCAAAAAAGGGCATAGCTCTCCCGTCACGCGCGATGAAGCCGAACATGCCGCGCACATTGCTGATCAGATGACGCATGATGTCCGTCACGGAGAACCCCCCTTTCCAGCTTTTTTGTGATTATACCATACCGGTCGGCGCGCCGTCAATCCCTTCGGAATTGGTCGCAGTTATTTCACATGGACGGTGTACGCGTCCCTTGGACCCAGCAGTCCGGGGAACCTGGGAACCGATGATCGGGCGCAGCGATTTTGGGGTCCGGCGCGAAGCCGAAGCGCGGACGTAGCAGCGCTACGTCAAGCGGAGTGCGACAAAGCCGGGCAGAAAAAGATCAAGTCCGGTCGTGGGGATCAGGCTTCTCGGACTGCCGGCCCCTTGGCCCCTTGGCCCCTTGGCCCCATGGCCCCTTCGCCCCTTTGCCCCTTGGCCCCATGGCCCCATGGCC
>JAEYRW010000076.1 GCA_023435435.1 Bacillota bacterium | reverse complement strand
GCCGTGGGCTCCGCAGTCGGCGCAGCCGTGGGCTCCGCGGTCGGCGCAGCCGTCACTTCGGATGCCAATGCGGCAACCAACTCAGCCGTGGGTTCCGCGGTCGGCACGGCCGTCGGTTCCGCAGTTGGCACGGCCGTCGGTTCCGCGGTCGGCACGGCCGTCGGTTCCGCGGTCGGCACAGCCGTCGGTTCCGCGGTCGGCACAGCCGTCGGTTCGTTGGATTCCTGCGTCTGCGCGGTTGCCGTCTCCTCGGGAATGACCCGCGTATCCGCCGCATACACAGTGGGCAACGGCAAATTCGAGAGAATCACGCCCGCCAGCAATGCAACGACGCACAGAAGGCTGACCCATGCGACGGTTCGCCTATGCCATCCCCGGTTACTCGCCAGATGATGCCTCTCAGCCCTTTCCGTCTTCGGCCTTTTCATCTCGTTACTCCCTTTCCGCAATTGTGTCGGCTCGCTCGTTCTGAATGCAAAGTGAAGTTGTATATAAGTTGCGGCTTTTCGGGCGTTCTGTCCGCCCGATCATGACGCGCCGGTTCATTGAGTTGTGACGCTGGCGCCCGTTTTGACCAGCCCGATGTCGCTGAGCGGCCAGATCGTCGCCTTTGCGCATCCGATGATTTCGTCGACCGACACCATGCCGACCGAACTGTCACGGCTGTCGATGGAAGCCACGCGGTTATCCCCCAGAACGAACACCTGGCCCGGAGGAACGGTCACGGGGAAGGTAACGTCCCCTTGCCTCGTATCGGTGTCCGCCAGATACGGTTCCGATATCGTGACGCCGTTGATGGTCACCTGACCATCCTCGTCAATGGAAATCACATCGCCCGCGATGGCAATGACGCGCTTGATCAAAAGCGTATCATCGCGCTCAAACGCCACGATGGAACCGCGCGTCACCGCTGCGTCCTTCTGGCAGACCACGATGGCGCCCGCGTCGAGCGTTGTCTCCATGCTGGTACCGGTGATCCGGTAAATCGCAAGGTACGAAGTGGCAAGATATGCTCCTGCCATGAGCGCAACGACAAAGACGATCGCAAGCACCCATGCCTTCTTGCGGTTCTTTTTGCGGACGCGGAGGCGGTTGAGTTCCGCATCCAGCTCGCCTACGTCCGGACGTAGCTTCTCATTTTCGGCCATTATGCGCCCTCCCCGGCAACCCCGGCCCACGAGATTGTCACGAAATTGGAACGCTTTTCATCCGTTTGGGGAATGGTGCCCTTCAGCGCCTCAATGCTCAACCGGAGGCTTCGAATCTCTTGGATCAACAGCACGGCGTCGCCGGACGTAACGGGAATCGAGCTGCAGATTTCCGCATTGGCCGCCTCCTCCAGCTTGGCTGTCGACGCATCGTTTTCGCCAACCACCCTGGCAAGCTCCGCCGTCAGCTCATCGCCCTCGGCCTCCGCCTTGGTAAGCTCCTGGCGCAGCGCCTCGGCTTCCCCGTTGGCACCGGTCAGCCTGCCTGAAAGCGCCTCGTTCTCGGTCTCTACGTTCGCAAGCTCCGCCGAAAGCTCGTCCCGGTCAGAAACCGCCTTCGCAAGCTCCGCCGAAAGCGCTTCTTTTTCGCCCGTCGCCTTGGCGACTTCCGCGGAGAGCTCCTCGTTTTCGGCAACGGTTCGCGCAAGCTTGCTCCACAGCTCCCCGTTTTCAATGGACGCCTTCGCAAGTTTCCCGGGCAGTTCTCCGGCCCCGGATACCACGCTTCTCAGCCGCGGAGCCGCCTCTGCGCTTTCCGCAGGCATATTCGCAAGCTTCGCTGCAAGCGCCTCGTTCTCCGTAACGGCCTTGGCGAGTTTTGCCGCCAGTTCTTCCTTCTCCGCGGCGACCTTTTCAAGCCGCGCGGACAACGCCTCGTTCTCGAACGCCGCGTTCCTCAGCTTCTCGGAGGACGCGCCGCCCTCGTCGGACATGGCGTTCAGCCTGGCGGAGAGCGCCTCGTTCTCGGAAGCGGACTTGGAAAGCTTCGCGGCAAGCGCCTCATTCTCCGAAACGGCCCTTTCCAGTCTGGCGGAAAGCATTTCGTTTTCGGAGGCGGCGCTCTTCATCTGGTCCGCCGACGCGCCCTTTTCAGCGGCCAATGCGGTCAGTTGGGCGGAAAGCGTTTCGTTTTCGGAAGCCGCGCTCGAAAGTTTGGCCAGAAGCGCCTCGTTCTCGGAAGCCGCCTCCGCCAGTCTGGCGGACGATTCCTCGCCCTCTGCAATCGCATTGGCAAGCTTGTTCGACACCTCCTCATTCTCCACCGTAAGGTTGCGAATAAAGAGGATCAGCTCTTCACGATCCATTTTTCTGATAGGTTTCGAATCATCTCTACGCATTTTCCGTTAACCCCGCATTCCGCGTCGTGTTTTGATCATTGACGCATTCTCAAGTTCGCGTTTCCTTTGTTTCATCTGCGCGTGACAGATGCGTGACACCTTCGTGACAGACCGTGTGTGTCGATCGGCTGTGCGCCTGCTATTTCGGCTTTCCGTCCCCCGCCGCGATGGTTCTGTACTTGTTCCGCATGCTCAATCGCAGGCCGACGCGCGGGTAAGGCCGCAGCTTGAGATCGTTTCGGTCGGCAAATTGGTCGAGCGTTAGCTTTCCCAGCACATCCTGCACCAGTTCCCGCGACTTTTCAAGGCAGTCGAAAGCCTGCGGTTGCGGCGCGTTGTGCCGATTTTCCTGCGCATCCTTGCGCCCATTGAAGTTGATCCCGTCTTCCATGACCTGTATCACGCTTAACATGCTTATCTCCTTCAACGAAACCGCCAATTGGTACCTGCTGCGTTCCGCGCCGGCCTTGTGAATCCAGCCCGCGCGCATCAGTCGTTCGCTCACTGCAATCACATTCGATTCGGGGATTCCCAGTCGGACGCTGATTTCATCGCCCGAACGCCTCGTCGGGAACGCTGCCAGTAACAACAACTCGCGAATCGCGCAGTCGGTCGCTGGTGAAAGCTCCATGGGTCCTCCTCACCTCATCGTGCGTTGCGTTTTTTGTCTACAAAAGCCCAAATTGGTAAACAAATACACGCCACCGCTTCGTTCGGTTGCTCCCAAAGATGGATCCCTATGATCATCATCCGCGCATTTCGCGATGTTTGCCTGCGACAGTGGCAATTCGTGCTGTTTGGAATCGAATCATATTCATTTGTTATTGTTTGCTATTATTATATCCCTCGCACGTGCCTCGTCCGTGATTTTCGCGTTCCACCGGCGTGCCAAACGCCCCCTTTTTTCTCAGAAACTGGAAAATAATTTGTTAATTCAGGGAAACGTCACGATCTCATCGAAACGATGTCGCGGGAGCTTCATTGACTCTTCCAATATGAGACTCTATAATAAGTATGTATCAAATTGAATGCGCATGCGCGCATCAGGCCGTCACCTTTTGGCAAGTACGCATGAAGGAATACAAAACAAAAACATGAGTAACGAAGCAGCCTCCGTTTGCGAAGTTTTTTTCCGGATATACTTTGAGAACCATGACGTCCGCACCGCCGCGCTGTACCTCGCGGAGGACGTCAGATGGTTCGGCGACGGCGCGTCAGACCTTGCCAGGGGCAAGACGGAAGTGATGGCGCTTCTTCATCGCGGCGTAAATCTGCTCGATCCCTGGAGCCAGCGACTGCTGGACCTCAATTTGCACGAATCGGAAGCGATGCCGGGCGACATCCAGTTCGTCGACGGCTTTCTGACGCTCTATGATGAAAAGAGCGCGGGCGAAACCAAGCTCCTCATATCGGCCGTGATGCGGCGCGAAAACGATGCCTTCGTGATCCAGCAGATGCACTTTCATTCCTTCGGGAGCGTGGAACAGGGCGCGACGGACCGGAACAGCGAAGCGGTGCTTTCCAACGTGCCGGGCGGGATCGCCGTGCTGTCACACGCCGGAACAGACGTCAAGCTTCTCTACTTTAACGACCAGCTGTGCCGGATCTTCGGCATGACGCGGGCCGAATTCGAGAAAGAATCGTTCCTCGAACAGTTCCTGGACGATCCGGACTACGAGAAAACCTCCCTTTCTGCGCGCAAGGAAGGCGACCCGGAATCGCGCGTCACGATGGTCGAACGCGAGGCGCTCCGCCACGACGGTACCTCCGTCCGGCTTCGCATCGTCCGCTGGGTCAGGGATCGCGGCGAAGCCACACTCATCCACGCAATCGTCCTCGACATTACGGGCGAAGCCCGGCACAGTCCGGACGCGGACCGCGCCTCGGAATGGCACGCGGACTGCGGCTCCCTTCTGGATCGGGAGACCAACGCCATCCTGTTCGACTGCGATCCGGACGGCCAGGCGCTTACCTACTGCGTTTACAGGCCGGACGGCACAATCTGGGCCGAAACGGTTCCCTTCGAGGAGCTCATCATCAATCGTCCGCTGATCCATCCCGACGACAAGTTCGACTGCAAAAGGGGCCTCGACGAGGCCATGCGCACCCCCAAGCAGTCGAGTCTTGAAGCCCGCATGCGGATCGTAAGCGACGAGTACGTTTGGTACCGGATTGAATATGCCAGCATTGCGGACGATGCCGGGAAGGTCGTTCGAATCGTCGGGCGCCTGGAGGACATCCAGTGGGACAAGGAGATCGAAACGATCACGCGCGCGGAGATGCGGCGCGAGACGCTGTACCGGCGCGCGTCCATGTCCGGCGCGGAGCTTTCCCTGGTTTTTGACATGGTGACCGGCGAATGGATCGAGTCGGACGTAGACATTTTGCCCGCGTGGCTGCCGGAGGACATCCGGCTTTGGGATCTGCTGGGCGGAATGCGCGACGCGAAGGTTCACCCCGCGGAGCGAAGTCTGCTGAGCGAGGCACAGCTGCGGACAATCCGCGACCGCCTGTCCCAGGATCGTTCCGGCACGGTGGAGCTGGAGTTCCGGTTCCGGCCGGATTCCGACTCGGAATACAGATGGATGCGCCTGAAGCTCACGACGGTTCTTGACGAGGACATGCGTTTTCAGTACACATACCTCTCGATGACCAACATCCACGAATCGAAACTCGCCGCGGAACGGCGGTGGGAAGAGGCGAATTTGGACGCGCTTACCCGCCTGCCGACGCGGGAGGCCTTCCACCACTCGATGGCGGAAAAGCTGCGCGCGGACAACGACGCGGACTGTGCCATGATCCTGATCCGCATCGACAACACGGAAAAACTCCTCGAGGCGCTGGGCATTGAGGATGTCGATAAGCAGATCCGGCTGGCCGGACAGACCGTGCGCGCCTGCGCCCACGAGGGAGATCTCGTCTGCCGGTATTCCGCCGACGAATTTGCGATCTTCTGCCCCAAGGCTCCGGAGGAGGACATCATGTCGGAACGGCTGCGCATGATGTGCGTCTCCCTGCGCCGTCCCGACGGCGTGGTCAGCCTGTCGGCGAGCGTCGGCTGCGCGTTCCGGGCGGAGGGCGCGCTCCGGACGGAGGCGCTGTTCATACAGGCCACCTGCGCCCTGCGCTGGGCATACCGCCAGGGCGGAAACCGTTACGTCATCTACACCCCGGACATCGGGAAGCATCCCGACGAGGACGACATATCGCCCATTACCAAGCTGCAGGGAAGCCGCAAGCGCATCTTCGTCCGGACCTTCGGCTACTTCGACGTGTTCATTGACGGAAAGGCGATTCCCTTTAACTCCGCCAAATCAAAGGAGCTTCTTGCGCTCCTCATTGACCGCAAGGGCGGCTTCGTGACGGCCAACGAGGCACTCTCCCTGCTCTGGGAGGACGAGCCGACAAACACGACGACGCTGGCACGCTACCGGAAGGTGGCAATGCGTCTCAAGAACACCCTCGAGGAGTACGGCGTCCCGGACATCGTGGAAACCATTAACGGAAACCGCCGCATCGCCGCAAATCTCATCGACTGCGATTACTACGACTACCTGTCCGGCAACAAGATGGGCGCCGCAATTTATACGGGTTCGTACCTCTCCAATTACAGCTGGGCGGAGGAAACCATCGCGATCCTGAACGAAAAGCGCGAACAGGACGACGAGGAACTGGCGGGGCTGTAGACAAACGAAGACATTTCCCCCGCCGGAGGGCGGACGCGACCCTGCCCCACCGCATCACGCGTCTGTTTCCCGCCGTGCAATCCCGACAAATTCATCACTTTATTTCATTAATCGGTGGAGGTTGCCCGATCTGCGCCGCATATCTGACGAGGCAGAAGGCCGGAACCGCCGGTTGGGTGCAGGCGCGAAGCAGGCCGATCTTCGGGCGCGTCCTCTTTGCCGGACAGGCACCGCTCGGCCCACGGGGAATAAAACCTCTCATTTGTCGCGGATCGGGATCGCAGGATGCCGGTTTTTTCATTTTTGGGGAGAGGGCAATTGGGGGACAAGGGCCTGCCGTTTACATGCTCTCCTTTCCACGCAAAAGGCGGGGAATCCGTTTGGATTCCCGGCCTTCATTTCCCGGTTTGCAGATTACCCGATGGGGATTTCTCCCGCCTCGACGAGCTTTACGAGCATCGAGGTGATCCGCTCGTCGTATTCGTCGGTCAGCGCCACCAATTCCTCCGCCGCGGCACGATAGCTGAGCTGGTT
This sequence comes from Bacillota bacterium, assembly GCA_023435435.1. Classification (GTDB taxonomy): domain Bacteria; phylum Bacillota; class Clostridia; order Christensenellales; family Aristaeellaceae; genus RUG11247. The sequence goes on along the minus strand of JAEYRW010000076.1, from coordinate 4,691 downwards.
ATTGTATCCCCGGTTCGTCGTCATCGCATCAAACGAGTCTGCCACCGCGAGGATGCGCGCCCCGAAAGAAATCTCGTCCCCCTTGAGCCCCCGGGGGTAACCTGTGCCGTTGAGCCTCTCGTGGTGATTGCACACGAGGTCCGTGATGCTTTCGGGATAGTGTTTGCTCAAAAGCTCCGCGCCGTACTTGGCGTGGTTTTTCATGATTTCATACTCGTCCGGCGAAAACCGTCCCTTCTTCTTCAGGATTTCGTCGGGAATCCGGCATTTTCCGATGTCGTGGAACAGCGAAGCCACCACGATGTCGTCCGTCTTGTCAATTTCGCAGAACTCCTTCAGATTTGTGTACAGCTTGACCGCGTACGCCATCACATTGCGGCTGTGGCGGTAGGTATAGTCGTCCTTTTTGTTGATCTGGGCCACCATGCGGGCAAGCTCCATCTGAAAGACGGCCTCGGAATCGAACACAGGCACGGTGGAAACGTACAGAAGCCGCGTCTCCTCGAGCGCACGAAAAAACAGCTCTTCCTCCGTGTTTTGAACATAGAAGGAATCGCCGGGGCCGAACTGATCCTCATGCCCTTCGCCGACCAACTCAATGGAACCGCTGAGCACGAAAAAGAATTCGATGTCTTCTTCATTTCCGCTGGGAACGAGCCAAGCGACCGCTCCCTTTAGAATGTCCTGCTGCATGATCTCCAATTGATCGCGCTTCGCGAGCAGCTTCAGCCCGTCATGGCAGAAGCCCATTTCGTGTTGGAACATGCCGCCCCTGTTGACATATAAACCGCGCATTTGCCTCATTTCCTACCGTTCATGAATAGAGAAAAGAGCCAACACAGACGACCGCAAGGCGCCCGTATCGGCCCGTTTCACACGGAATCAGTTGGTTCCGCCTGTTCCAACGTTGACCACGCGCAGGGGATCAATCATTACCCACCGTCCGTCGATGAAGTATTCCACCTCGTCGCATGCCACCGTCGCACCGATGGACGCCGCATAAGCGTACACGGGATTGACGATTTTCTCAACCAGCGCGAGAAGCTGCGCGACGTCGTCCCTGCGGGTCTTCTGCGCAACCAGAACGGCCGCGTCGATTTTTGCGTTGGCAATGTCGACCATCATATAGAGCTTGACGGCCTCGGAACGCGACCCGCCGGCCTTCACCGAGCAAGCAAACGCCGGCATCGCAAGACAGAAAACCAGCATTGTGGCAACGAACGCCACCAGCAATTTCTTCTTCATGTGCGCCTCCTATCAGTTTTCCGACCGTGTTAACACACTGTAATAGTAATAACACATATTGCCGGTTTTGTCAATCCCTTCGCTTTTGAATTAAATCGGGCAAGAAATGTCGATGTCTATTATATCTTCTTTTATTGTCATTCATGAACGCCGCCGCGCCCGCGCCGCCGCCCGATTTTTTTGTTCACACTTATTTAACACCTTATCCTATTGACCATCTTTGACCTTTGATCTATAATACAGTTGTCCCCGAAAAAAAGGGGGCGCAAAAAAAGCAAAAAAAGATACGCTGTAAGGAGGCGCATGGTATGTTTGGTTTGATTCCTTATTCCGCGAAGCTCGCGAACCGCGACGCAAACAGGAACTACTTGAATCCCTTCTCGGACGATTTTTTCCGCTCGTTTTTCGAAGGCGGACCGGAGATGCGGGCGCTGAAGGTGGACGTGGTTGACAAGGGCGACCATTATCTGCTGGAGGCTGATCTGCCCGGCGTGAACAAGGAGGACGTGCGCGTCTCCATCGACGACGGCGTCCTGACCGTCGCGGCCGAGCTCAACGAAGCCAAGGAAGAGAACGAGAAGAACTACGTCTATCGGGAGCGCCGCTATGGGCGCACGTGCCGCTCGTTCAACCTGGAGGGCATCCAGGAGGATGGCGTCACGGCAGAGTACAAGGACGGCGTTCTGAAGCTGACCCTTCCTAAGTCCACGGAGGCCGCGCCCGGCGCGCGCGAGATTGCGATCAACTGATCGCCCCGCTTCCCCGCTTCGGAAAATTTCCGAAGCGGGGATTTTTTCGTGCGATCCGGGCAAATTTGTGATATCATGATACCACGACGCAAAGACGGGACGGAGGGCACACATGGACGCGAAGCAATGGTTCCGGGACGCGAAATTCGGCATGATGATTCATTGGGGACTTTACTGTCTGCCGGCGGGCGAATGGAAGGGCAGGCGCATGCCCGACTGGATCGGAGAATGGATTCAGCAGTATTTCCGCATTCCCAACGCGGAGTATCACATGCTCGCCCGGGCGTTCAACCCGGTTTTCTTCGACGCCGACCAGTGGGCGCAGCTCGCTGTGGACGCGGGTATGAAGTACATGGTCATCACCGCGAAGCACCACGAGGGCTTCGCCCTGTATCATTCCAAGGTGGACAGGTTCAACGTCGTCGACGCGACCCCCTTCGGGCGCGACGTGCTCTACGAGCTGGCCAACGCCTGCGCAAAAAAGGGCATCCGCTTCGGGCTCTACTACTCCCAGGATCTCGACTGGGCGCAGCAGAACGGCGGCGGCTACACCGCCCATAAGCACGGCCCCAGCAAAATTCTCGGCTGGACAAACGATTGGGATTTTCCGGACAATGCCCACAAAAACTATACCCAGTGCTTCGAGGACAAGATCAAGCCTCAGGTGAAGGAAATCCTGACCGGCTACGGCGATCTCTGCCTCATCTGGTTTGACACGCCCATGACCATCTCCCCCGCCCAGAGCCGCGAATTGGTCGACATGGTGCACAATTACCAGCCCAATTGTCTCGTCAATTCCCGCGTCGGAAACGGCATGGGCGACTATACCTCCATGGAGGACAACGAAATTCCCGACGAATTCATGAAGGAGGGACTTTTCGAGTCCGCCTGTACCCTTAACGATACCTGGGGCTACAAAAGCTACGACGACAACTGGAAGCCCGCCGAGCGCATCCTTCAACTGCGCGAGCACCTCAACGCGCGCGGCCTCAACTACCTGCTCAACGTCGGGCCCGACTATCTCGGGCGCATTCCCGGTCCGTCGGTGGACATTCTGCGCGCCGTGGGACGGAGATAGCGCCGGGAAAAATACGCATCATCTGACGGCGGGGGGCTTAGCCCTCCGCCGTTTTTCGGCTTCGGCGTTCCCGCGCGGGGGAAGCGCCCAGTCAGGGAAAATTGCCGTTCCTTCATATTAATATCTATATGTCGTCTCATTTCAGAGCCGCATTTGCGGCGCGCAATATTAACTTCGCCGGCTCTTGACGCAGGGCATCGACATCCGTATCATATGATAAGGCAACAAACGATTTTAACGAGGTGAATTCCTTGCTGGACATGACCCAGGGAAGGCCGTGGCGGGTCCTGACGAAATTTGCGATGCCGCTTGTTCTGAGCGGCATCATTCAACAGTTTTACAATCTCGCGGACCAGCTCATTGTGGGAAACTTTGCTGCCGCGGGCGGCGGGATGACCGGGCAGGCGGCGCTCGCCGCGGTGGGGGCGTCGGTGGTGATTACGACGCTTTTTGTGATGCTGGGCGGCGGCGCGTCCATGGGCTGCAACGTCATCATCTCGCAGCTTTTCGGCGCGAAGCGGTTTGGCGAGCTCAAGACGACGCTTTTTACGTCGCTTCTGTTCTTTTCCGGATTCTCGGTTTTTCTGGCGCTTCTGGGTTCGGTCATTTCCGCGCCGCTTCTTCACGCGCTGGACACGCCGGGAGATATCTTCCCCGCGGCGCGGGACTATCTTGAAATTTACATGTACGGGCTTCCGTTCCTCTTTGTTTACAACGTCTGCAACGCCATCTTCAACGCGCTGGGGGATTCGAAAAAGCCCCTGTATTTCCTGATCTTTTCGACGGTTCTCAACGTTTTGCTCGACTATGTGTTCGTCGCGGTCTTCGGCTGGGCGGTCAAGGGTGTTGCCTGGGCCACCTTCCTTGCGCAGGGCACCGCCTGCCTCATTTCCCTGACGGTGCTTCTCCGAAAGACACGGGGCATCGACCCCGGCGAAGAGACCGTGCGCGTGTTCGACGGAAAACGGCTCAAGGCGATGCTCCGGATCAGCATTCCGAGCATGATCCAGATGTCCATCGTCTCCGTGGGCGCGCTGCTCGTCCAGCGGGTCGTGAACCTGTTCGGCTCCTCCTACATCGCGGGCTACTCCCCCGCCGTCCGCATCCAGCAGTTCATCTCCACCGCCATCAACACGATGGGCTCCGCCGTCTCCACCTATACGGCCCAGAACATCGGCGCGAACCGTTACGACCGCGTAAGCGGCGGCATCCGGGCCGCCCTGACCTTCATGGTGACCTTCTCCCTTTTGATGATCGGCGTGGTTTATGTCTTCGGCGGCACAATGCTCGGCTGGTTCGGCGATTCCCTCGACGCCGAGGCGCTGGACGCGGGCCTTTTCTACCTGCGCGTTGTGGTGCTCGGCATGGCGCCCTTCTGCTTTTTTAACGTCTATAACGCCGTCGCCCGTGGCGCGGGCTATATGCCCGCCTTTACGATCTCCACTCTCACCGACCTCGGCGTGCGCGTCGCCTTCGCCTACCTCTTCGTGGGCCTCCTCGGCCGCCACGTGATCGCCATCTCCGTCGTCACCGGCTGGGCTGTGGGCGTCACCGTCTCCGTATTGTTCCACATGTCGGGCAAGTGGAAAACGGCAAGGAGAATCTAAAAAGAACGCCGC
>JAEYRW010000026.1 GCA_023435435.1 Bacillota bacterium | reverse complement strand
GGGCCGAACCCCGCGCCGCCAAATCTGGTTTTGGAGGGGACACCCCAAAACTGAAATCGGGTCGCGCGGGCTTTCGGCCTCCGCGCGCCCCCAAGGACAGATATGCAATCCCCATGAAGGGGATTTTCAAGGGGAGCGGCGTTTCCGGCCCTCTGCTTACGTCTCCCCGTTTGCCTCGAGGTACTCCACGTACTCGTCGTAGGTCTCGCGCCGGTCGATGAGCCGGTCTGGGAGAATTTCAATGACGCGGTTGGCGACGGTGGACATGACCTCGTGATCCCGGGAGGCGAAGAGCATGGTGCCCTTGAAATCGACCATGCCCTCGTTCAGGGCGGTAATGGCCTCAAGGTCGAGGTGGTTGGTGGGCTCGTCGAGAATCAGGACGTTCGCGCCGGAGAGCATCATTTTGGCGAGCATGCAGCGCACCTTCTCGCCGCCGGAGAGGACCTTGGCTTCCTTAAGGGCCTCCTCGCCGGAGAAGAGCATGCGTCCCAGCCAGCCGCGCATGGTTGACTCGTGCTGGTCCTCGGAGTACTGGCGAAGCCAGTCGATGAGGGAGAAGGTGACGCCGCTGAAGTAAGCGGTATTGTCGGCGGGGAAGTAGGCGCGGGAGGTTGTGACGCCCCAGTTGTAGTCGCCCTCGTCGGGCTCCAGTTCACCGGCGATGATCTGGAAAAGCGTCGTGCGGGCGATCTCGTCCTTGCCCACGAACACGACTTTGTCGCCGGGTCTGACGACGAAGCTCACGTTGTCGAGCACCTTGCGCCCGCCCACGGTCTTGGTGATGCCGTTGACGGAGAGCACGTCGTTGCCTACCTGCCTGGCCTGTTCAAAGTGCACGAACGGATAGCGGCGCGAGGAAGGCGTAAAGTTTTCCATTTGCAGGTTGTCGAGGAGCTTTTTGCGGCTGGTGGCCTGCTTGGACTTGGAGGCGTTGGCGCTGAACCGGCGGATGAATTCCTCGAGCTCCTTGGCCTTTTCCTCGTTGCGCCGCTTCTGATCCTTGGCTTGCCGGGTGGCCAGCTGAGTATATTCGTACCAGAAGTCGTAGTTGCCCACGTACATCTGAATCTTGCCGTAGTCGATGTCCACAATGTGCGTGCACACGTGGTTGAGAAAGTGCCTGTCGTGGGACACGACGATGACGGTGTTGGGGAAATCCATCAGGAAATCCTCCAGCCACTTGATGGCGTGCCGGTCGAGGTTGTTGGTGGGCTCGTCCATGAGCAGGATGTCCGGCGTCGCGAACAGCGCCTGCGCGAGGAGCACCTTCACCTTCTTGGGGCCGTCCAGATCGCGCATCAGCGTCTGATGCGCTTCGCCGCGCACACCCAAACCGTTCAGGAGGGTCTGCGCGTCGGGCTCGGCGTTCCAGCCGTCCAGCTCCGCAAATTCCCCTTCAAGCTCGGCAAGCCGCATCCCGTCGGCGTCGTCCATGTCGAGCTTTTCATAAAGCCTCTCTTTTTCCACCATGATCTCGTAGAGCCGCGCGTGACCCATGAGCACGGTCTCGAGGGCCGTATGCTCGTTAAAGGCGTTGTGGTCCTGACGCAAAACCGCCAGCCGCTCGCCCGCTTTCATGATGATTTCGCCCTTCGTCGGATCAAGCTCGCCCGACAGAATCCGCAAAAATGTCGATTTTCCCGTGCCGTTGGCGCCGATGAGCCCATAGCAGTTGCCGGCTGTGAACTGCACGTTTACGTCCTTGAACAGCTCCCTCCCTCCGAACTGAAGGGAAATTCCCTGTGCCTGTAACATCTTTTCTCCTTTTCCCCCGCAGCGGAAGGTTTTTGGCAATCCCTCACGAATTTTAAGGAAGAAACAGGCCCGTGTCAACCGCGCGCAGGCTAAAGTTCTGTCAACGATGGAGGGACTCTCATGAAAACGACGCTTCTGACCGCACATTCCGGGTGCGACGCAACGCCCGACAATTCCATGGAATTCGTGCGCTATGCCCTGACGCTGGACGTCGACTGCCTGGAGGTGGACATCCGGCTGGGCGCGACGGGGGAGCTCATCCTTACCCACGACGCATCCGGCGCAGGCACGCCCCTCAGGGAGGCGTTTGCCGCGCTGGCGGGCCATCGGAAGATGAAAATCAACTGCGACCTCAAGGAGTCCGGGCTGGAAGCGGCGGTCTACGCCCTCGCGCGGGCGGAGGGCGTACAGGACAGGCTCGTCTATTCCGGCACGGTCAAAAAGTGCGCCGCCACGGATCAGGTGGACTGGTATCTCAACATCGAGTTGCTGTTTCCCGGCGCGTCGTCGTTTGCGGACGTATCCCCGGAGGATGCCCTTGCCCGGATCGTGACCGGCATGGGCGAAACCGGCGCGCGCTGCCTCAACACCCATTATTCCATCGCGGATACGCCCCTGTATCCGCTGTTGAAGGAGTGCGGCGTGCCCCTCTCCCTGTGGACGCCGTCCGAGGAGCCCCTGCTGCGCCGCTTCCTGGCGGAGGGGGCCCATAATGTCACCACCCGCGCGGCCCGCCTGGCGTGCGCGCTCCGCGCCGAGGCCCGTGCCGTCGATCTGATAAAATTCGATTCGGAGGACGACTTCACACTCTTTACGCGCGTTGTCTACGACGAGCTTGCCATGAAAATGAACATGGGAAGAAGATTCACCCCCGAGGAGGCGCGCTTCCTCTTTGACCAACTGCTTGCGCGCAACGGGCGGGACACATTCGGACAGTACAAGGCGTTTTTGCGCGCCACGGGGGAGTACATCGGCATCTGCGCCCTCTGGGCAGACGAGGAAAAGGGCGAGGCGGAGATCGAATACAGCCTGCTGCCGGAATACTGGGGCGCGGGCCTGGGGAGCGGCTTGGCGCAAACGCTTACCGAAATGGCCGCGTCCATCCCGGCGGTGAAGAGGCTCGCGGCCATCACGGGTCCGGACAACGCCCCCTCCCGCCGCATCCTCCGGAACCTGGGCTTTCACTCGGCGGGGGTCTACGACACGGAGGACGGCACCCGCGCCGAGCGGTTCGAGCGGGCGGCGCATCTTGGGTAAAAAGGGCGCCGGAGCAATTTGCTCCGGCGTCTCTTTGTACCCGCATCATACCCCCAGAACCGCCCGTGCCGCCGCTGCGTCCGCGGCGCTGATCTCGCCCGTGAAGTACAGCCCATCCCCGATGGTTTTCGAGACGTATCCAAAATCCTCGACGCGCCCGACGATCATCTGCCGCTTGCCCGCCGCCGCGATTTTTTGATAGACGTCCATCCAGTGCCGCGCGCCTGGCTTCCCGTCCCCGTACACCCACTGCACCGCGTCGAGGGCTTCGATCTTCAGGATGTCGTCCAGGTGGTTGAGTTCCCCGACCCCGTCCAGATGGTAGATGGTGTGAGGGAAATATGCGCAGTCCCGCCTGAGCGTGGGCAGAACGAATTTCCGGAACATCTCCGTGCCGATCATGTAGCAGAAGTCGCATTGCAGGATGTAGGACGCAGGCTTGCTCAGAAGCCCCGACCAGTCCGTGTGCATCCCCTGGGGCGCAAGCGCCCGGGACATGTCCTCGTAGGCCGCCCGCCACGCGCGCTCGGTTTCCCCGATGACGCGCAGAACCTCCTCCGGCTCGTCATACAAGTCAACCAGTAGATTCTGGGTGCCCCGGAACGTCGCTGCCACGTCCATGACCCCGCCCAGGTCCGGCATGCCCATGACCACCAGTCCGCCCCACTTTTCCTGCGCCGCGCGGTAGATGTCCTTGATCCGTTTCACCCAGACATTTTCGGGGTCATACGCGACGTGAATCTCATCGATTTCCCGTTCCCGGTCGGGGAAAAACCACACCCCTCCGGTGGTGTTGTCAAGCCGCGCGCCGCAAAAGGCCGCGAGCACGCCCGGGCCGAATTTGTCGAAGCTGACCATCGGAAACGCGTCGCCCAGATATTCATATCCGCTCAGGTGCGCGTCCAGCGCGTCCACCACGGCCTCCGCCGACTGGGAAAAGTCCGCGCAGTTCGCCTGGGAGAGAACCGGGCCTGCCGCCCGTGTGGGACAGGCGTCCCGCACCGCCAGCTTCACAAGCGGCCTTTTCAGCGTCCCCGCCCACCACTTCTCGTGCGCGTCAAGTACCCGCGCCAGGCGCGCAAAGTCAAAATGAATCGCCATGTTGCCCTCCGACGTTCCATCATATTTTCTCCACAAAGCACGACACCTGTACCTCGCAGTAGTCCCTGCCGCATTTTTCCAGATCCACCGCTTCCAGAAAGCCGCCGTCCCAGAAAAAACCGTTGTCCGAAAACCAGTGCCCCACCACCAGCGCCGCCAAGAGACGAAACCGCGTCGCGCCCGCGGCATTCAGCGGGTGCAGCCCGCTGTATTGAAATAAGGCCCATTTACCCGCCGGATAGGCCCATTTGTCTTCGCCCGACCCCTCGACAAGGTAGTCGTGGACGAAGCGGGAGGCGGACGAGGGCCTGCATGCGGCGGAAAACGCGTTGCTTTTCGTTCTGTCGAGCCCGTTGAGGAGCGGCGTTCCGGAGAGCAGATTGTCCTGATAGTTATATGCCCGCACGGTTCCGGCCATTTGAAACGCGGGCCGGAGGACGAGCCTCGGCTGACCCAGCATGCCGCCCGCCGACACCGTCATGCCCTCGAGGTTCGGCATTTCCACGATCTCCGCCTCGCCGCCCCGCCGCCGGAACCGCGCGGGGGTCAAGCCGTATGCCTCCCGGAACGCGCGGATGTAGCTCTGTTCGTATTCAAAGCCCCAGTCGAGGGCAATGGTCAGGATCGCCTCGCCCCGGTAGAGCTGGGGAAGACTCATGGCCAGCCGCCGCTGTCGCACATAGGCCATGGGGGTGAGCCCCGTCAACCGGCTCAAGAGCCGCGTCACCTGAAACACCGACAGATCGCTGATTTCGGCAAGCGCGGAGAGGGTGATGGGGGCGGACAGGTTCTCCTCGACGTAAGCGAAGAGTGCTCTGCATTTTTGGTGAATCGTCATGCGCCCTCCGCAATCCGCGTTCATTCTTTCCCGAAAATGTGTGCTATCATCATACCATAAACCGAAGGGAGGCGCTATCGTGAAAATACCCGAATCCGCGCGCGTCACGTACAAAGGCGCGGTGGACCGCGCAGGCCCGCCGCTGTTTCCGCACTCCGTCGCGTTCTCGTCGGCGATGACGTCTTTGAAGGTGTTCATGGGCCTCGGCCACGACACCTACGTGATGAACGCCCACAACCGCGCCTGGCGGGGCGACCGTGACTATCTCAGGTACCTCTTCCTCTCCGGCGAGGGGTTCCGCTTCCTGTTCGACGCGGCGGAGTATTTCCGCTTTTCCCTGCCGGAAGGGGAAACGCCTGTCCGCGATTGCTTCGCCGTCACGGGCACGCCCGTTGAAATCCACCCGCATCCCGACTGTTCGCGCGTTTTGGAGAATCTCGCGGCGGGATACCCGGCGCTTCTCCTGGGGCGCACCGCGAGCGACAGGGCTCTGCTGGCAACCGGCTATGATAACGGCGGGGAAACCCTCGTGGCGTGGACGTTCCTGCCCGGCGGCGACATGACCAACAAGAGCTTCTCCCCCGCGGACTGCCAGTTCATCGAGGGCTGGCGCGAGGGACTCGATGCGGCGCTGCTGGTGCGGGGCGACCCGGTTCTGCCCACGGACGCGGAACTTGCCGCCATCTACCGCCGCGCGCTCGCCCGGGGAACAAAAGCGCTGCGCGCAGGGCGGAGCGCGCCCGATGGAACCGATGTCAGCTACTACGACGACTGGATTGCGCGCCTGCAAAGCGGTGATCTTTCGAGCCTCGATCCGGCCATCTGGGACTTGGCGGAGCGGCGCATGTACCTCGCGAATTTCTTCGAGCACTTCCGCCCCGCATTCGGCGAAAACGCGTTTCAGGCGGCGTTCGGGGCGGGAGACCAGATTCACACGAACATGTGGCGCGTTCACGTCCTCGCCGAGGAAAACCGAAAGACCGGCGCGTCCGTCCATTGGGAAATCATTGAAATCATCAAGGAGTGCCGCGCCCTCGACCTGAAAATCGCGGACGACATCGACGCATGGTTCCACATAAACCGGGAGGCATAACCATGGGATGCGCGGGGAATCAGGCTTCTGCGCGTGAAGCGATGCCATCGGCATGGAAAAGGACCCGGCGCGCCGGGCCCTTCGTCGTTTTGGTCAGCCGCCGCTCTTTTCCACGATGATCTTGCGGAACAGCTCCACCGTATCGTTGGTCTCCTTCAATTCCTGGCGCAGCTTTTCGTTCTCGGATTCGAGGGCCATGACGCGCGCGTCGGCATCCTCGCCCCGGGCCGTCGCCGGATGGCCCTTCTCCTGCGGGGCCGGCTTAGGCGATTCGCGGCGGGCGGCCTTTTCGACCACGTACGCCTCGTCTGTGAACTCGTTGTGTACGCCCCTGCGCGTGTAGTGGGTGTGCAGAAGCTCGTGGGCCCTGTGGCCGTTGGGCGCGCCGAGGAATACCTGATAGAACTCCGCAATGGACGGATTTTCGTGGGACTTTCTGATGACCTTGGATTCATCCTCGGTGTAGAGGGCCTGCTGGCGCTTCACCCGCACTTCGGGGTCGTCGCTGCGGGGCTGTCCGCCGCCGGTGATGCAGCCGCCCGGGCAGCCCATGACCTCGATGAAGTGGTAAGGACTGGTCCCGTCCGCCACCTGCTCCATGAGCTTTTTCGCGCCCGCAAGGCCGCTGGTGACCGCGACGCGGACCACCACGCCGTCCAGAAACGAATAGGCGGGCAGCGGATTTTCGATGAGGATCGCGCCCTCCTTTACCTGTTCGAGCCCGACGATGGGTGTGACGTGCAGATTGTCAAACGGAAGCGCGCGGCCCGTCACCAATTCGTATACGGTACGCAGCGCCGCCTCCATGACGCCGCCGGTGAGGCCGAAGATGTCCGCCGCGCCCGAGGAGAAGCCCAGGGGATTGTGGAAGTTCGATTCCGTGAGGGAGTTGAAATCGATGCCGGCGGAGAGGATCATTTCGCCCAGCTCGCGGGTGGTCAGGACCTCGTCCACGTTGGGATATCCGCCGTTCTCCATCTCGCTGCGCCGGATCTCGAACTTTTTGGCGGTGCAGGGCATCACCGACACCACGAAGACGTCCTTGGGATCGACGCCGATCTTCTCGGCATAGTAGCTTTTCACCACCGCGCCCAGCATCGTGTGCGGGGACTTGCAGGTGGACAGATGGGAAAGCTCGTTGGGGTAATTGTGCTCCACATACTTGATCCAGCCGGGGGAACAGGAGGTAATCATCGGGAGCACCGCGTCCCCGCCGGTGAGGGCCGACTTGACCCGGCCCAGGAATTCCGTCCCCTCCTCAATGATTGTGAGGTCCGCCGCCCAGTTGGTGTCGAACACGTCGTCGAAGCCCAGTTCCTTGAGCGCGGAGGCGAGCTTCCCCGTGGCGCGGGTGCCCACCGGGTTTCCAAACATCTCCGCGATGGCCACGCGCACGGCGGGGGCGACCTGCACCACCACGCGTTTTTTTTCGTCCATGAGGGCGTCCCATACGCGCTGGGTCGAATCCGTCTCGCGCAGCGCGCCAACGGGGCAAACCACGGTGCACTGCCCGCAGAACGCGCAGGAGACGCTTCCCAGGGGGAGCTCCATGGAGGGCCCCACCGCGGACTTGAAGCCGCGGTTTTGGACGTTGAGAATGCCGGTGCCCTGCACCTCGTTGCAGACCTCCACGCAGCGGCGGCAGAGCACGCACTTGCTCAGGTCGCGGGTGATGGACACGGACACGTCCAGCATGCGGGAGGAGCGGTCGCCGTCGAACCGGCTTTCCTCGATGCCCAGCTGCTTGCCGAGCTTCTGCAGCTCGCAGGTCTGGTTTCTCTGACAGTAGAGGCATTCCTTGTCGTGATCCGACAGGATCAGCTCATAGAGCACCTTGCGGGCGTCGCGCACTCTTTTGGTGTTGGTGTGGATGACCATTCCGTTTGTGGCCTTTGTGATGCACGAGGCCATGAGCGTCTTCGCGCCCTCGACCTCCACCACGCAGATGCGGCAGGAGCCCACCGGGTGATGGCCTTCCATGTAGCAAAGGCTGGGAATGTGGATGCTGTTTAATTTGGCGGCCTCCAGAATGGTGCTGCCGTCCGGCGCGGAAATTTCCTTTCCGTTGATCGTGAAGGTAGTCATGACCTCACCTCTCTCCTGTCACAGTGCAGGCAGCGCATCGATTCGGCGATGGCGTTGAGCTTGTGGTAGCCCAGAACCACCTCGTCGAACGAATCCTTGCGGTCGTCGATGGGCAAAAACTCCTGCGTGAACCGCTCGTGGATGATGACCTCGTCGTCGTCGGTGACTTCGGGAATCTCGATGGCGCGGCCCTTGTTGAGTCTGCCCTTTCCGCCCAGGTAGCGGTCGATGGACTCCGCCGCGCGCTTTCCGTCTGCGATTGCCCGGATCACCTCGTCCGGTCCCCTGGCCACGTCGCCGCCCGCGAACACGCCCTGCATGGTGGTCATCTGGGTGTCGGGGTCCACGATGAATGTGCCCCAGCGCGTCACGCCGATGTCAGACTTTTTGATGAACGGAAGGTCGGCGTACTGGCTGACGGCGGCGATGACCGCGTCCACGTCCATGAAGAAGTTGCTTCCCTCGATGTGCCGGGTGCTGCGCCTGCCCTGGTTGTCGAAGTCGGAGGTCGTGCGCCACACGAGCTCGATTTTGGAGACCTTACCGTGATGATCCCCAATGATGCTCACGGGCGAGACCAGTTCGATGAGCGCCACGCCCTCGTCCAGCGCCTCCTGCACCTCGATGTCGTAGGCGGGCATCGTGTCGCGCTTTCTGCGGTAGAGGATGGAAACCTCTTTGGCCCCGAGCCGAAGCGCCGTGCGCGCCGAGTCGACAGCCGTGTTTCCGCCACCCACCACCACGACCACCTTGCCGGTAAAGTCTACCTTGTTGTAGAGCTTCACGTCGCGCAAAAAGTCGATGCCGGGGTAAACGCCGCTGAGATTCTCGCCCGGGATGCCGATCTTCTGGGGGAACTGGGTGCCGGTCGAGACGTACACGGCGTCCGATTGCCTGCGGAGCGTCTCGAAGGAGATGTCCCGCCCGACCTCGGTGTTCAGGTGAATCTCAAAGCCGGACTGCTGCATCTGATTGATCTCGCGCTTAAGCACCTCGGCGGGCAGCCTGTATTCGGGAATGCCGAAGGCCAGCACGCCGCCTGCCACGGGCGCGGATTCGTAGACGTCCACCTCATAGCCGATGCGCGAGAGGTAGTACGCGCAGGTGAGGCCCGAAGCGCCCGCGCCCACCACGGACACCCGCTTCCCGTTCTTGGGGAACACGATGTCCTCCTCGTATTGCTTGCGGTTCTTGTACGCGTAGTCAGCCACGAACCGCTTGAGGTCGCAGATGGCCAGCGCCTCGTCCACGGTGGCCCTCCGGCACTTGGATTCGCAGGGGTGGGTGCAGATGCGCCCGCACACCGACGGCATGGGGTTCTCGCGCCGGATGAGCTCGTAGGCGTCCACGAACCGGCCCGCCGCGATGAGCGCCAGGTAGCCGGGAATGTTGACGTTTGCCGGGCAGGTGTTCTCGCACGGGGAGATGAACAGGTCGGCGCACACGCCCGCGCGGCAGTAGCCCTTGCGGATGTGTTCCTCGTATTCCTCCCGGAAGTATTTGATGGTGGACAGAACCGGGTTGGGCGCGGTCTGGCCCAGGCCGCACATGGCGGTTTCCTTGATGGTCCGGCCCAGCTCCTCCAGCAGTTCGATGTCGCCCACGCGGCCTTCGCCCCGGGTGATGCGCTCGAGAATTTCGAGCATCCTCTTGGTGCCCAGGCGGCACGCCACGCACTTGCCGCAGGACTCCTCCTGAATAAAGTCCATGAAGTAGCGCGCGGTGTCCACCATGCAGGTGTCCTCGTTCATGGCGATGAGCCCGCCGGAGCCCATGATGGCCCCCAGCATGGACAGCGATTCATAGTCCGTGGGCGTGTTGAGGTTTTCCTGGGTGATGCAGCCGCCCGAAGGCCCGCCGATCTGCGCGGCCTTGAAGCGTTTCTTGCCCAGCATGCCGCCGCCGATCTTGAAGATGATCTCGCCCAGAGGAATGCCGATGGGCACCTCGATGATGCCGGTGTTGACGATGTCGCCCGCGAGGGCGAACACCTTCGTGCCCTTGGCGGTGGCCGTTCCGTAGCGCGCGTACCACTCCGCGCCCTTGAGAAGGATTGCGGGGATGCTGGCCAGCGTCTCAACATTGTTGATGATGGTGGGGCTCTTGAACAGGCCTTCCTGGAACGGGAACGGCGGCTTCTGCCGGGGTTCGCCGCGCCGGCCCTCGATGGAGGCCATGAGCGCGGTTTCCTCGCCGCACACGAACGCGCCCGCGCCGATGCGGATTTCCACGTCGAAGTCGAACCCGCTGCCGAACAGGTCCCTGCCCAGAAGTCCGCGCGCCTTGGCCTCGTTGATGGCCTTCTGCATGCGCTCCACCGCGATGGGGTACTCGGCCCGGATGTACACGAAGCCCCTGTGCGCGCCGATGGCGTAGCCGCCTAAAAGCAGGCCCTCCAGAACCGTATGGGGGTCGCCCTCGATCACCGAACGGTCCATGAACGCGCCCGGGTCTCCCTCGTCGGCGTTGCAGACGATGTACTTTTCCGCGCCCTTGGCGCGCAGCCCCGACTCCCACTTGATGCCGGTGGGGAAGCCCGCGCCGCCGCGCCCGCGGATGCCGGAGGTCTTCACCGTGTCGACGACCGCCTGGGGGGTAAGCTCGGTGAGCGCCCTTGCCGCGGCGAAGTAGCCGTCCCGGGCGATGTAGCTGTCGACGCTTCCGTACTCGATGACGCCGCAGTTGCGCAGGGCGATTCTGACCTGCTCCTTGAAAAAGTCGATGTCGTTGATCTTCGGCACGTTCCTTCCCAGGGTGTGGTCGTAGAAGGTGTATTTTTCCAGAACGTCGCCCTCGACGATGTGGGATTTTATGATTTCCGTCGTGATGGCGGGCGTGAGGTTTACATAGAATATCCGTTCGGGAAGGATCAGCATCACGGGGCCCACCGCGCAGGTGCCCATGCACCCGGTTTCATACACGCGCGCCTCGTTTTCGAGGCCCAGCTTCCGGATCGCCTCGACGGCCGCGTCGCGCACGAGGCCGCAGTTGGAGGACACGCAGCCCGCGCCCGCGCACACGAGCACCTGATGGCGATATTTCCCTTCCTCGGCGAGCCGCGCCTCCTTGATGAGATTCAAATCGGCGGGGCTTGTTATTTTCGTTGTCATCATTTCACCCCCTGTCAGTACTTGGCCAGAATCGCGTCTACCTTTGTGGGCGACATCTGTTTATACACCTCGTCGTCAATCATCATGGCCGGGGCGAGCCCGCACGAGCCGATGCAGCGCGCAATTTCAAACGTGAATTTGCCGTCCTCGGTGGTGCCGCCGATCTCGACGTTCAGGGTCTTCAGAAGATGGTCCACGATCCGCTTTCCGCCGCGCACATAGCAGGCGGTCCCGAGGCATACCCGGATGGTGTGCAGTCCCCGTTTCGTGACGGAGAAGAAGGAATAGAAGGACACGACGCCGGATACCTCCGAAACGGGCATCTCCAGTTTGTCCGCGATGACGGCCTGCAGCTCGAGCGGGAGATAGCCGTAAATCTCCTGCGCCGCGTGCAGTACCTGAATGAGGCATCCAGGCTTCCCCTTGTAATAGAGGTCGATCAGATCGCGGATCTCCTTGAAGTCCGTGGCCTGGCCGCCGCCTGTGATGGTCGCGTTCGGTTTGATTGCCATATCAGTTCTCCTTATCAGTGATGTAGCACAAAATCGAAGCCCGCGGGTTTTCCCGCTCGCTTCTGCTGACGTGGACCCACCGTCGGGTTCTGGACCGCGTTTTACTCCGCTGTCTGCAAGGGACTGGCGCTTGAAGGGCGCGCCGTCCGTTCGGGACGGACGCCTTCACCGTGCCGATTCGGTCGGGTTCTGTTCTTCTCGCAGGTTCGGTCTGTGGTGCGGTTTCTCTTTTGTTGTGCCAATCGTTGGTGCGGTCAGGATAGGATGAAAGGCTGTAAGTCGAAAGCGTTTGTCGTGCGTGTCCGTGCCTCAGCGGGCGGCCGGGATTGGATTACCTGATTTTTTGAAAATCAACCCCCAATCTCATTGTTTTAATAACTATAGTATATGTTAATGGATGCTGAGTGTCAATAAAATATTTACATAACAAAAATGAAGCTGTGCCGTTTCAATGAATATGCGCGTGGGTATAAAAAATTGATTTGGAGTTGATGGCATGGGGAAGCTTTTTACCCTTCCGGAAGCATATACAATTGTGAAAAAGGCGGGCATGACGATGCCTTTTCTTTTGCGCGCCGAGCGGAAGGGAGAAATGACGGAGGCGTTCAAGGAGCGGCTGATGCTGGCGGTGACGGAGGTCAACGGCTGCCGGATGTGCTCCTGGGCGCACACGCGGATCGCTCTTGAGGCGGGGCTTTCCCCGGAGGAGATCGGGAACATGCTCGCCGGACAGATGGAAAACGTTCCGGCGGACGAACTGCCCGCGGTGCTCTTCGCCCAGCACTACGCGGATGCCCGGGGAAACCCTTCCCGGGCGGCGTGGACGAGCGTCGTCGGGCGCTATGGGCGGGACGGTGCCATGGGGATTCTCGGTGCGGTGCGCGGCATCATGCTGGGGAACGCCTACGGAATTCCCCTGGGTTCGTTCCTTTCCCGGCTGCGGGGCAAGCGTGCGGCGGTCGATTCGCGCAGCAGCGTGGGTTATGAGCTTCTGATGCTTTTTTCCGCCCTCGCTGTCATTCCCGTCGCGCTCCTGCACGCGTTTTTCGCACGGCTTCTGCGCGTTTCTGTCGCGCCATGAGAATCACGGATAAAAAAACAACCCCCCCGCCCAACCGGCGGGGGGTTTGATGCTTAGGGCAACACCGCCCAAATCCTACGCGTGCGGGCGGCGGTATTTCCGCCGTCTCGCGCCCGCAGAATTTTTGCCGTAGGCGAAAAGTCCGCCCCTGGCCGCTATGCCGTCGAATTCTGGATGCACAATCTGCGGAGGCGGCACTGCCGCCGAAAATTCATCTCGTCGGCACGCGCAACCTTTGTGCGGGGTTGCCTTAGATTTCGATTGTGTCGTAGCGGATGCCGGAGAGCATGTCCAGCGCCTTTTTGAATTCTGCCACTTCGCCGTCCACGTCCACCAGCTGCAGGATGATGAGCCCGTCGTCGGAGCACACGTCCCCCGCCTCATGGAGGCCCAGGCGCATCTTGATGCTGCATCCGAACTGTGTCAGCACCTTCTGGAGCGCGTCGACGTTTTCGCGCCGCTTGCTGGCGCGGATGACCATGATGCTTTCCTTTTTCATAAAAAATTCCTCCCGTCTGGTCATTGATTCCAGCCATACTGTATCATTGCCCGTTCATGTTGTCAATCGGGAAATTCGCGGTTTCCATTTTGCGGGCGGGCTTCGGCCCCGGAGCGGCGGGTCAGCGCCTGCGTCCCCCGGCAAACAGCGCAATGAGCGCCACAAGCGCCCCGGCAAACAGCGCGGCGGCGGGCCAGGGAAGTTCCGCGGGACCGGGCAGACCGGAGAGCGAGGCGACGGCCCCGCCGATGATGAGCGCCGCCGCCACCACGGAAAGAGACGTCCGGCGGGAACGCGCATCCCGCGCCCGGCATTCCTGTTCCGCGCCCGCAACGTTCACCGTAACCGTCGCGCGCCCGGAGACGATCTTTTGCAGCGCGTCCGAAAGCTGACCCGGAATTGCCCCCAATTTGTCCGCCGAGCGCGAGAGCTGAAGCGCGTGCTTTTCGAGGAAGGCGCGCATGGCTTCCGGGGAGAACGCGTCGCGTTTCATATGCGCGGACATGATCCGAAGAAGGTTTGTCTCAGGATCGAGGGACGTCAGGACGCTTTCCAGAATCACCACGCTGCGCGCAAGCATTGTGAGGTTCGCGGGCATGGAGATACCGTGTCTGCGCGCCAGGGCGATGAATTCCGTCAGCACGCGCCCGGCGTCGATGGACGAAAGCGACGCCTGCCGGTACCGGGTCAGCAGCGCCTCAATGTCGTTTGTGAGAAGCGCCCGGTCCGGTGCCTCGCCGTAGACGCCCATGGCGAGCACGGCGTCCGTCATGGCCTCCGTGTCGTTGACCGCCACGGCCTCCATGGCGCGCCGGAACAGCGCGCCGTCCTGTTCGCTCAGCCGTCCCATCATGCCAAGGTCCAGCCAGACAATCCTTCCATCCCGGACGCGGAGGTTGCCCGGGTGCGGGTCTGCGTGGAAGAAGCGGTCGTCCGCGATCTGTTTGATGAAGTTTTCGGCCAGTTTGGAGGCGATCTCGGCGGGGTCGTAGCCCGCCGCCCTGAGCGCGGGAACGTCGTCGATGCGGATGCCGTCCACGTACTCGAGCACGAGGATGTGCTCTGTGACGAAGGCGTCGTAAACCGCGGGACATCCCGCGTAGTTGACGTTCTTCATGTTGGCGGCGAATTCCCGGAGGTTTTTGGCTTCCTCGAGGAAGTTCAGCTCGCGTTCCGCAGCCCGCCCCATTTCGTCCAGCACCAGTCCCAGATCGACGGTTTCGCCGATGGGGGTGAATTTCGCGAGGCCCGCCGCCCGCTTGAGCAGCGCGATGTCCCGCCGCATGGTTTCGCGGATGCCCGGGCGCTGTACCTTGATGACCGCCTCTTGCCCGCCGTGCAGAGACGCCAAATGCGCCTGGGCGATGGACGCCGCCCCCAGCGGCTTTTCATCGATCCAGGCGAACACCGCGTCCCAGGGCTCGCCGTACGCCGCCTCGACGGCCGCGTACACCGTCTCAATGGGCATGGGCTGGGCCTCGGAGCGC
Organism: Bacillota bacterium; assembly: GCA_023435435.1. GTDB lineage: Bacteria > Bacillota > Clostridia > Christensenellales > Aristaeellaceae > RUG11247. The sequence continues at coordinate 33,083 of JAEYRW010000026.1, read as the reverse complement.
AATTTAACAAGCGCGACGCAGTACGCCTCGGGGATGAGGTCCGAGCGCGTGGAGGCGAGCTGTCCGAGCTTTACGTAGGTGGGGCCCAGATCCTCCAGAACGGCGCGCAGCTTCTCGGGATTCAGGCCCTTCGCGATGTTGTGGCGCGCGAGGATGCGGACGATCTCGCCGAAGCGTCCCCGCGTGCCGCCTTCTTCGCCCTTCACGGGCTATTCGGCTTCGTCCAGCGCGCGCAGCTTTTTCAGAAGCGCGGCCCGTTCCTCGGGCGACATGGCGTCGACGTCCACGTCGGCGGCCTTGGGGGGTTCCTTCTTGAGCCGCCTTTGCAGCTCCTCGTTGAACACCTTGCCCTCTTCGACGGTCATTTCGCCGCGCTTGATGAGTTCGTCGACGATCTTTTGTCCCTTTTCGTAGCCGATGGCCACGGCGCCGATGCCCGCCATTGCCAGATTCTTGAAAAGCTCTTCAATCTGTGTCATGGTTCATTCCTCCTTGTCTGCCCCTATTATACCACAGAATCGGTTTCCCGGCGTCCACCAATGGTTGCGCCTCCGCGCGCCGCGTGGTAGAATGGCGAAAAAGAACAGAGGGCATTGCGATGAAGCGAAAGAACGTACTCTGGATTTTGTCCGACCAGCACAGGGCGCAGGCGACGGGCGTGGGCGGCGACCCCAACGTGTTTACCCCCAACATCGACCGCATGGCGCGCACGGGCGTCCACTTCTGCGACGCGGTGAGCGGTTTTCCCCTCTGCTGCCCGTACCGCGGCTCCATGCTCACGGGCCTCTATCCCCACAAGGCGGTGCCCGGCCACGAGTATCGGCTCGACCCCAACCAGAAGACCGTCGCCCACGTGTTCAATGAAAACGGCTACGATACCTTCTATCTGGGCAAGTGGCATGTGGACGGCTTCCACGAATCGGAGGGCCGCGCGGCGCACCACATCGTCCCGCCGGACAGGCGCGGGGGCTTCAAAACCTGGATCGGCTACGAAAATAACAACAGCCAGTGGGACTCGTGGATTCACGGCGGGGAAGGAGAGGCGGCGTTTCACAGGCGGCTCCCCGGCTACGAGACGGACGCGCTTACGGACATGATGATCGAGTATCTGGAAAACCGTGCGCGGGCGCGGGAGCGCGACGCGCCGTTCTTTGCCGTTTTGTCCGTGCAGCCGCCCCATGATCCCTGTGTCGCCCCGGCGGAGGATATGATCCGCCACAACGCGGGTTCCGTGGTCTTCCGGGAGAACGTCCCGCACGTGAAAGCCGTCCGGGCGCGGGCGGCGGACGAGCTCGCGGGTTATTATGCCATGATCGAGAACCTCGACCGGAACATCGGCCGTGTGCTTTCCGCCCTCGACCGGCTGGGGCTCCTCTTTGACACCCACGTCATGTACTTCTCCGACCATGGGGACATGCATGGCTCCCACGGCCAGTTCCGCAAGATGACACCCTACGAGGAGGCTGTGCGCGTGCCCCTCATCATCGCGGGGGAACAGCCCATGTATTACGAAGACCGCGGCTGCGGCAAGGTCCCCGGCGTGCCCGTCAACCACGTGGACATCGCGCCCACGACGCTGGGCCTTTGCGGCATCGAGCCCCCGGCGTGGATGCAGGGCACCGACTATTCCCATTACCGGGTTAAAACAAACCCGGTCAGAAAAGAACCCGACAGCGCGTTTTTGCAGTCCGTGGTGCCCACCGGCCACCCGGACAGCGTTTCGCTTCCGTGGCGTGGCGTCGTCACGAAAAATGGGTATAAATATGTGTGTCTGGAAAACACGCCGTGGCTGATGTTCGACCTCAACGAGGACCCCTACGAGCAGGTGAATCTCGCCCACAATACCGCGTACCGCAAAAAGTGCCGGGCGCTCAACGATCTCGTGCGGGATTGGATTGAGAAGACGGGGGATTCGTTCCCGCTGCCGGACATCCGCTGAAAGGAGAAATCCATGGAAGCATTCGATGAATGGATGGATAGAATCGCCGATCCCGGGCGCCGGGCGCGCATGGACGAAATCCGCGACTTTCTGGCTTCGCGGTTTCCGTCGCTCAAGATCGAAATTAAATGGAACCAGCCCATGTACACCGACCACGGCACGTTCATCGTCAGCTTTGCGGCGTCCAAGGGCCACCTCTCCGTCGCGCCCGAGCGCGCGTGCCTGGACCGGTTCGAGGCGGAAATCGCCCGGGCGGGCTTTTCACGCACGAAGGAGTACTGGCAAATTCCGTGGAAGAGTCCGGTGGACTGGACGCTGCTCGAGAAGATGATCGAATTCAACATCGCCGACAAGGCGGCGTGCGGCACATTCTGGCGAAAATAAAGGGAGATGGTTCCATGGCAAATGCGGAGGAAGCGATGTCCGCCTCGACGCTCATCGACCGGCGGATTCAGGAGCTGGGCGACTGGCGGGGCGAAATGCTTGCGCACCTGCGGGCGGTAATCCGCGCGGCGGACCCGGCGCTCATCGAGGAATGGAAGTGGCGGGGGACCCCCGTCTGGTCCCGCGGCGGCATCGTGCTGACGGGCGAGACGTACAAAAGCGTGGTCAAGATGACGTTCGCCAAGGGCGCGGCGCTTCCCGACCCGGCGGGGCTGTTCAATTCCAGCCTCGAGGGAAACACCCGCCGCGCCATCGACGTCCGCGAAGGGGAGACAATCGACGACGGCGCCCTCGCGGAGCTGGTGCGCGCGGCCGTGGCCCTCAATCTCGCCGGCAAAAAGGGCTTGCGTTAAAGTACACTCGAAGGTATATAATGGTCGCATTGCGATCAAGGACCGACGGGAGTGACTTTAAATGGAAAAATCCAAGGTGTACTTTACCGACTTCAGAACCAAGGCGTTCGGCGACAGCCTGCCCGCCAAGCTCAAAAAGCTCATCACCCGGGCGGGCATCGGGCAAATCGACATGGACGGCAAGTTTGTCGCCATCAAGATGCACTTCGGTGAGCTGGGAAACATCAGCTTTCTGCGCCCCAACTATGCGAAAGCCGTGGCGGATGTGACCAAGGAGCTGGGCGGCAAGCCCTTCCTCACCGACTGCAACACCCTCTATCCCGGCAGCCGCAAAAATGCCCTCGAGCATCTTTACTGCGCGTGGGAGAACGGCTTTACGCCCCTCACCGTGGGCTGCCCGATCCTCATCGGCGACGGGCTCAAGGGCACCGACGACATCGCGGTCCCGGTGGTGGGCGGGGATTACCTCACGGAAGCGAAGATCGGCCGCGCCGTCATGGACGCGGATATCTTCATCAGCCTCACGCACTTCAAGGGTCACGAGATGACGGGCTTCGGCGGCGCCATCAAAAACATCGGCATGGGCTGCGGCTCCCGCGCGGGCAAAAAGGACATGCACAACAACGGGAAGCCCCAGATCGACGAGGAAGCGTGCCGTGGCTGCATGCGCTGCCAGAGGGAGTGCGCCAACGACGCGCTGAAGTTTGACCCCGTTGCGCGCAAGATGCACGTGGACTGGGAAAAGTGCGTGGGCTGCGGCCGCTGCCTTGGCTCGTGCAACTTCGACGCCATTGCGTTCACCTCCTCCGCCGCCATCTCTGAGCTCAACTGCCGCATGGCGGAATACACCAAGGCGGTGCTGGACGGACGCCCCCACTTCCACATTTCCCTCATCGTGGACGTATCCCCCAACTGCGACTGCCACGGCGAGAACGATGCCCCCATTCTGCCCAACATCGGCATGTTCGCGTCCTTTGACCCGCTGGCCCTCGACCAGGCGTGCGCCGACGCGTGCCTCGCCGCCACGCCCCTTCCGCACAGCCAGCTTTCGGACAACATGGCCGCGCGGGATTTTGTAGACCACCACGACCACTTTGTCAATTCCCGCCCAGACGCCGAATGGCGCACCTGTCTTTCCCATGCCGAAAAAATCGGTCTCGGAAGCCGCGCATACGAGCTCGTCCGGATGTAATTGCCCCATGCGAAGGGCCCGGCGCTTTGCGTCGGGCCCTGTTTGCGTTTACAGGCAGGGAATGTAGTAATCCAGTATCACGTCCCCGTTCTCCTGCTTTGTGGTGAAGCGCGGGCAGTTGTACACCTCCGCGCACCAGTCGGCCTTTTCGTCCGGCCTGCGCTTTGCTTTCTCCAGTGCTTCCTGGGTGAGCGTGTGCGCCACCGGGTAGATGGCGAATTCCGGTCCCCGTACCCAGCCCACCGCCACGTCCGCCGCCGCCACGTCCCGGCTCACAAAGCCTTCCGGCACGGGGCAGTCGGGCTTCATGAAGATGCCGCAGACGTAGGTGAACGTCCCGTCCTGCTTGCTGTACTCGGTCATGAATCCCACGTAGGCGCCGTCCAGCGCGGGCACGCCCAGCGCCTCGATCTTTTCAAACGTCTTGTCCTGAAAGCACTGCTGCCAGAACGCGGGAATCGGGTTCTCGCCCGCACCCATCTTCGGACGGATCTCCCGCCCGACGACCTTCATCGCGGGCATTTTCTCGACGGTAAAATTGACCAATTCAGGCATGTGAACGCCTCCCTTGCCTTCATTCTTGGGTCATGTGACCCCGCTTGACACTAATATAACCGCAATCAGATGCCCGTCAAGCGGCTTCTGAAGCGAAATTTTGTCCGCACGCCCCGTCCCATCGCCAGGATCAGCGTTCCGCCGAACACGAACACCAGCGCGGCCATGGCGACATAGCCGGGGATGTAGGAGCCCGAGGCGTCGAAGATCACGCCGCACACGGCGGGCCCGACGGCGGAGCCGAGGCTGTTGAGGGAGGAGACGACGCCGGTAATGGCGGCATAGTCGCGCTCGCCGTAAACCGCGCGGGTGATGAGCGGATAGGCCACGGAGCCGAAGGAATTGCCCAGCCCGGAACAGAGAACCAAAAGCGGCACCGCGAGGGAAAAGCGCGCGAAGATCATGAAAAGGAATGCCGCGAAAAGAGCCCCCAGCGCCAGCGTGCAGGCCGCCCGGGTGCCGAGCTTGTCGCTCAGCGCGCCCAGCGAGAATTTGCCGATGGCAAGGGCCGCCATGTACGCGGCCGCGACGTTTGCGGCAAACACGCTCGAGTAATTGAGCGCCTGCATGTGCGGCGCGATGGTGGCGTTGAGCGAATTCATCGCGAACCCGAGCACCGTCACCGACGCGGCGATCATGTAAAACCGCCCGTCCCGGGACGCCTCATGCAGCGTGAGCCCACCCGCCTCCGCTTCCGCCGCGAGCATCTGGTCGTCCTCCCCGCCGTAGGGGGGAAGGCCCACGTCCTGGGGCTTGATCCGGACGACGAAGAGAACCACCGGCAGCATCACAAGGGTCAGAATGACCGAATAGATCATGATTGTGGAGCGCCAGCCCACCGAGGCGATGAGGTATCCGCCCAGCGAGTTGTAGATCATGCCGCCGATCCCGCTGCCCATGAACGTAAGGCCCAGGGCAAACCCGCGCTTTTTGGTGAACCAGTTTCCGACGATGACCGTGAACGGCATCCAGCCCAGAAGCGCCATCGTGACCGAAAGCACAATGCTGATCGCGTAAAACGCCCAGAGGGCGTGCGCCACGGAGTAGAGAAAGTACACCGCGCAGGAGACGGCCGCCGCGATGCCCATGAGCCGCTTGAGCCGGAATTTTGAGAAGATTGCGCCCCAAAACAGGGACACGAGCATCATGCCGGCGGCGAAGATGGTCTGGTTGGTGCTCATCTGGCTGCGCGTGAAGCCCAACTCCGCCGAAATGGGCACGATGAAGATGGAAAAGCTGTTGGCGATGAGCCCCAGCGCCATGGAAATCGTCACCATGCCCGCAAGGACGATTACCCAGCCGTAGTACGGCCCCCGTTCCCAGTGGGGTTCCTGTCCGCGGCGCAGGCCGAATCCGCGGAATATCCTGCTTCTGTGTACAGGCCCCACGGACTACTGGAAGCGCCCGCCCATGCGGCTCAGGTTCCGGATGCTCCTGTGCATGCAGTCCAGAGGATCGGTGTCCACGGCGTTGTCCTGCTCGATGAAGGCGTACTTCACGCCCGTTTCGTCGCAGGCCGCCATGATCTTGCGCCAGTTGAGGTTGCCCTCGCCGATGGGCACCATTTCGGTCATGGAGCGGTTCTTGTCGTCCGGGAGCCTGCCCGCCATCTCTTTAAAGTGAACCACGTCCATGCGCCCCGCCACCTTGCGGATCCACTCCACCGGGTCCGCGCCGCCGGATTGCACCCAGTATACATCAATCTCGAACTGGGCGCTCTCAAGCTCCTCAAAGAGGATGTCCATGCCCGTGGTCTCGCCGAATTTCTGGAATTCAAAGGCGTGGTTGTGGTAGATGAACGTAAGGCCCTCGTCGGCGAGCTTCTTCCCGATTTCGTTTGCCTTTTTCGCGAAGGCGCGGTAGCCATCCGCGCGCGCCGCATATTCGCGGGGCATGGAGCCGACGCCGGGATACGCGCAGTTCCAAAGCTTGTGCCGGGCGATGACATTGGGAAGCGCCGTCTCCATTTCCTGGAAGGAAATGTGCGTGGCGGGGCAAATGAGACCGTGCTTGTCCAGCAGCCCTTTCACCGCGGCGGGGTCGAGATCCGGGTTCTGGCCCGAGAGCTGCACGGACGTATAGCCCATTTTCGCGAGCGCGCCCAGCGTTCCATCCAGAGCCTCCGCCGTCTGGGTGAGCGTGCGCACCGAATACATCTGCGCGCCGGTCAAAACGTTGTACATCTTGGTCAACCTCCGGTTTCCATTCATATGCGTTCATTATATACTTCATTTTGCGCCCAGTCAATTGAATAACCGCCCGCCGCCGGGCATAAAATGCAGCGGAGGTGTCCGTATGAAGAGGGTATTTCTGCCCATTCTTTGCGCCATCGTTGCCTACGTCGTCTACGCGGCCACGCTGCCGGTGGCGTCTGTGGAGGATGCGCGCGCGGTTTCCGACACTTCGGCGCGCACGACGCTGGTCATTGACCTTCCCACCGCAAACGTCTACTGCGCCTGTTTCGGTGCGTACGTGGACGCGGGCACGGCGCGGGTGGAGGCGGCCCGCTACGTGGATCGCGGCGCGGCGGGCTACATCAGGCCCGAGAGCGGGCGGTATCTGGTGCTCGCCTCCGCCTACGGCACGGAGGGTGACGCGCGCTCAGTGTGCACGCACATCTCGGAAAACGAGGGGATCGACACCTCCGTCTGCGCCTTTTCGGCGGAGTCGGTTTCCGTGCGCGTCACCGCCACGGAGCGCCAGCTCACCGCGCTGAGCGCCGCCGTCGACGCCCTTCAAAAATACCCGGCGGAAATGAACGCGCTGGCGCTGCGGATCGACGCGGGCGAGCTGGATTCCAAGACGGCCCGGGCGCTCGTTGAGGTGGCGCGCACGGAGCTCGGCGCGTGCGAACGCGAGCTGCGCATTTCCCTCGCGGACACGGACGACCGGTTCGCGACGGGGCTCTACGCGCTTTTGAACGATTACGCGGAGGCGACGCGCGCCGCTTCCGGCGACCAGAACCTGAAGGGACTGGCGCTTTCGTCCGTGCTCAAGTATAATTACATTGCGTCGCGGCTCAGCGTCATCGACTTCATGAATTCTTTGCAGTAGGCGCGCGGCGCGAGGAATACGAAGGGGGATGGAAAGTCATGCTGGAAATTCCGGAGGCAGTCACAATCGCAAGGCAAATCGGCGGACAATTGACGGGGAAGAGGATTGTCACGGCGGTGGCGGCCGCGTTTCCCCACGGGTTCGCGTGGTACAACGGCGATCCGGCGGGTTATGGTGAATTGCTCGCGGGCCGCATGGTGGCGGGGGCGCGCGCGGTAGGCGGAATGGTGGAGGTGCTCCTCGACGGCGCGGGCATGATCTTCTGTGACGGCGCGAGTCCGCGCTTCTGCGCGCCCGGCGCGAAGCGGCCCAAAAAGCACCAGCTTCTCGTGGAATTTGACGACGGCTCCGCCCTGAGTTGCGGCGTGCAGATGTACGGCGGCATGTGGGCGTTCCGGGTGGGCGAGTTTGAAAACGGCTATTACGAAACGGCGAAGCGCAAGCCCTCGCCGCTGACGGACGCGTTCACGCCCGGCGTTTTCGGGGACATCGTTGCCGCGGCGGACGGGAAGCTCTCCGCCAAGGCGCTCCTGGCCACGGAGCAGCGGATTCCGGGCCTGGGGAACGGCGCTTTGCAGGACATCCTCTTCCGCGCGGGCATTCATCCCAAGCGGAAGGTTCAGACGCTCACCGAAAGCGACGTGGAACGGCTCTACGAAAGCACCGTCGGAACGCTTCGCCGCATGACGGAGGCGGGCGGGCGCGACGTGGAGAAGGACTTTTTCGGAAACGCGGGCGGCTACAAAACCGTGCTCTCCCGTCTCACGGTGGGGAAGCCCTGTCCTGTTTGCGGACAGGAGATCGTCAAGGAGCCCTATCTCGGCGGCGCGGTGTATTGCTGCCCCGGCTGCCAACGGCTGTAAATCCCACGCGGGAAGCGCGCTGGGAACGAAAAAATGCCCGGGCATCCTTCGCGGACGTCCGGGCATTTGCTGTGATTTATAAAACGAGGGAGGGGGCGGCGTACACGCGGGCCGCAAGCTCGCTGTTGAGCATGTAGAGCGCCTTGGCGTCGGTACCGAACAGCTCCATTTTCGTGATGTTGTCGCTGGCGTTCTTTTCCTCCTCGCCCTGCTCCTTCACGAACCAGTCGAGAAGCTGCATGGTGCGGTAGTCGCGAATCTCGGCGGCCGCCGTGTAGATGTCGTTGATGGAGGCGGTGACCACCTTCTCATGGGCCAGCGCCGCTTTGAGGGGGCTCATGTGGTCGGCAAACTCGCCCTCGGGTTTGGCGATTGCCTCAAGCGTGACCCGTACGTCGTTGTTGATGAGGTACTGCGTGAAGAGCTGGGCGTGGTCGCGCTCCTCCTGGGCCTGTACCCGGAACCAGTTTTCAAACCCGTTGAGGCCCACGTGGGCGTAGTAATTGGCGAAGTTGAGGTAGAGGTACGCCGAATAGAATTCCTTGTTGATCTGCTGATTGATGAGGGATGCGACCTTTGCGTCCATTTGGAATTCCCCTTTCACAATGTGTTCTGTTTCTTATATACCGCTGTTCCCGCCGCCCGAAACGGGTGCGCGCGCGATGAAGTAACGTGCGCTGTGCCCCGTTTCGCGCATGCCGGTGTGCCGGTAAAATCCCAGCGCATTGGTGTTTTGATCCACCACATACAGGCACATGTCGCCGTCCCGGTTTCCGAACGCACCCGCGAGCGCGGCGTGCAGAAGCGCGTACCCCGCGCCGCGCCGCCGGTACGCTTCGTCCAGCGCGAGGGTATCGATCTCCCCGCCTCCGGAAAAACAGACGCCCGCGAGCGCATCCTCCGCCCACAGCGCGTGGAACCGGTTTTGCGCCGCGCGTTCCGGAAATTCGCGGCTGAACTGTTCCCGGCCGTCGAGGAAGGGCGTCGTGCCCGGCGCGATCACGTGGGCCATGGCGCGCTCGAGGAGCAGTAGATAGTCCGTGAGACGCGCGGGATCGTACCCCGCGATCTCCATGCCCGCCGGGAGCCGGGGCGCCTTCCAGGCCGCGAATTCCGCCCTGGAGACGCTCATTTCCCGGGACCCGTAATCGGACTTCACTCGGAACGCGTTCTCGACGGCCGCCCGCAGGCGCGCATTTTCGCTCCGGCACCAGACGACCGCGTCCAGCCCATTCTCCGCGACGAGCGTCCTCAAAAGCGTTCCCGTCTCCGTCTCCGCGCATGCAGGCAGGTCATCCGCGAACGCGACGGTGAAGCGCAGCTTCCCGGCGTAGACGCACGCGAACAGCGCGCCCGCGTCCCCGCACATGCGCGCGCATACGGCCCGCTCGAAGGCTTGGATTTTTTCCGGAGCCTCAAAGAACCGCCGCTCGCCCGAATCAATGGTGCCGATAAGCCGCGCCGCCGTCGCCCGGTCCGAATCGAGCATTTCTCGCCAATACACCTGAATTCCCCCTTATCGCTGCACGACCTTCGTCGCCACGTTCTCGCAGAAAGCCGCGTCGTGTTCCACGAAAAGCATGGTCGGCGCGTATTCCGCCAGCAGTTCCTCGATCTGCATCCGGGAGAGGACATCCACGTAGTTGAGCGGCTCGTCCCAGACATACAGGTGCGCCCGTTCGCACAGGCTGCGCGCGAGGAGCACCTTCTTTTTCTGCCCGGCACTCAAATCCGCCATGTCCTTTTCAAACTGCACCCGCGGGAAATCGAATTTGCGCAGAATCGTCCGCATGAGGGCCCCGTCGACGCCATGGGAAGCGATGTAGTCCTCCAGCGCGCCGGAAAGAAAGGACGGGTCCTGGGCACGTAGGAAATCCTCAATCCGGACGCCAGCCGCACGTCCCTCGTGTGGGACAAATCCTCGCCCAGGATCAGCCGGATAAGGCTCGTCTTGCCGCTGCCGTTTCCGCCCCGAAGGGCCACGCGCGCGCCCCGTTCCACGAGCAGGTTCACGTTCCGGGCGACCGCATGCCCGCCGTAGAAGACGGCGACGTCCTTCAAATCCACCAGACGCGCCGCGTGGTGGGCGAGCGGCTGGATTTTCAGGCTGTCCGCGCGCTCGATGTCCTTCAATAGCTTCTGCTTTTCCGCAATCTCGCGGGTTTTGCGCACCTCGATGGCCTTGGACTTTTTCATCATCTTCGCCGCCAGGTGTCCGATGCGCCCCCGGTCGGCCGCGTGGCCGCCGATCTTGGTTGCCTCGAGCCGGTCGGACCAGTCCGCCTTCTCCCGCGCCGTTTCTGTGAGCCGCCGGATGTCTTTTTTGAGCTGGGCGTTTTTCTCAAGTTCGAAGTTGTCCTTCAATTCCTTGTTGGAAAGCCATGACGAAAAGTTTCCCGCCTGTACCTCGATGGTGGCGCGGTTGATGGACAGAATGTGGTCCACCGAGGCGTCCAGAAACGCCCGGTCGTGGGAGACGACGAGAAAGCCGTCTTGCGCGTTCAGATACTTCGCCACCGCCGCGCGCCCCGCCATGTCCAGATGGTTGGTGGGTTCGTCGATGAGAAGGAAGCTGTTTTCGCGCAGAAACATTGCCGCGATGAGCGCCTTTGTGCGTTCTCCGCCCGAGAGGGTCGAGAACGGCCTTGCAAGAACGTCCGGACCGACGCCCAGCAGGGAAAGCTCCCGCTCGACGCGCCAGTCCTCCGCGCCGGGGCACACGGCCCCGAGGGCCGCGCGCGTGGGGATTTCCGGATTGGGAACGGGATAGGGAAAGGATTCGAACGAAACGGACGCCTCGATCCTGCCCCCATAGGGGTATTTGCCCATGAGCAGGTTGAGAAACGTCGTCTTGCCGCGCCCGTTTCTGCCGATCAGGCCCAGCTTCCACGCGGTGTCGAATGAAAAGCTCGCATTCTCGAATATATTGTCGTAACTGCCCTCGTCGTGAAAGGTGAGGTTCGTGACCTGAACAAGCGACATAAAATCACTCCAATCAAAAAGCTCCGCGCCCGTCGCCGGGAACAGAGCCGCATGACACGAACACACCCATTCCATCAAGAAGGGCGATGTGACGCGCAACCAGCTTTTCCGACGGCGAAGCGCCTGCCCATGGCGGGATTCCCGTTGGTTTGCCGATCGCTTACTTCGTCACGCCCGCGCCTTCTTTCCATTTTGATGGAGAGATCATAGCACAAATTCCGCCGCCGCGCAAGGGCTTTGAAGGCCCGGGAAGCGGTACGGCTGCATCATCCGTCGGCCTCCGCGGCCTTGAGCATGATGGCGCATTCGATGCGCTTTTTGAAGAGGCGGCAGCCGTACTCGTACACGCCGCGGATGTCCCCGGTGGCGTGATAGGCGTTGGCCGCGCAGCCGCCGGAGCAGTAGAGCTTCGCCCAGCAGCCCTCGCACTCGGGCCGGGATTCCACGTTGCAGCCGCGGAACTGTTCGCGCAGCGCCGCGTTGGTCACGCCGTCCCAAACGTTTCCCATGCTGTAGGCGGGATCACCCACGAACTGGTGGCAGGGGTACAACTCGCCCCAGGGTGTCACGGCCAGATATTCCGTGCCCGAGCCGCAGCCCGAAAGCCGCTTGTACACGCACGGGCCGTGGGCCAGGTCGATGTTGTAGTGGTAGAAGGAGAAGGGCTTTCCTTCCCTTTGCCGCCTGAGCATCTCCGTGGCGAGGTTCTCGTACTGGGCAAACAAAACCGGAAGATCATCTTCCGTCAGCGCGCAGGGGTCGCCGGGGGATGTGACCACGGGTTCCATGGAGAGCTCGGTGAACCCGAGGTCCGCCATATGCAGGATGTCCCGCAGAAAATCCGTGTTGTGGTGGGTATATGTGCCGCGAATGTAATAGCTCCTGCCGTTCCTGGCCCTGGCAAAAGTTTGGAACTTTGGCACGATGGTGTCGTAGCTCCCCGTGCCCGCATAATTGACGCGGAAGCGGTCGTTGACTTCCTTCCGCCCGTCAAGGCTCATGACTACGTTGTGCATCTCGCGGTTGGCAAAGGCGATGACCTCCTCGTCCACCAGCACGCCGTTGGTGGTGAGGGTGAAGCGGAAGTTCTTGCCCGCCTCCCTCTCCCGGCTCCGCGCGTAGGCGACGAGTTTTTTCACCACGTCCCAGTTCATGAGGGGTTCGCCGCCGAAGAAATCCACCTCGAGGTTTTTCCGAGACCCGGAATGGGCCATCAGGAAGTCCAGCGCCTGCTTACCCACCTCAAAGGACATGAGCGCGCGCTCGCCCTGATAATTCCCCTGGCTGGCGAAGCAGTAGGCGCAATTGAGGTTGCAGCTGTGCGCCACGTGCAGGCAAAGCGCCTTGACGTCGTCGTTTTTCTTGAGCGTCTCGGCAAGCCCGGCAAATTCGTCCTCGGTAAAGAGCTGCTTTTCTTCCTTGAGCGCCTTGACGTCCGCAAGGCACGCCTCGACGTCCGCCGCGCGTACGCCGGGATACTTCTCGATGGCGGCCCGGACGATCTCGTCCGGGGGCGTGGTTTCGAACATGGAAATCACGTCGTAGGCCACGTCGTCAACCACGTGCACCGCCCCGGAATAGGTGTCGAGCACGATGTTGTATCCGTTGAGCTTATACTGATGAATCATACTTCTCCATAAAAAAGGCGGGGTATTCCCCGCCCGACGCGCCCGAATTCAGATGTTCTCGCAGGGCTGGTTCGCCACGCCGCAGGAGGTCTTGCAGGCGGACTGGCAGGAGGTCTGGCACTCGCCGCAGCCGCCCAGCTTGGCGGTCAGATTGCGGGTGCTGAGGGTGCGGATGCGTCCCTTTGTCTCGCAGGGCTGGTTCGCCACGCCGCAGGAGGTCTTGCAGGCGGACTGGCAGGAGGTCTGGCATTCGCCGCAGCCGCCCTCGTTTTCCGCAAGCGCGCGCGTATTGAGCGTCTTGATACGGTCCATATCGATCAGTCTCCCTTTCGCAGATAACTACCATTATAAGCTATCACCGGAAGCCCCGTTTGTCAAGGTAACTTCTGATAAAACGCGGATTTCGTCCCGTCCGCAGACCGCCGCGCAGGCCCGGAGAATGTCCGCCGACAGCACCTCGCCCGGCACGATGAGGGGAATCCCCGGCGGGTACGCCCATACCGCCTCCGCGCACACCCGGCCCGCCGCGTCCGCCGTTTTCACGGTCTCGGCCGCGCGTCCCGCCGCCTCCCACGGAGAAAGGGCGCGTGCCGGCAGCGGGAGGGGGGGAAGGGGCGCGCGATGTCCGGGACCGATGCTGCCGTCGATGTCAAGCAGCGCCTCCGCCAGCGCGGCGAGCGTCGCGCCTGTGTCGCCCATGCCGGTCATCAGAACGACGTGGTTCGGCGCGGCCATTTCCGGTTCGATGCCGCGCATGCGGAGCATTTCCATGAGCCGCGCGCCGCCGATGTCCGATTGGTCCGTCCGCACGACGATCTTCGAAGGATCGCGCGGCCACGCGCCCGACCCAAGGGTCAGGTGCTTCAGTGCAGCCAGCCGCTTCCGCAGCGCGCAAAGCCCGTCCCGCCACGGGGAAAACAGAGCGTCCCCCCGCGCCCGGAGCAGATCCACGCAGCCGTCGATGGACGCCATGAGCAGATAGGATGGGCTGGAAGTCTCAAAGATCGAAAGCGCCGCCCGCACCGCCTCGCCGTCGATCCGGTCTCCGCTGATGTGTAAAACCGCCGTCTGCGTAAGGCTCGGCAGCGTCTTGTGAAGGCTCTGGACCACCATGTCCGCCCCGGCTTTCACCGCGCCGTCGGGGAAGCCATGCCCAAACCCCAGATGCGCGCCGTGGGCTTCGTCCACCAGCACCGCGACGCCCCGGGCGTGGGCAATCCGGCAGATTTCCGGAATGTCGCTCAGGACGCCTTCATAGGTGGGGCTCGTGACGATCAAAAGCCGCGCGTCCGGATTTTCGCCCAGGGCGTGCGCCACGGCTTCCGGCGAAAGCGGCCCCGCGATCCCCGCTGCGTCCATTTCAGGCATGACATAGGAAGTTCTTGCGTGCCGTAGGATCAGCGCGTTTAAAACCGACCTGTGGCAGTTGCGCGCGCAGATCACGGCGCCGCCGTCGGGCACCGTTGCCCACACGCCCGCGAGGACGCCGCAGCTCGAGCCGTTCACCAGCCAGAACGCCCGGCCGCTCCCCCACAGCGCCGCGGTCTTTTCCATGCCGTCCCGGAGGATGCCCGCCGCGTCGTGCAGATTGTCCAGGCCCTCCGCCTCCGTGACGTCGAGGCCGGCGCCCAGCCGCGCGAGATACGCCGCGAGAGACGCGTTGCGCTTGTGCCCCGGCATGTGCATGGGCACCCGGGTCTTCGCGTATTGATCCAAATAATCGATGAGCGACACGTGCGCCTCCCTGTGAAAAAGCCCCGCCGCGGCGGGGCTTTCCTTCAAAACATTTTCTTTTTCGCGAAGTAGATGGCCACGCCCACGCTGATGAGAACCGAGAACCCGATGATGAGCGGGAACCCGAAGGAAGCGTTGGCAAAAGGCATCATGGCGGTGTTGACGTTCATGCCGTATGCCGAGAAAATCATGGTGGGGATGGACAAAACGATGGTCACCACGGCGAGGAATTTCATGACGATGTTCAGGTTGTTCGAGATGACCGACGCGAACGCGTCCATCATGCCCGACAAAATGCCCGAGTAGATGTTCGCCATCTCGATGGCCTGCCGGTTTTCGACGATGACGTCCTCCAGAAGGTCGGTATCCTCGGGGTATTTTTTGATGGATTCCGTCTTGAGCATCTTCTCGAGCACGACCTCGTTGGACCGGAGGGAGGTCGTGAAGTAGACAAGGCTCTTTTCGAGTTCCAGGAGCTCGATCAGCTCGCGGTTCCGGGTGGAATCGTGCAGCTGCTTTTCCACGGTTTCGCTCTGGCGGTTGATCACGCGCAGGTACTGGAGGTACAAAGACGCGTTGCGGTACAGAATCTGAAGAAGGAAGCGCGTCTTCATGTGCGTCTGGAATTCGCGGGTCTTCTTCCCCTCGATGGTGCTCAGCACCGGCGTTTCCTCCAGACAGACCGTGATGATGGCGTCCCGGGCAATCAGGATGCTCAAAGGCTGGGTGACATACCGGTCGCGGTCGCTCTTTTCGATGATTGGAATGTCCACCAGAAGCAGCGTGTAGTTGTCCTCCACCTCGATGCGGGACCTTTCCTCCTCGTCCAACGCCGCGCGCAGGTCGTTCAGGTCGATCTCGTAGCGCTGGGCGACATCCCGCAGCTCCGCCTCGGTGGGCCGGGTCATCATGATCCAGCAGTCCTTCTCGGGGGCGTCGATGACCTTCAGGGAGGCGTCGACGGTCTTGTAGATGCGTACCATGCTCTTCTCCTTCCGCGCACGTCAGCACGGCGCGGTCGAAGGGCCGGGCCGAGTGCGCTATGTATTTGTCCGGGTTCTTCGTTCAGGCACAGGGTCCATTTGGCACACTCCTTGCGTGAGTCGATCGCTCTTGCCTTTTGGGGAACGGTTTCATCTTATCATAACGCGTCCGGGTTTACAAGAAACGCGACCGTTAAAAAACGCCCGCATTTTTTCTGCCCGGCGCCGGGATACTAACCGCGAGGTGATTGATGTGCCAAAACCCGGCATGCGCAGACCCGACCCGAAGGCGCCCCACGGAACCGAATCCAACAGGAAGCTCCCCATTGAGAAAAACGAAGTGCCGCCCGTCCCCGAAATTCAGGGGAAGGCCAAGTCCGGAAAACAAAAGGCGAAGCCTGTGGAGTAATGAAAGCCCCCGAACCGCACCGCGGACGGGGGCTTTGCTTTACGTCTCTTTTTCGCCCGCCGGAATCACAATGGTCGTTTTCGTCTCCCCGGGCTCCGATTCCAGCGTCAGCCCGTATTCCTCCCCGAACCGGAGCCGGATGCGCCGCTGGATGTTGTAGAGCCCGAAGGAGGTCAGCTTCCGCGCGTTCAGCGCGTCGTGAAAGTCCATCGTGAGCGCCGCGCGCATGCCCTCGAGCCGCGCGGGCGGAATGCCCGGCCCGTCGTCGGTCACCGTGAAGATCAGCTTCCCGTCCCGTGCCCGGGCGGCAATGGACACGCGTCCGTTTTCCTCGCGCATGGAAACACCGTGGCTCACCGCGTTTTCCACCACGGGTTGGAGGATCATTTTGGGAATCGGAACGTCCATGGCGTCCTCCGCGACGTCCAGCTCCAGGCGGAACCGGTGGTCGTAGCGGATGTCCACGATGTTCAAATATTCTTTGACCGCCCCGATCTCCTCCCGCACGCGCACCATGCCCGCGCCGGAAATGGCGTAGCGAAGCAGGGAGGAGAGGGAGGAGGTCATGCTCGCCACGTTCTCGGCGCTTGCCAAAATAGCCATGGCGCGGATGCACTGAAGGGAATTGAACAGGAAGTGCGGGTTAATCTGGCTCTGGAGTGCGTAAAGCTCCGCCTCGTTCTTCCGCAGGCGCGCCTCAATCAGCCCCGTGCGGGCGTCCAGCTCCGCGCGGGTGAGCTCCGCCATCCGGTCGAGCATCTCGTTGACGCTTTGCGCGATGAGGTCGATTTCGCGCACGCCGCCGTAACAGAGACGTCCGACGCCTCCAGGCGCGCCGATGCGCGCGATTTCCCGGGACACCGCGTAGACGGGCCGGAGGATGCTCGCCCGAATGACGATCACGGAAAAGAGCGTGACGGCGACCACCGCCGCGCACACCCCCGCGGTAATCTCATACCACGATCCGCCCCTCAGCGCCCAAATGCGCGGGGCGCGGATTTCCACGGAGCGGTAGGGATATTTAAGGCTCAGCGCGCAGGAGACACCGCCCTGTGCGAAACCGTCCGGCACGCGCCGCGCGACGACGTTGCCGTCCGATGCGGTCAGCTGATACGCGTATTCCGCGTTCAGGCCCTGTTCGACCAGGCGCTGGATTCCCTGCGTATAGCAGGCGACGATGATGGTCGCGAGCTTGGTCACCCGTCCGGTGGCGGTGTCCACGTCAAGAAGCGGCACCACGTACGCGAACGACTCGTCGTGAGGGGACGTAAAGTCGGGAAAGTAGAAGTAGCGCGGCGCGATCAGCTCCGCGTCCGTGTAGTCGTATTGCGCCGAAACCAGCTCCACCAGGTACATGCCCTCGCCGTTGGCGTAGCTGCGGGCCTTGCCGTCCGGGGCCACGACGATGACGTCCGCGATCATGTCGTTGTAGTTGACGGTGGCCAGCGTCACGTCGTAGACGGCCTCGACGGCCTCGACGGACTCGCTCGCGCCGGAATAAATGCCCACGAGAGGTACCAGATGTGAAAAATAGGTGCCCACGGTGTAGAGCGTCTCGTCCAGCAGCGTAAGGGATGCCTCCACGGAACTGGCGGCCGCTGTCACATAGGTTTCGCGTTCCCGCCGCAAAAGGGCGCGGTTTACAAAAACGGCCAGCGTCGCAACCAGAATCGCCAGCACCAGGGACGCGAGCATGATCCAGGTGACGGGCGTCCGGAGGGACCTTTGCCGCCTACCCATGGAGTTCGCGCTGCCGGTATGCGGCGGGCGTCAGACCCGTTTCTTTTTTAAACAGCCTGTAAAAGTAGGAGGGTTCGCCGATTCCGCAGCGCCGGGCGACGTCGTCGAGCTTCATGTCGGTATTCCGGATGAGCTCCTTGGCGATTTCCAGCCGGACGGCGGTGAGGTATCTGGTGAACGTGGTGTTGAGGTGTTTTTTGAAAAGGGCGCAGAGGTACGTTTTTCCAAAGCCCACGGATTCGGCCACGTCCTCGAGCAGGAGCCTTTCCGTGGCGTGCAGGCGGATGTAGTTAAGCGTGTTCTGAAACGCGGGGCTCGATACCGCGGGCGCGTCCGCCTTTGGCGCGAGCTCCGCCGCCAGGCGCGCGAGGTAGCCGTGCATCTCCTCGGGGTTGAGGGCCTTCATGAAGTAGTCGTCCACGTCCGCGCGGATGGCCTTCTGGGCGTAGGAAATGTCCTCGTGCCCGGTGAGCACGGCAAAGCGGCAGGCGGCGCCCCGGGCGCGGCATTCGCGGATCAGTTCGAACCCGTCGATTCCCGGCATGCAGATGTCCGTCAGAACCAGCGCCGGACGCCTGCCGACGATTTCGTCGATGGCCGCCCGGGCGCTTGTGAAGCTTGCAAGAATGGTGAACCCGAACCGTCCCCAGTCGACGGAGTGCGCGGCGTCGATGGCCACCCACGGTTCGTCGTCGACGATGATGACGCCCAAGGCCATAGCGATCTTCCCCTTTTTGCGTGCCTGAGTTACAATAAATTCGGAACATTGAACAGAAAGAGTATAACATATTGTATTGATCCGCGTCAAACATAATGGTAACATGAATGTAACAAGGCCCGATGGGCCGCAAGAGGAGGATGCCAACATGAGGAAATTCATCTGTGTTGTGACGGTTTTGTGTCTCGCGCTGTTTGCGCTGGGCGCGGGGGCCGAGGGCGCGGACGTCAAGGAGGGCGGCACGCTGAACGTGGGCGAGTACATACTCGACACGCAGCTTGCGAACCTCAATCCTTACGTGACCACCGGCACCGCGAACACCAACATGCGCCTGCTCCTGTACGATTCGCTGACCTACTACAACCCAATCGACGGCGCGGTCATCCCGATGATCGCCACCGACTGGTCGGCCAACGAGGACTTTACCCAGGTGGTCATCAATGTCCGCCAGGGCGTGACCTTCTCGGACGGCGAAGCGCTTGACGCCACCGACGTCGCCTTCTCCATCAACATGCTCAAGGACACCGCCCTCGACGTGAACGGCCTCTGGAAGAAGATTTCATCCGTCGAGGTGACGGGCGATTACCAGGTGACGGTTTCCTTCGCGGAGAGCTTCCCGTCCTTCACCGCCTACATGTCCGAGCTCTTCATTGTGCCCGAGCACATCTGGTCCACCGTGGGCGATGTCGCCGCGTACACGAACACCGATCCGGTGGGCTCCGGCCCCTTCGTGTGGGAGAGCTACACCACCGGCACAGACGTCCAGTTTACCGCCAACAAGTCCTACTGGGCCGGCGCGCCGAAGGTTGATAAGCTCATTATGAAGCTTTACAACTCCGCCCAGAACCTTTCCGTGGCGCTCATGGCAGGCGAGGTGGACTGCACCTTCGGCACCATCGCCATGTCCTATGTCACCGAGTTCCTGACCCAGGAAAACGCCAAGATGCAGATCTATTCCGGGTTCACCAACTGGACGGTGTTCATGAACCATGAGTACGGCCTGCTTGCCGATGTGAACGTGAGAAAGGCCATGTGCATGGCCATCGACCAGAAGTCCCTCATCACCCGCGGCGAGTACGACTGCGTGTTCCCCATGAACATGGCGTGGCTGCCCAACGCCTTCGGCGATTTGGTCAACCAGGATGCCAACGCGGTTCTCACCTACGATCCCGCCGGCGCCAAGCAGGTGCTCGAGGACGCGGGCTATGTCATGGGCGACGACGGCGTGTACATGGATCCCACCACGGGCGAGCGCCTCTCCTTCACCTACTACAACGCATCCGGCGCGCCCGCGCAGCAGATGGAAGCCGGCATGATCCAGCAGTGGCTGCTCAACATCGGCGTGGAAATCATCCCGAAGGTTGCCACCTGGGCGGAACTCGCCAGCAAGGCGCAGGCGGGCGATTTCCAGCTGCTCCAGTACAACACGCCCCTTTCGAACGATGCCTACGCGGCGTTCTACACCAGCTTTGACTCGGCGTCCACCGCCCCCTCCGGCGAGGCCGCCACGGGCAGGAACTACTGCCGCTACCGCAACGAGGCGCTCGACGCGCTCATCGACCAGCTTGCCACGGCCATCGATTCCGACGTGCGCAAGGACATCATCACCCAGTGCCAGCAGATCGTCGCCAACGACTATGTCTACATGCCCATGTACAACGTCGGCGGCCACAACCCCTATTTTGACGGCGGAAACGTCAGCGGCTGGAGCTGCGATCTGTACCCCATCAACTGCCCCCTGCAGCTCATCGGCGTCTATTCCCTCGCCGCGCAGCAGTAAAAATCCATTCCGGCGGGAGGGTCCGTTTCCGGGCCCTTCCGCCCCTTTTAAGGGGTGTTCCGTATGAAGCATGTCTCGCCGCTGTACATTCTTCGGCGGTTTCTGAGCGCGATTCTCACACTGTGGATCGCCCTCACGGCCATCTTCCTTCTGCCGCGCATGATGGGCGGCGATCCCGCCCAGCTCTTTGCCAGCCAGACGGCGCTGGGCTCCGCAGAGTACGCGGAGATGCTGCGCGACCAGTGGGGACTCAACGACAGCCTGCCCGTCCAGTATGCCCGGTTTTTCACGAACCTCGTGAAGGGCGACATGGGCACCAGCTATTCCATCTATCAGGCGTCGGTTTCCAAAATCATCTTCAAGGCCCTTCCGTGGACGCTCCTCATCGTCATCACCGCCACGCTCATTTCCTTCGCCATCGCGTGGTTCCTCGCGACCATCGCGGCGCTCAAAAAGGGCAGCTTCTTTGACCGCACAGTGGTGGGCGTCTCGTTCTACCTCCAGAGCGTGCCGTACTTCTTCGTGGCGATGCTGCTTCTGGTGGCGTTCGCGTTCTACATCAAATGGTTCCCCATCAGCCACGCGCGCTCTTCCGGGCTCACGGGCGACGAAAGCGGCTTTTTCACCGTTATGGACATCGCCTACCACGCGTTCCTTCCGTGCCTGTCCCTGATCGTGGTGGGGCTTGCCGGGCGCATCGTGGTCATGCGTTCGAACATCCTTCAGATTTTCTCGGAAGACTACATCACCTTGGCCCAGGCCAAGGGTCTCAGGCGCGGCAAAATCCTCTCGAAATACGCGCTGCGCAACGCGCTGCTTCCCTCGTTCACGGGTCTCATGCTGTCCCTGGGCGTTTCGGTGGGCGGCGCCATCACCACGGAGCTCATCTTTTCGTACCCCGGCATCGGGCTTACCATGTACAACGCCATTCTCAACGCGGATTATCCGCTTATTCAGGGATGCTTTACCGTGCTCGCGATCTCGGTTGTTCTGATGAACTTCCTCGCGGATCTCATCTATCCGATCATCGACCCGCGCGTGTCGCTGAGCTAAGGAGGACGCATGAAGAAAAAACAAACAGGCGCTTTGGCGGCGCTGAACAAATATCTCTTCCGCAATCGCCGCGCCATGACCGGGCTTGCGATCATCCTGTTTTTCGGCGCGGTTTCGCTGTTCGCCGGCCAAATTGCCCCATATAACCCCAAAAGCATCGAATTTATGCCCTGGACAAAGCCCAACTGGACGCATATACTGGGCGTTGACGCCTACGGGCGCGACGTGTTTTCCAACCTCGTGTACGGAACCCGGGTGACCATCACGGTGGGCGTGCTGGCCGGCGTCATCACGGCCGCCATCGGCACCGTCGTGGGTCTGGTTGCGGGCTACAAGGGCGGCTACGTGGGCGAGGTGCTCATGCGCATCGTCGACGTATTCCTCACCATCCCCATGCTGGCGTTCATGATCGTTATCGCCTCACTTCTGGACAATATGACGAGCAGGAGCACCATCCTCATCATCGGCCTGTTCAGCTGGATGTGGATGGCCCGGTCGGTAAGATCCCAGACGCTTTCCGAGAAAAAGCGCGACTACATCGACGCGGCCCGGGCGCTGGGCATGGGCAACGGGGAGATCATGTTCAAGGAGCTTTTGCCGAACATCGTGCCCGTCATTACCGCCAACGCCGTCATGGTCATCACGGCCGCCATGCTGACGGAGGCCGCCATGAGCTTTCTGGGCATCGGCGATCCCAACGCCACCAGCTGGGGAAAGATGCTCTCCATCGCCTACGACAACGCGGCCATCGTCCGCCAGGCCTGGTACTGGATTTTGCCGCCGGGCTTCTGCATCGCCACGCTGGGGTACGCGTTCATGCTCATCGGCAACTCGTTCCTCGACCTGTACGCAAACGACCGCGGCGGCGCGGTAGAGCTGTGAGGTGGCCGATATGAGCGAAGTGTTATTGTCAGTCAGGAACCTTTCGGTGGAATACAAGGCGGAGCGAGGGCGCGTGCACGCGGTGTCCGGCGTGTCCTTCGACATCCACAGGGGCGAATTCTTCGGACTCGCGGGCGAAAGCGGCTGCGGAAAGTCCACCATCGCCTTCGCGCTGATGCGGCTTTTAAAGGGCAACGCCCAAATCTCGGGCGGCGAGGTCAACTTCCGGGGAAAGAACGTGCTCCTGTTCGGCAAGGAGGAGCTGCGCCTCTTCCGTTGGGACAAGACGAGCATGGTACTCCAGAGCGCCATGAACAACCTGAATCCCGTCGTCACCATCGGCTCCCAGCTGACGGACGCCATCGTCGCCCACCAGAAGATTTCGGCGGAAAAGGCGGTGGCGCGCGCCAAGGAGCTCATGCGGCTGGTGAACATCTCCGAAACCCGCATTAAGTCCTACCCCCACGAGCTTTCCGGCGGCATGCGCCAGCGGGTGGTCATCGCCATGGCGCTGGCCCTGAAGCCCGACCTCATCATCTTTGACGAGCCGACGACGGCGCTGGACGTGGTGGTGCAGTATAACATCATCCGCCGGATCACCGACCTCAAGGAGTCCATGGGCTTCTCAATCATGTTCATTACCCACGATCTGCCCCTGATGCTTGAAATCTGCGACAGAATCGGCATCATGTACGCGGGGCGCATGGCGGAACTCGCGCCGTGCTCGGCATTGAAAAAAGGCGGCGCACATCCCTATTCGGAGGGCCTTCTGCGCGCGTTCCCGTCCCTCATCGGTCCCAAGGTGCGGCTGAAGGGCATCCCCGGCTCGGTGCCGGACCTCATTACCCCGCCACCGGGCTGCCTGTTCTACGAGCGGTGCGAGCGGCGCGGTGAAATCTGCAAGTCTGTCGTGCCGGGCTTCGACGAGGTGGGTAAGCTGCATTTCTGTGCCTGCCACTTTGCGCGAAAGGAGGTCGTCTGACCATGGCGAAGGTGGAATTCGTCGGCGTGAAGAAATATTTCCATCACGCCGGCATCATCAACAAGAAGTACCTGCGCGCGGTGAACGGCGTGTCCTTCCGGATTGAGGAGGGCGAGACGCTGGCCGTGGTGGGGGAATCCGGCTGCGGCAAGACGACCCTCGCGCGCATGCTCATGAAGCTCCACGACCCCACCGACGGAAAAATCATGGTGGACGGTCGGGACATTTCCGCCCACATGAGCCTGGGCGCGGCCAAAAAGTTCCGCAGCGGCATCCAAATGATCTTTCAGGACCCCTTTGCCTCCCTCAACCCCTCCCACACGGTACTTTCCATCGTGGGCCGCGCAATCACCCTGCACAAGGGGCATATAAAGCCCCATGCCGTGCGCGAAAAGGTGGCGGAGCTCATGACGTTGGTGGGACTCACGCCGCCCGAGGACTTCATGAACAAATATCCCGGTCAGCTCTCCGGCGGCCAGCGGCAGAGGATCGTCATTGCCCGGGCGCTGGCGGTGGACCCGGCGATCATCGTCGCCGACGAGCCCACCTCCATGCTGGATGTGTCCATCGGCGTGGACATCATGAACCTCCTGATCGACCTGCGGGAGAAGAAAAAGCTCACCATGATGTACATCACCCATAACCTGGCCTCCGCGCGCTATCTCGCGGACGACATGGTGGTCATGTATGCCGGGAACGCCGTGGAGTACGGGGACATCGACGAGATCATCGCCCGCCCCTTCCATCCCTACACGGTGCTGCTTCTCAACAGCACGCCCGAACCCTTCCGTGAAAAGCGCGCGGAGATCCACGCTGGGGAGGACCTGCCAGACCTTCTGGCGGAGCAGCGCGGCTGCCTGTTCCAGAACCGCTGCCCCATGCGCATGGAGAAGTGCACCCGGGAGATTCCGGACGATTATATGGTGGAGGGCCGCAGGGTCAAGTGCTTCCTGTATGAAAGCGGCGCGGCGGAGCCCATCGACGTCAGCATCTACGCATAGAAGGGCTTGTGCATTCACTCCGTTCATGTACAAGCCAAGAAAACGAGGGAACCGGATTTCTGAATTTTTCACAAAATTCCGGGCGAAATTCGGGGGCATGAACCGGTTCCGCGCCGGGCGGGCGCGCTCGCCCCTTGGCGGAACTCATTTTCACCGGCGGAGCCGGTAAAATGATGAGAGATGGAGGGCCAGACCCTCCATGCCTTCCGGGGCTGTCATGCGCCATTCTAGCGGTTGTCTTCTTACACATAAGGGGGATTATCATGAAAAAACCGAACGTCATCTTCATCATGACCGACGACCAGGGTTACGGCGACCTTTCCTGCATGGGCGCGACGGATTTCGTCACCCCGAACATCGACGCGCTGGCGAAGAGCGGCGCGCGGTTTTCGTCCATGTATTCCAATTCCCCCGTGTGCTCGCCCTCCCGGGCGGCGCTGCTCACGGGCCGCTATCCCGGAAACGCCGGGGTGCGCGCCATTCTGGCGGGCCACAGGCGCGCCAGCGGGCTCACGCCCGAAGCGCCCACCGTCGCCACCGCGCTCAAGGGGGAGGGCTATTCCACCGCTCTCACCGGCAAGTGGCATCTGGGCCTTTTGCCCGAATGCCGCCCCAACGCCAACGGATTCGACCGATTCAGCGGCTTCCTTGCCGGCTGCATCGACTACTATTCCCACATCTTCTACTGGGGCATGGCGGACGGCCACACCGACCCCACCCACGACCTTTGGGAAAACGAAAACGAGGTCTACGCGAACGGCGAATATATGACCGAGCGCATTACCCGGCAGGCCGTTTCGTACATCCGGGAGAAGAAGGACGGGCCCTTCTTCCTGTACGTTGCCTACAACGCGCCCCACTATCCCATGCACGCGCCTGAGAAGTATCTGGATCGCTTTGCCCACCTGCCGTGGGACAGGCGCGTCATGGCGGCGATGATCTCGGCGGTGGACGACGGCGTGGGCGACATCCGGGACGAGCTCACCCGGCAGGGTCTCCTTGATGATACCATCATTTACTACCAGTCCGACAACGGCCCCTCCCGGGAGACGCGCAACTGGCTGGACGGCACCGAGGACCCCTATTACGGCGGCACATCGGGTATCTTCACCGGCCACAAGTACAGCCTGTTCGAGGGCGGCGTCCGCGTGCCGGGCATGGTTTCCTGGCCCGCGCGCATTCCCGCCGGGCAGGTGGTTGACGCGCCCTGCGCCGCCATGGACATGCTTCCCACCGTTCTCGAGGCGGTGGGGGGCAAGGAAATGCCAGGCCTCGACGGGATCAGCCTTCTGCCCCTCCTGACGGAAGGGAAGGCCCTCCCGCAGCGCGACATCTATTGGGAAATGGACGGCCAGACCGCCGTGCGCCGGGGCGATATGAAGCTGGTTTTGGACGGGCGGCTGGTGGAGGGCGAGGAACCCCGGGCCGCCGTGTTCCTCTCGAATCTCGCGCGTGATCCCGGCGAGCGCCACAATCTGGCGGACGAAATGCCGGCGCTTTGCGCGGACATGAAAAACGCCGCGCTTTCCTGGCGTGCGGCGCTGGAAAAGAACTGGGATGAGAAGTTCCAACGCAACTACTCTATGACATAGGAGGTGCCTCATGCGCGCGGTCATGGTCATGTACGATTCCCTCAACACGCGTTGCCTTTCCCCCTACGGCGTGGGTGGCGCGATCACGCCCAACTTCGACCGGCTCGCCGCGCGGTCCGCGCGGTTCAATACCTGTTACGCGGGAAGCCTTCCCTGCATGCCCGCCCGGCGCGAGCTGCACACGGGGCGGTATAACTTCCTGCACCGCTCCTGGGGCCCCATCGAGCCCTTCGATGATTCCATGCCGGAAATTCTCAAAATGAACGGCGTCCATTCCCACCTCGCCAGCGACCATACCCATTACTGGGAGGACGGCGGTGCCACCTATCACACCCGCTATTCCACCTGGGAGAATTTCCGCGGCCAGGAGGGCGACCCGTGGAAGGGCGTGACGGGAAAGGTGGAGGAGGCCGACAACCTCATCAAGTTCGAAGGCTACCGCGAAAAGCTCTACCGGCAGGATCTCATCAACCGCGCCCAGATGCCCACCGAGGACAGGCATCCCCAGACGCTGGTGTTCGACGCTGGACTGGAATTTATGGAAACCAACGCGGCCGAGCAGAACTGGTTTCTGCAGATTGAGACATTCGATCCCCACGAGCCCTTTTTCTCCTATGAGAAGTATAAAGCCCTCTACCCGGACGACTACGACGGCCCGCGCTTCGACTGGCCGGACTACGCCCCGGTGACCCAGTCTGACGAGGAAATCGCCCACGCGCGGCGGGAATACAGGGCGCTGGTGTCCATGTGCGATTATAACCTGGGCCGCGTGCTGGATTTCTTCGATGAAAACGACATGTGGAAGGACACCATGCTCATCGTGTGTACCGACCACGGCTACATGCTGGGTGAGCACGGCTTCTGGGCGAAAAACTACATGCCGCCCTACGACGAGGTGGTGAGGACGCCGCTGTTCATCTGGGACCCGCGTTCCGGAGCCACGGGCGCGCGCGCGGCCTTGGTGCAGACCATCGATCTGCCCGCCACCGTCCTGTCGCTCTTTGGCATCCCGCTTCCCAGGGACATGCGGGGGCAGGATCTGGCGCAAACCATCGCCGACGACACGCCCGTGCGCGCGGCGGCGCTGTTCGGCTGGCATTCCCAGCACGTGTGCGTCACCGACGGGCGGTACGTCTACATGCGCGCGGGCAGCGCGGAAGTGCCCACATACGAGTACACCCTCATGCCCACCCACATGGCGTGGCGGTTCCAACCGGAGGAGCTGCGGGGCGCGACACTTGCCGAACCCTTCTCCTTCACAAAGGGCTGCCCGGTTTTGAAGATTCCCAACCGCCGCGCGGGCACCGACTATCCAAGCATGCTGTTCGACACCAAAACCGATCCCGGCGAAAACAGTCCGCTTGGCGATCCGGCGCTTGAAGAGCGAATGGCGTCCCTCCTTGCGAGTCTCATGCGCGAAAACGACGCGCCTCCGGAGCAACTCGAGCGGCTGGGCCTCTGATGATTCTTTTCCGATTCCTCCTTTCCAAACGGGAAGGAGGTTTTCAGCATATCGACGCGGATGGGGGAATTTTATGCGGTACAAAACAGATTGGGACATGGCGAAAAGACGGCTGACCGCTTTTTGGGATTGTGAGATCGTCGACCGCTGCTGCTGCGCGGTGTTCGCCCACGAGAAGGGCTTCGAAACCGTGCGCCACGACCCGCCCGCCGATCCCGCCGCGCGCCTTGCCTACTGGACGGACCCTGTGCAGGTCATCGCGCGCTACCGGCGGCAAATGGAGAAAACGCGCTACGCCGGCGAGGCGTTTCCCCAGATTTTTGTGGATTTAGGCGCGGCGGGCCACGCGGGCTTCTTTCAAGGGGCGAAGTACCGGTTCGAGGACTCCGTCTGGTTCTTTCCCTCCCACGAGAACCCGGACGGGATCGAGTTTGACCCCGGCAGCTTCCTCTTCGAGCGCACGCTGGCCCTCGCCCGCGCCTACGCCGCGGACAGCGGCGGCGATTACATCGTCTCCATGCCCGACTGCACGGGCAACGCCGACGCCCTTTCCCATCTCCTGGGTCCCGAGGCGCTTCTGCCCCTCATGCTGGAGGAACCGGAGGCGGTTCAGCGCGCGCTTGGGAAGATCGAGAAAGCCTACGAGGCCGCCATGCGCGGGGTGTACGGGATCGTCGGTGCGGTCAATGGCGGTGGCAGCACCGTCGGCTGGATGTCCACATGGGCGCCGGGCCTCCACGCGCAGATGCAGTCGGACATGTCCGTGATGATTTCAAACGGCATGTTCGAGCGGTTTATCATGCCTGAGCTGCGCGCCCAGTGCGATTTTCTCGAATATCCCCTCTACCATCTGGACGGGCTGGAGCAGATTCGGCACCTGGACAGTCTCCTGTCCTTGGAAAAGCTGCGCGCCATCCAGTGGACGCAGGTCGCGGGTCAAAGGCCGTGCACGGATTACATCCCGGCGCTTCGGCGCATTCAGGCGGCGGGGAAGGGGCTCCTCATCCTCGTCTCGCCCGCGCAGATTCGCCCGCTCATGGAGAGCCTCTCTTCCCGCGGCCTCTACCTGATTACCAACGCCGATTCCCCGGACGAAGCGGACGCCATCCTGCGCGACGTCGCGAAAATGACCCGGGACTGACGGATCATCGCATAAAAAGACAGGCGCGCGGATGCGCGCCTGTGCGATACTTACGTCATCAACAAAACGGGAGGGATTGGCATGCCGAATCTGCGCTACATGAAATGCGTGCAGGAAGGGACCAGCCGGGAGATCGGATTTGCGCGCGGGCGCTTTCTCAGGGCGGACGCGGCGTTCCGCGGGGAGATCGAAAAGTACGTCCGCGAGACACCGGCCATGACGGAAGGGGAGCTCGCCGCCCGGGCGGAAATGCTGGAAAAGAACTGCCCCGGGCTGTGGGAGGAGCTTTCCGGTCTCGCGGAGGGCCTCGGCGTCGAAATGGGCGACAACCTGTTTCTGCGGCTCATCGCCCTGCCCCGGGCGGGGGCGTGTTCCCAGATTGCGGTCATGCCCGAAAAGTCCCAAAACGGTCACCTGCTCGTGGCGCGCAGCTACGAGTACAGTCTCGACGACGAGATGATCTACTGCGTGACCCGCGTTCCGGGCGCATACCGCCACGCCGGGTTCTCGCTCTTTCAGGCGGGCCGGTTCGACGGCATGAACGAGAAGGGGCTCGCGGTTACCATGTCCAGCTGCGAGGTTGTGAAATCCTCCGAGGGCGAGGCGGGCCTCAACTTCTCCGCACCCATCCGCGCGCTCCTGGATCACTGCGCGACGGTGGACGAGGCCCTCGCACGCCTCGCGCCCATGCCCGTGCGCGGCCACTTCCAGATGATGCTCGCGGGCGGGGAACAGGCGGCCGTGGTGGAGTTCGGTCCGGGAATCCGTGTCCTCCGCCGCCCGGAGAGGGGGTACCTCACCGCGTTCAACCACTACCAGTCGCCCGAAATCACATCCGTATTCCCGGAAAAGCGGTACTTCTCTTCCGCGCGGCAGGATGCCGTGGACGCGTTCATGGCCGCCCAGGACAAGGTGTCGTTGGACGATCTGAAGGCGCTTCTGACCGCCGGGGTGCCGTGCGGCCTCTCGTGCCGCGCTTATTCTGACGGCTTCGGCACGCTCCATTCCATGCTCTTCGACCTTACCGACCGGCGTCTTTTCTGCGCCATGGGTGCGCCGGGCGCGCGCGCGTGGTTCGAGGCGGACCTCGACGATTCGCCCCAAATGGCGCGCGTGGAGGTTCCCTATGAGAACGAACCCGTGCCGGAATCGTTCTGGCGCGTCACCTGAAGGCGGGTTGCCGACGGGCCGTCGCGAAAGCGGCGGTCTTTCTCTTGTCGAGCTGGCGGTTGATCTTCTCGCTCACCCGCCGCCTTTCCTCGTAGACCCAGTCCTCGTCGAAGGGCAGCCCGAACGACCGGGAGAACGCGTAGTACAGGCTGATGCCCTGATAGTAGCTTTCCAGATAATTGAGATCCTGGCTCTCCATCTCCGGCTTCCGAAGCTCCGCGCGCCTGCGGACGAACACGGTTTCCACGTACCCGAGGAATTGGTCCATCCGCGCCTCGGAATACACGTCGAAAGGCAGCATGATGAGCCGCCACTGAACCGTTTCCTCCAGCCGGTAGTGGGCGATGCGATCCAGAACCAGAAGCTGCGCGCGCACGTCCATCTTGCGGTAAAACGGCAGCGCCTCCTCCCGGGTGGCCCAAAGCGCCAGCTTTTCGCGCAGGGGAAGGGTTGTGATGGTCATGATGGCCTCGCTGGGTCCCACCACCGCCTGCTCAATGGGCACGTCCACCGTCTGGATGCGGTCCTCGAGGAACAGCTGGCCCTCGGTGGTGGTGGCGACGTAGCCCACGTCGTAGATGCCCAGCCGTCCGGCCCGGCCCGCGATTTGCTTGACCTCCTGGGACGTAAGAGGCCGCACCTCCTCGCCGTCGTACTTGGTCAGCTCGGTAAAGATGATCCGCCGGATGGGCAGGTTCACGCCCATGCCGATGGCGTCTGTTGAGACCAGCGCGCGCTTTTCCCCCGCCAGAAACGCGTTGTACTGCATGCGCCTGACCTCCGGAGGCAAGTCCCCGTAGATCACCGCCGTGGGAATGCCCCGCTCCTCGAGCAGCGCCGCCAGCGCCGAGACCTTTTTCTTGGAAAACGCGATGAGCGCGTCGCCCTGGCGCACTTTGTCCAGCCGCGCGGGCCGCTTTTCGATTTCGAGGGGCGTCGAGCGCGTGTATTCGTGAAATTCCCACTCGTCCCCGCAGTCTTCGATCATCCGGACGATCTGCTCCCGGGCGTTCAGCGCGCCGCAGACGTGGATTTCTGGGCACCGGAGGCCCAGAATCGCACGAACCCACGCCGCGCCGCGCTGGGCGTCGGCCATGAGCTGCACCTCGTCGATGACCGCCACCTCGTATGTCCGGTCGATGATCAGCTTTTCGATGGTGCAGGAGACCAGCCGCGCGCCGTCCACGCGGATCTCCTCCTCGCCGGTCAGAAGGTTGCACGGCACGTTTTCGGCGTTCATTCGCTCGAAGTTTTCGAGAGCCAGCACGCGCAGCGGCGCGAGGTAAGCGCCCTGTCCGCTGCGCATGAGCCGCTGGATGGCCTGATAGGTCTTCCCGGTGTTCGTCTCGCCCAGATGCAGAATGAACCTGCGCCGCATTTTGCGCGCCTCGGGATATTCGTCCTTGGGGTTGGCGGGCAGGCAGCGGTTGAAGGATTCCGTGAGCAGCTTCGGGATGTGGCTTGCCATGAGCACGGACAAAACGCCCGTGCGCAGATATGCCTTGAACCGCCCGCGCACCACGTCCTCAAACTTGAAATCCGTGCCCCGGTCGCGGTTGTAGCCTTCAAGGATGCGCCGGGAGAGCGATTCCAGGAGCGAAACATAGTCCTGAAAAACCTCCGCCCAGCCACCGATGTTGTAGCCCTTCAGCTTCTGGAGCGTCTTTATTTTTTCGCGCACGGCATTCTCCTGCTGCCAGAGGTGCCGCGCCTTGGTTCCCTCCGCCACCGCGCGGATCCGCGGATACTGTGCGCGGAGGGCGGAGAATTCCATTTCAATTTTCTTTTGCAGCTTCATGAAACCGGTCCTTTCGTCGCAATGTACTTAGTATACCACAAAAGATCAATCTTGCGTCCGGGCGAATTGTTGTGATAAGATTACGTGCAAAGGGGGAATCAACCATGCGAAAAATCTCGATCATCGGCGCGGGCTCCGTCGTCTTCTGTAAGACGCTGGTGCTCGACATCATGCGGGTGCCCGCGCTGCGGGACTCGGAATTCGTGCTCATGGCCCCGTCGACGCGCAACACGAGCCAGGCGGAGGCGTTTTTCAAAAGGGTCATCGAAAAGGAAGATTTGCCCGCCCGCGTCCGGATCACTACAGACCGGCGAGATGCGCTTGCGGGCGCCGATTACGTCATTTTGACATTTCAGATCGGCGGGATGGCGGCCTATGAGGCCGATTGCGAAATTCCGCGCAGGTACGGCGTCAAGTCCTGCATCGGAGACACCCTCGGGCCGGGCGGCGTCTTCCGCGCCCTGCGCACCATCCCCGTGGCGCGGGAAATCTGCGCGGACGTGCGCGCGCTCTGCCCCAATGCGCTCATCCTCAACTACGTCAATCCCATGGCCATGGTTTCCTGGGCGCTGGGGTTGGGGGGCGTCAACTTTGTGGGGCTCTGCCACGGCGTACAGACGACCCTCGACCTCATCGCGGGTTACTGCGGCGTGAAGAAGGAGGAGATCGACTTCCTCTGCGCGGGCATCAACCACATGGGCTGGTTTTTGCGCGTCGAGAAGGATGGCGAGGACCTCTACCCCCGCTTCCGCGCCGTCATGGAGGACCCCGGCCACTACGTCAATGAAAAGGTGCGCGCGGAGGTTCTGCGCCATTTCGGCTATTTTTGCACCGAATCCACGGGCCACCTCTCCGAGTATCTGCCCTACTTCCGGAAAAATGACGCCGCCCTCGGCCTCTACTGCGACGAGCCGGGCTTCGGCGGCGAGACCAACGCCAATCTCAAGTACACCCGCCACGTACAGCAAAAGTACGGCGGACGCCTGCTCGAAAACGAGCCCGTCGCGCTGCCGCCCCGTTCCGTGGAATACTGCTCCTACATCCTCGAGGCCGTCGAGACGGGCGCGCCCTTCCGCTTCAACGGCAACGTCATCAACGACGGCATGATCGAAAATCTGCCGGCCGACTGCTGCGCCGAAGGTCCGCTCTACGCCGACCGCCTGGGCATCCATAAAACCGTCGTGGGCGAACTCCCACCCCAGCTCGCGGCCCTCAACCTCACGAATATCTCCGTCCAGCGACTCGCCGTGCGCGCAGCCTACTCCGGGGACCCCGAACACATCGTCCACGCCCTCGCCCTCGATCCGCTCACCTCCGCCGTGCTCACCCTCCGCGAGATCCGCGAAATGGCCTGCGAAATGCTCGAAGCCCAGCGCCCGTGGCTCCCCCAATTTGAAGACAAGTCCGTCGCGCCCCGCCCCGTCATCTCCATCCCCAGGGACGTGCGGCGCGCCCCCGTGCCCGTGGACCCTGCCCTCGCCATCCTGGCCCGGTTTGGGGAGTTGGGGAAGTAGTGGGGGAATGCCGAGGGCGCTGCCCTCGGGCTCCCGCCAAAGGGACGGTGTCCCTTTGGAATCCCGGATCAGGGAAAAATAAAACTGTCCGTCGACGGCCCGGGGGACCAACCC
>JAEYRW010000006.1 GCA_023435435.1 Bacillota bacterium | reverse complement strand
CTCCTCGTACTCATTCACGAAGGAGCGTTGCGCATGAAAGTGACACTTTCCCATCTCACGAAGCGATTTGGCAAGACCACGGCGGTGGACGATTTTTCCGCGGAGCTTCAGGACGGCGAGCTGATTTCGCTTCTGGGGCCGTCGGGCTGCGGAAAATCGACGATCCTCAACATGCTGGCGGGGATCATCCCCGTGACGGACGGCAGGATCTTCTTCGACGACGAGGACGTGACGGACATGCCGCCGGAGCGGCGGGGCATCGGGCTGGTGTTTCAGAACTACTCGCTCTACCCCCACATGACGGTGGAGAAAAACATCTGCTTTCCGCTGGAGATCCAGAAAATCCCCAAAATCGAACGCCTTCAGCGCGCCCGGGAGATTGCGAAGCTGGTGCACGTGGACGAATATATGGACAGACTTCCGGCGGAGCTTTCCGGCGGCCAGCAGCAGCGCGTGGCCATTGCCCGGGCGCTCGTCAAGCAGCCGCGGCTGCTTCTGCTGGACGAGCCGCTTTCGAACCTCGACGCCCGGCTCCGGCTCGAGATGCGCGAGGAAATTCGAAGAATCCAGAGGGACACAAAGGTTACGACCATCTTCGTCACCCACGATCAGGAGGAGGCTATGTCCATCTCCGACCACATCGTGCTCATGAAGTTGGGCGTCAAACAGCAATACGACGCGCCGCAGGCGCTCTACAACGAACCTGCCAACCAGTTTGTGGCCGATTTTCTGGGCAATCCGCCCATCAATAACCTCCACGGCACGGTTTCGGGCGGGGTATTCACCCTGGCGGACGGCTCCGCCTCGGCCCGCCTGGCTGTGGCGTCCCGCGCGCCGGACGGGCAAAGGGTCACGCTTTCGGTGCGCTCGGAGAGCTTCACTGTGGCGGGGGACGTCGACGAGGCCCTCGGCTGCACGGTGGACTCTCTCTACACCATGGGCAAGGAGGAGCTGGCCTACATCAACTTCGGCACCGCGCGCTTCCGCGCGTACCTGTCCTCCGAGGATGGGTTGACGGCGGGCCAGGCCTTGCGCGTGGGGCTCAAAAAGCGCGGGGTCTTCCTGTTCGACGCGGAAACGGGGGCGAGGTACTGATGCGCGCGGGGGAAAAAATCGCGGCGCGGGCGGGCGTTGCCCTGCTTCTTGCCGGGGCGGCGGGAATGGCCGTCATGATGGCGCGCGGCGCGCGCCTCATTCCCGGCATCTGGCTTTTGTGCGCGCTGCTTGCGGCCTTCCTTCTGGGCCGCGCGCTTCGCGCGGGCGCGCTGGGGGGTGTGGGGGTCTATCTGGGCGCGGCGGCGGGCGCGGCGCTGCTTTTGACGTTTGCGAGCCTCATCGAGGCGCGCACCATCGCGTGGTACATCCTGCTTGCCCTTTCGGGGCTCATCGGCGGGGTGCTTACGAAAAACGCGGCGGCGGACCGGGACCACAACAGCCCGCTTTGGTTTGCGGCCGGAGTGATCGCCTTGCCGGCCGCGTTGGCTGTGGCGACCCTTCTGCCCCAAAAGCCCCGCGCCGCGGGCGTCACCCCGGGCCGGATTTCGCGCCTGAGCGGCAACCGTGCTTTTTCGCGGATCGAGCCTTGGCTCTACCTCGCGCCGTTCCTCGCGGGGCTCGTGGTCTTTACCCTTTATCCGGTGGTGAACGTGGTCTTTCTCTCCTTCAAGGCGGATTACAGCTACCTGACCCGCAACTTTTCAGGCTGGAGCACGGCCAATTACGAAACGGTTCTTGGCGACAAGTATTTCGTGCAGGCGATTCGCAACACATTGGTGTACGCGCTGTGCGTCGTGCCCATTTCGACCTCCATCGCGGTGGTGGTCGCGTACCTTCTCAACCAGAAGCTCAAGGGCGCGGGACTCTTCCAGACCGCGTTTTTCATGCCCATGGTTACCTCCATCACTGCCGTCGGTCTTGCCTGGAAGCTCATGTTCAACAAAAACTTCGGCATCATCAACTATGCGCTCTCGTTTTTCGGCATCGACAGGGTGGCGTGGCTCGACAGCGCCGACTGGCGTGTGCTCATCATGACCCTTGTGATCTTCGGCATCTGGAACATATTGCCATTCACGATCATCCTTCTTTTGAGCGGACTTCAGAACATCGATCAGCAGTACTACACCGCCGCGCGGATCGACGGCGCCAAGGGCGTCCGGATCTTCTTCCGGATCACGGTGCCGCTTCTGGCCCCGACGATTTTTCTGGTGTCGATCATCAACACCATTTCGTCCTTCAAGGTTTTCAGCGAGCTCTATCCGCTGTTCAAGGGAAACCCGGGGCCGTACAACAACCTCTATACCGTGGTCTACTACATCCGTCACGCCATGATGGACAATCGCGACTACGGCGTCGCGGCGGCGGCGGCCATCGTCCTGTTCCTGTTCATTTTCTGCTTTACGATGGTGCAGCTCTTCATCCAGCGGCGCATGCGCCGGCGGACGGGCCAGTAGCCCGCGAAGCCCAACGCCCTCAATATGGCTGGATCTTTTTCCAGCCGGCGGAGCATTCAAATCTTCGGTTTGAATGCTCCGGTCGCGAAGCGACTTTGATTGCCATTGACAATCAAACCTACGCTTTGTCGCCTTCCGCTTGACGTAGTGCTGCTACGTCTGCGCTCCGGCTTCGCGCTGGACGAAAAAATCTCTGCGCAATATCATCGGTTCCTAGACTTTGCGGACTACTGGAGGCAGCGCACATGAAATACCGCATGAGAAAGGGCGTCGGCAAGGCGCTCATCTACATCGTCCTGATCGTTGGCTCGCTCATCATGCTGACGCCGTTTTACTGGATGTTTACCTCGGCCTTCAAGACCAACGTCGAGATCAACCGCTTCCCGCCCACGTGGTGGCCCGCGTCCTTCTTCCTCGACAACTTCAAAATCGCCTTCCAGAAGGCGCCGTTCGGGAAGTACTTCCTCAACTCGGTGATCGTCATGGTGTGCTCGGTGACGTGCACGGGCGTGACCACCATTCTCGGGGCGTTCGCGTTTTCGCGGCTGAAATTCCCGGGGCGGGACGTCATCTTCGCGCTGATGCTCTCGCTGATGATGATCCCGTTTGAGATGCTGATCATCACCAACTACACAACCGTGGTGGATTTGAAGCTCTACGACACCATCGACGCGCTGATCCTGCCGTTTACCTCGTCCATTTTCTACACTTACATTCTCCGGAATTTCTTCAAGTCCGTGCCGGACAGTCTGTACTATTCCGCGCGGATCGACGGCGCGAGCAACTGGACGTACCTGTGGAAGGTGCTTGTGCCCATGGCGCGGCCGTCGCTTGTGACCATCATGCTCTTGAACGCGCTGGCGAGCTGGAACTCGTTCATGTGGCCCATGTACGTCACCTCCAACGAGGCAAACCGCACGCTGCCCTGGGGCCTTCAGGTGTTTACCACCGAGGCGGGCTCGTATCCCGGCCAGCTCATGGCGGCCTCCACGGTGGTGGTGCTGCCCGTGGTGATCCTTTTCCTGTTCGCGCGCAAATACATCGTCCGCGGCGTGGCCCGCGGCGGATTGAAGGGGTGATTGGATGCGGCTCGGCGCTCCCGTTTTTGGCTTTTCCACCGCCCGGGAATGGGCGGCGGCACATGAGAAGAGAGGCTACGGCGCGGCATACTGGCCGCTTCCCGACGACGCGCCCGCGGGCGATGTCCTCGACTATGTCCACGCGGCGGCGGACGCGGGCCTCGTGATTGCCGAGGTCGGCATCTGGAACAACCTGCTTGACCCCGATCCCGCCAAGCGACGGGAGAACTTCCAACGCGCGGTGGGGCGGCTCGAAACGGCGGAAAAGGTCGGCGCGCGTTGCTGCGTGAACATCTCCGGTTCCCGCAGCGCCCTCTGGGACGGTCCCGACCCGAAGAACCTCACCGAGGAAACCTTCGCCATGGTGGTGGAGGTCACCCAAAGGCTCATCGATTCCGTGCATCCCGCGCGCACGCGCTACACCCTCGAGCCCATGCCGTGGATGTACCCCCACGACGAGGGGGACATGCTGCGCATCCTCGGGGCGGTGAACCGCCCCGGGCTTGCCGTCCACGCGGACATGGTGAACCTCGTCAATTCCTACGACAAGTACGTCGCCACGGGCGATTTGGCGCGGCGCTTCTTCGGCGCGCTGGGGCCGCACATCCGCTCGGTGCATTTGAAGGACACGAAAATCATTCCCCACCGGCTGACACTGCACATTGACGAGGCGGTTCCGGGGGAGGGGGAATTCGACTACCCGGCGCTCCTTTCCTGCTGTGCGGCGCTGGACGCCGATCTGCCCATGATGATCGAGCATCTTTCCTGCGAGGCGGACTACGACCGCGCGGCGGCGAACCTCCGTCGCGTTGCCGGAGAGATGGGACTGACGTTTCGACAAGGAGGACGCGAAGAATGAAGGTACTCGTCGAGGTCTCCGCGCGCCACGTGCACCTGACGGAGGCGGATTTTGAGGCGCTGTTCGGGAAGGACGCGGCGCTCACGTTCCGCAAGGCGCTTTCCCAGCCGGGCGAATTTCTCTCCCACGAACGCGTGGACGTGGTTGGGCCCAAGCGCACGGTCGCAAACGTCGCGATTTTGGGACCGCTGCGCCCACGCGCCCAGGTGGAAATGTCCATGACGGACCTGAAAACCCTCGGCGCGTCCGCGCCTGTGCGGGAATCCGGCGACGTGGCTGGAAGCGCCCCCATCACCCTCGTGGGCCCCATGGGGCAGGTGGCGCTTTCAGAAGGGCTCATCGTGGCCAAGCGCCACATCCACATGACCCCCGCGGACGCGGCGCAGGCGGGCGTGCGAGACAGGCAGATCGTCGCCGTGCGCGTCGCGGGCAGCCGTCCGCTGGTGTTCGGGGATGTGGTGGTGCGCGTGCGGGACACGTTCGCCCTGGCGTTTCACATCGACACGGACGAGGGGAACGCCGCCGGGGTCGAGACCCCCGATTTGTACGGCGAGATTTTGACGGAGGGCATATGAACCGGACTGTTTTGACAAAATACGGGCGCGTCACGGGCATCCCGTCCGCGATCCCGAAGTTTACGGTTTTCAGGGGAATCCCCTATGCCAAGCCCCCTCTGGGGGAGCTGCGCTGGCGCGCGCCCGCGGAGCCGGATAGGTGGGAGGGCGCCCGGGTGTGCGACCGTTTCCCGCCCGCGGGGATGCAGCCCGCGCAAAAGAAGGGCGCTTTTTACGAGGTCGAGTTTTTTCAGGCGGGGTATGAGGTGTCGGAGGATTGCCTGTATCTCAACGTCTGGGCCGATCTCGAAAAGAAAAACCAGCCCGTCATGGTCTGGATTCACGGCGGTGCGTACAGCCACGGCTTCGGCCACGAGATGGAGTTCGACGGGGATCAATTCGCCAAGCGCGGCGTGGTTCTGGTGACGGTCAACTACCGCCTGGGCGCGCTGGGCTTCATGGCGCATCCCGCGCTCACCGAACGGGACGGGCATTCGGGCAACTACTGCCTTATGGACCAGATCGCGGCGCTCAAATGGGTTTCGGACAACATTTCGGCCTTCGGCGGCGACGAAGGCAACGTCACCCTATTCGGCCAGTCGGCGGGCGCGGGCTCCGTGCAGGCGCTCATGGCTTCGCCGCTTGCGGGCGGGTTGTTCCATCGCGCCATCCACATGAGCGGTGGCGCGCTCCTCTCGTCGCTGGGCGGAGGAATGTCCCAGGCGGACGCGGAACAGGTCGGGATCGAGATGGGCGAGGCGGCGGGCGTAGGCCTCGACGGGCTCTATGAAATGCGGGCCGAGGACATCCTTAAATGCGCGCTTGGACTGGAGGGCGGCATGCGCTTCCGGCCTTGCGTGGACAAATATGTGCTTCCGGAGGCGCCTGGTGAGACGTTTGCCCGGGGCGCGGCCAGGGATGAGAGCCTGATGGTCGGAAGCGTCACCGGCGACGCCGGATTCTTCGGTGACCCCGTGGCGGCCACCGTGGCGCTTTCCAAGGCGCGCATCGCCCAAGGGAAGCCCGGCGCGTACGTCTATCACTTTAAGCGCGACATTCCCGGCGACGATCATCCCGGGGCATTTCACTCCAGCGAGCTTTGGTACGTGTTCGGGACGCTTCACCGCTCCGACCGCCCGTTTACCGGGTTTGATTACGACCTCTCCCGGCGGATGACCGACTGGTGGACAAGCTTTGCGCGCACGGGCGACCCGGGCGGCGGTTTTTCCGCCTTTACCGCAGGCAATCCAAGGATCATGGAGATCGGCGAGGAGACCGGGATGGTGGGCGTCTAAAATCGCCTGGCGGAGACCGGGCTGCGCGGCAAAATGCTGAGGAGTTGAGAATCGATGACGAACGCGGTTTTTGTCGAGGGCGTATCCGGAATCGGGAAATCGACCACCGTGCGCAAACTGCGCGACGCGCTGCGAAGCTCCGGCCATCGGGCGGAATGCTTCACGGAGGGGGACCCGAATCACCCCCTCGACCTGTGCTGGGTCGCCTCTCTGGACGCGCCGGACTATGAGAAGCTGCTGGAAGCATATCCCTCGTTTTCCGACGCTCTTGCAAGAAACGTCGTTTACAGGGGTAATTATGTTCTTTTGCGGTACCAGATCGGGCAAACGCCGCTGTTTCCGGGGGAACTCGACGGCACGCTGCGCGCGCGGGAATTCTGTTACAATCCGGGCCGCGACGTCGTGCCCTTGCGGAGGTTCACGGAAGTATTCGTCCGCATGTGGGAACATTTCGCGCAAGGCGAAGGGGCGAAGTACGATTATGCCGTTTTTGACGCCTCTCTCGTCACCCACATGACCAACGACCTAATCCGCAATTACGGCGCCTCCGACGAGGAGCTGGTCGGCCATCTGGAGGAACTGCTCCGCGCGATCCGCGGCCTCAACCCGGTGATCTTTTATCTTTCGTCGGACGATGTCCGCGAACGCTTGATCCGGGCGCGAAAAAGCCGTGGACAGACCCACCCGGATGATGCGAAAATCGCTTACTGGGAAGGGCGCAAACGGAAGGATCTGTCGATTCTTCCCCGATTGTCCGCGATGTCCCGGATCATCCGGATTGAAAACGACGACTGGGATTCGGTGATTCCCGCTATTTTGTCGGAAATTGTAACCTGAGCGACAACCGCGGACAGGGCGCGATTGCCTCGTCAACCGGAGGAAGGGGTTTCCATGCC
The DNA here is from genome assembly GCA_023435435.1 of Bacillota bacterium. Classification (GTDB taxonomy): domain Bacteria; phylum Bacillota; class Clostridia; order Christensenellales; family Aristaeellaceae; genus RUG11247. The sequence goes on along the minus strand of JAEYRW010000006.1, from coordinate 5,297 downwards.
CAAAATTACGGCGACCGTGGAAGATATCGTCTTCCGCAACGATTCAAACGGCTGGACGGTGGCGTCCATCAAACCGGACGGCGGGAAAAAGACTTCCGCCGTAGGTGTCATGCCCTTTTTGGCGGTGGGGGAGCGCGCGGTGTTCGACGGTGCGTTCGTCGAGCACAAGGATTACGGCGAGCAAATTAAGGTGGAGTCCTACGAGGTGGTGATGCCGGAAAAGAAGTCCGACATTGAAAAGTACCTCGCCTCCGGCATCGTCAAGGGCGTCGGCCCCGCCACCGCCCGGCTCATCGTGAAAAAGTTCGGCGGCGAGGCGCTGGACATCATGGAAGCCCACCCCGAGCGGCTTTCGGAGATTCCCGGCATCGGCCCCAACCGCGCGCGCACCATCGGCGAATCCTTTGCCCTCAACATCGGCATGCGCAACACCATGATTTTTTTGCAGGGGCTGGGCATCGCGCCGGGGCTTGCCACAAAGGTCTGTTCCAAGTTCGGTGAAATGACCGAGGTGGTGGTGCGCAACAATCCCTACCGCCTGGCGGACGAGGTGGAGGGCATCGGCTTTAAGACCGCCGACCGCATCGCGCTGTCCTTGGGCTTCACGCCGGAATCCCGGGTGCGCCTTCTCTCCGGCATCCGCTATGTGCTCAACGAGGCGACTTTGGGAAGCGGGCACGTGTATCTGCCCTACGGGAGGCTCATGGCCGAGGCGATCCGGATTCTGGACGCCGACGAGGACCCTGTTTACAACGCGCTGGCGGAGCTCATCGTCAATCAGCAGGTGATGACTGAAGAAATTGCCGGCGAGACGGCGGTGTACCTTCCCCGGCTCTACCAGGCCGAGTTAGAGACGGCGAAGCTGGCGAGAAAGCTCATTGCCCGGGCGGAAAAAGGAAAGCTTTCGCCCGTGCGCGCGGAGGAGCTCATCGCGCACTATGAGGCGGCGACGGGCGTGGCCCTCTGCGCGGAACAGCGCGAGGCCGTGCTCGCGGCGGCGTTTAACGGCATGACCGTCATCACCGGCGGTCCCGGCACCGGAAAGACGACCTCCATCCGCTGCCTCATCATGCTGGTTGAGCAGATGGGCAAGGTGGAGCTCTGCGCGCCCACGGGCCGCGCGGCAAAAAGGCTCTCTGAAGCCACGGGCTGTCAGGCGCGCACGGTGCACCGCATGCTCGAGTACGCGGGGGACGAGGACGGCTTCGGGCGGAATGAGGAAAACCCCGTGGACGCGGATTGCGTCATCGTGGACGAGACCTCCATGGTGGACATCTTCCTCGCGCGCGCGCTGTTGCGCGCCATCAAGCCCGGCGCGCGCATCGTGTTCGTGGGCGACAAGGATCAGCTGCCCTCCGTGGGCGCGGGGAATGTGCTCAAGGACTTTATCGAGTCGGGCATTGTGCCGGTGGTGAAGCTGACGGAAATTTTCCGGCAGGCGGCGGAGAGCAACATCGTCATGAACGCCCACCGGATCAACCGAGGCGAGTACCCGGTGATTCTCAAAAAGGACACGGATTTCTTCCTTGAGCGGCGCTTTACCCCCGCCGAGGCGGCCTCCTCCGTGGTGACCCTCGTGAAGTCCCGGCTGCCCGGATACCTGGGCATCGACGGGCTGCGGGACATTCAGGTCATGGCGCCCATGAAGAAGGGCGACGTGGGGGTCTACGCGCTCAACCGGCTCATGCAGGAAGAGCTTAACCCGCCCATGCCGGGCAAGAATGAGCTTCGGCGTGGCGACGCGCTGTTCCGCGCGGGTGACAAAGTGATGCAGACCAAGAACGATTACGAGCTGGAATGGGCGCGGGACGACGAGGACGGCAAGGGCGTCTTCAACGGCGACATCGGGTACGTTACCGAGGTCGACCGGGGCGACGCGAGCCTTGTGGTGACCTTCGACGACGGGCGCGTGGCGAAATACGAGGACGGCGCCCACCTGGACGAGCTGGAGCTCGCGTACTGCGTGAGCGTACACAAGAGCCAGGGCAGTGAGTTCGAGGCGGTGGTGCTGCCCCTCATCGCGGGTCCGCCCATGCTCATGACCAGAAACCTTCTCTACACCGCCGTAACCCGCGCCAGGCGGCTCGTGTGCATCGTCGGCCGCGAGGAGTGCCTCTGGAAGATGGTGGACAACAACCACATCGACATGCGTTACAGCGCGCTCGAGGAAAGGCTGCGTGCGGGCAAATGAGCGGTTTGCGCGCGGCCGTGGTCGAGCTTCTGTATCCCTGGCCCATGCGCTGCGTCTCGTGCAACGAGAACGAGCCCGCCGAGGGTGGGATTCTGTGTCCGGACTGCCTGACCGCGCTCAATGCCGGTTCGTCCGACCGGATGTATTCGGGCGAGGCCTTCTCCGTCTCCGTTTCGGCGCATCCCTATGCCGGGCCGGCAGGGGCTTTGGTGCGCGCGCTCAAGTACCGGGGCATGGCGGCCCTCGCGGCCCAAATGGGGGACGAGATTTATCTCGCCCTCAGGCGCGCCGGGATCGCGCCGCCCGAGCGCATCTGTTCCGTGCCCATGCACCGCGCCCGGCGCATGACAAAGCTGTTCAACCAGTCAGAGCTCATCGCCCGGGCTGTCGGCACCAACATGGGCATGCGCCCCGAACGCCTTTTGAAGCGCGTGCGTCGCTGCCATCCCCAGGCCCGGCTTGTCACCTTCGAGGAGCGTTTCCTGAACGTTGCGGGCGCGTTTCGCGCCACCGAGCCTCTCGACGGCGCGCGCGTCCTGCTTGTCGACGACGTCTATACCACCGGTGCCACCGCCCGGGAATGCGCCCGGGCGCTCCTCGACAGGGGCGCCCGCGAAGTTGTCGTGGGTGTGTTTGCGCGGGGCGGGGGGAACGTGGGGTGACGCCACGGGAAAACGGAGGAAACGCCGGAGGGCGCTGCCCCCGGGACGCCCGGCGGCGGGTTGGTCGCACGGCAGCTTCGCCTGCACACATTTACCGACGCGCCTTGGCTTGCCAAAGGCAAACCAACCTCCAGGGGACAGTGTTCCTCAATAATTCTGAACCGGATGCATTCGTCTGATTGCGCGTCGGATTGGCCGCGACGCGATTTTTTCCAACGGCAAATCAACCTTACCTCCGCCGATCTTTTGGGCGGAGGTATGTCTTGTAAGGCGGCGAAGTCGCCGTTCCCATCCCCAGGGGATCGGGAACGGCGCGTTTGGCAGCATTCTCCTCATCTCATCGCAACATCGCGCCTTGACTTCGTCTTAAAACAAACTTATAATAAACCTGCGGTTGCCCGTGTCCGTGGTTGAAAGTCGATGCCAGCCGCAGGCGAAGCGATCCACGTAAACCGCGCAAAGCGCGGCGAGCATGGTGCGGTCTAGATGTCAGTCCGGCCGGCGCAAGCCGAGAGGGGCAGTAGTGGGCAGGGCGATCCCCTGATGAGCGAACCCTCCAGCCGGCGTGTGTGGGGTCAAAGACCAGGTCGGGCGGGCAGCCGTGTTTTTTCATATTGAAATCCGGAGGATACGAATGAGGTATCGGGCGCTTCTTCTCGACGCGGACGACACGATTTTCGACTTCGGCGCCGCGGAGGCGCGCGCCATTTCCGAGGTCATTGCCTTCGCGGGCATCGGCGATCCCCGCGCGGCGGAGGTCTATTCGGGCATCAACAAGGGCTACTGGCGCAAGCTGGAGCGGGGCGAGGTGACCACTGCGGAGCTGCGCGTCGCGCGCTTCCGGGACTTTGCCGCGGCCTATGACGTCGCTCTTGACGCGGAAGCGCTGGCGGACGCGTTTGTCGCGGCGCTCTCCCGCCAACGGGAGCTGATTCCCGGCGCGCTCGAGACCGTGGCGGAGATTGCCCGGCGGATGCCCGTCGCCATCATAACCAACGGAATCGCCGAGGTTCAGCATGCGCGCTTCGACGAATCGCCCATCATGCGCCACATCTCCGCCTTCGTCATCTCCGGCGAGGTGGGCTGTCAGAAGCCGGACCCCCGCATCGTGTTTCACGCCTTGGAACGGCTGGGCGTGGACGCGTGGGACGCGCTTCTCGCGGGCGACGGGCTCCAATCGGACATCCGCGCGGCGGAAAACGCGGGCGTGGACGCCTGTTGGTATAACCCAAAGCGTTTGCGGCGCCCGGACGGCGCTGTCATTCAATACGAAATTGGGGACATCCGCGAACTTTTCGGGGTCGCTTGCGCGGAGTGAGGAGGCGCCATGGAACCGGTCGTCAGAAGGGAAATTCCCTTTCAGCTGAGCGTTGAAGCGCTCAGGAAGCCGCTCTCCATCGATGAGGAATTCGAGGACGAATTTCGGGAAATCTACGACGAATGCATGCGCATCGCGCGCCCCAAGTACATGTATCGCCCCGTTGACGTGCGGCGGGAGGACGCGAGGACGCTTGTCGGCGGCGAGGTGTTTCAGAGCCGCGTCATGTGGACGAATTTCGAGGGCGTCGCCCACGCGTATGCCTACGCGGTTACCTGTGGGCGCGAGCTTTACGAGTATGCCCTGGCCACCGCCGATCCCCTCGCGCGGTACTGGGTCGATTCCATTTCCGAGCGCATCCTCTATCAGGCGAGCGCGCGGTGCTTCGGGGAGATCAAGAAGCGCGCGGGTTCCGAAAACGTGAGCAGCATGAACCCCGGCTCCCTTTCCGACTTTCCCATCACCGAGCAGGTGCCCCTCTTCCGCATGCTGGGCGACGTCTTTGGCGAGATCGGGATTCGGCTGACGGAAACATGCCTCATGCTTCCCTACAAGTCGCTTTCGGGCATTTACTTCGTTTCTGGAAAGGAATACGTCAACTGTGCCCTTTGCCGGCGGGAAAATTGCCCCAACCGGCGCACGGAGTTTGATGAAATGCTCTACCAGGCTACGTTTTCCCTGTAATTTATTTCCAAAATTGTCGTAAAATGGTTGCAATTCATTACGATTATGTATATAATCGTATTGATATTGTAACCATTTTTTTCTTTGCTTGGAGGAGGGATATCGATGCGACGCCAACTGAAAACACTTTTCGCGCTCGTGCTTAGCTTATTACTGGCTGTGGCTCCCGCGATCGAGGGGTTCGCCGAGGGCGCGGAAGAGGCGCAGGTCGAGGCGACGGTCGAAGCCACCGCGGAGCCCACGGAAGAAGCCACTGTGGAGCCCACGGAAGAAATCACCGTGGAGCCCACGGAAGAAATCACCGTGGAGCCCACGGAAGAAGTGACCGTGGAGCCCACGGAAGAAATCACCGTGGAGCCCACGGAAGAAGTGACCGTTGAGCCCACGGAAGAAGTGACCGTGGAACCCACGGAAGAAGTGACCGTGGAACCCACGGAAGAAG